>CAZJAR010000051.1:16233-16460 GCA_964543785.1 uncultured Synergistaceae bacterium | reverse complement strand
TTGAGGAGGCGCATGGAGCGGGTCTCAACCGCGTCGACGGCCTTGAGAAGGGGGGTCTTGAGGTCGAGGGGGGTGCCGTCGTAGGAGATGAATACGGAGGGGATGCAGAGGGTGCCGCCCTTCTTGCTCATCATGATGAAGGCTGGGCTCGACGGATCCCAGGCACTGTAGCCCCGGGCCTCGAAGGTGGACCTGATGCCTCCCGAGGGGAGGGAGGATGCGTCGGG
>CAZJAR010000051.1:0-16223 GCA_964543785.1 uncultured Synergistaceae bacterium | reverse complement strand
GGTTCGCTCTGGATGAGTTCCTTGCCCTTGAAGGACTCGATGGGCATTCCGCTTTCATCTTTCGACATGAAGGACATGTGCTTTTCCGCCGTCATTTCCGTCCGGGGGTGGAACCAGTGGGTCCAGTGGGTGGCTCCCTTCGAGAGGGCCCATTCCTTCATGGCTGCCGCCACCATGTCCGCCATGGCGGAGTCGAGTTTCTGGCCTCCCTCGATGGAGGCCATGAGAGCGTCGAAAATATGCTGGGGAAGCCTCTCCTTCATTGCCCGCCTGTCAAAAACGTACATTCCGAAAATTTCCCGTGCCTTGTCGAATTCCACTTCGGTTCAACTCCTTCCGGCTGGTCCCGAAAAAATTAAAAAAACGATGTCACTTTATAGCACTCCTTCCGGACATTAGTCAAGAGAAAATGCGAAATGTACTGCATAAAAAACAGAAAGACGTATTTAAGCACGAAGATCGTCTTTATTAAGCAGACTTTCGGTCAAAAATCATGCTCAGGAATTGAATGCCCTGTGGAAAGAAGAGGAAGGTGAAAAATGGATGCCCTCTATCGCAGACGAAGCCATTGGAAAGCCGGAAGGTCGTTTCTCTTCCCGGGATATGGTGTAAAATCAATAATGGAATGATTGTCGCTCCTGTACTCCGGGCCGGTTGGAACCGGCGCCCATTTTTGCCCGAAAGGTGGGGATTCCCCATGCTGCTCCGGAAGGAATTCACTTTTGACGCCGCCCACAACCTGGTGGAGTACCACGGAAAGTGCGAGCGGCTTCATGGACACACATACAGGCTGGCAATTGTCCTGAAGGGCAGGCCGGACGGGGAGGGAATGATCGCGGATTTCTGCGAAGTCTCATCACTGGTGAAAGAACTGGTGATTTCAAGGCTCGACCACGCCTACCTCAACGATATTCTCCCCCAGCCCACGGCGGAGTACATCGCCCGGTGGGTATGGGAGCAGGTAGATGAACCTCTTCGAAGGCCGAACTGCAGGCTCTGGGCCGTGGAAGTCTGGGAGACCGCCACGAGCTGCGCTGTGCTCACGGCAGAGGATATGGACCATGCGTGACGTCCAGAGCGAGCGGGATTCACGGCGAATTCCCATAGACCGGGTTGGGGTCAGCGGGGTTTCCTACCCCATAGTGGTCCTTGATCAGAAGGAAAACATACAGAACACGGTGGCCTCCGTTTCCATGTCGGTGTCCCTTCCCCACGAGTACAGGGGGACCCACATGAGCCGGTTCATCGAGGTGCTCCACGAATTCCAGGGAAAGGTGACCCTGGCGCACATGGAACAGATTGCCGAAGACCTCCGGGGTGTGCTTTCCGCCGAGTGCGCGGAGATCGTTTTCTCCTTTCCGTACTTCATTTCGAGAAGGGCCCCCGTTACGGGATTGAGCAGCTTCACCAGGTACGACGTCTCCTTTACCGCCGTCAAGGGGGAATCCTTCTTTGACCTGGTGACCTCCGTCACGGTGCCTGTCCAGACCCTGTGCCCCTGCTCCCGGGAGATTTCCGAAGCGGGGGCCCACAACCAGAGGGCTTTCGTGACCATTGCCGCCAGGATGAAGGGACTTGTCTGGATCGAAGAGCTTGTGGACATCGCCGAGAAAAATGCCTCCGCTCCGGTGTATACTCTATTGAAGCGGGAAGATGAAAAATTCGTTACGGAACAGGCCTACAACACGCCGCGCTTCGTGGAGGACGTGCTGCGGGATGTGGCGGTGGACCTGGAGGCAGAGGACAGGATTACCTGGTACAGCATCCGGGTTGCCAGCAGCGAAAGCATACACAATCACGACGCCTTCGCTTCCCTGGAAAGGGACAAGGAAGACGCCGGAAGAGACCGGGAGGAACAGGAATGAAGGTGGTGTTCTGGGGTAAGGAATTCCTCCGTCTGAAAGAAGCCCTTGACGGAGCCTTCGCGGACCATGACATCCTGATCGCCGACCCCGCAGACGACAAAGGGGCCCTGGCGGATGCGGAGATGCTTGTCGTCCGTCCCGTGACCGTGGACGACGGCCTGCTCTCACGGGCTCCCGCGCTGAAGCTCGTCCAGCAGTGGGGAGCCGGGGCTGAAGGAATCGACCTTGAGGCTTGTGCCCGCAGGGGAGTCTATGCCTGCAATGTTCCCTCCATCGGAACAGGGAACGCCGAAGGGGTCGCCGAAGTGGCCTTTCTCCACATGCTTCTCCTGGCGAAGCGCTTTTTCCGTGCCCGGGAGAAGCTCCTCGAAGGGAAGGTCTACACTCCCCCGGGCATTGCCCTGTGGGGAAAGAAGGCCTGCGTCATCGGTCTCGGCAATGTCGGGCGCTCCATCACGGTGCGGATGAAGGCCTTCGGCATGAAGGTGACAGGCGTGAACCGCACCCTTCCTGCGGATCACGCCCTCTGGGGCATCGATACCTTTGTCCCTCTCACGGACGCCGAAAAGGCGGTGAAGGGAGCGAAGTTTGTCGTGACGGCCCTTGCCCTCACCCAGGAGACTGAGAACATCATCGGCGAACCTCTTTTCCGGGCCATGGACAGGGACGCTTTCTTCATCAATGTGGCCCGGGGTGGAATTGTGAGCCGCCAGGCCCTGGAACGTGCCCTCGGCGAAGAATGGATTGCCGGCGCGGGGCTCGATGTTCTCTGGGAGGAACCCCACCGCACGGACGACCCTTTCCTCGCCCACCCGAAGGTGGTGGTGACCCCGCACATCGGCGGGGTGAACGACGCCTCTCTCGAGGGAGTGCTCCGCTTTATCGCCGGGAATGCCGCTCTCCTCGGCGAAGGGAAGCCTCCCCGGTCGTGGCTCAATGAAAGGGAGATGGAGCGGAAGACGTCTTGAGAGAATTCATCCCGGTCATGTTCCGGAGGTTTCTGTATTTTTTCCTTATTCTCCTCATCGCCGTGGGGGCAGTGTATGTCTATTCCCTCTGGTGGGAGCGCCGCGGGTTCCTCAACCCTGAGGTAGTCTCGGCCGTTTCCTATACCCACTCAGAAAGGATCCCGGCGAGGGGCATCCTGCTCTGGCGGGAGGAGAAAGTCCTCTCCCGCTGGAGCGGCACTGTAAGCTACCCTTCACGGCAGCCGAGGAGGGTAGGAAAAGGTGAGACAGTCGCCGTCATCAGCGCTTCGTCGGGGAAGATGGCGCTCAAGACAGGCAAAGCGGGGTATTTCCTTCCCGCCCTCGACGGGGCCGAAGGACAATGGGCCTATTCATCGTTCTGGAGCGGCATGGCGCCTTTGCCTCCGGCTCCTGCCGCGGAGTTTTTCTCCTCGGGTTGGGATGTGGAAAAAGGCCACCCCATCGGGAAACTCATCCCCCAGCCCCAGGATCTTCGGTGTATACTCTACGCCGATGTGACCCCCTCCCTGGAGCGGGACATCAAGGCAGGTTTCGTCCGGGTGAAAACGAGGGACACCGAGTGGCCCGCAAAGGCGGAGGTCCGGGTGGCCCAGTTTCACGAATCGAAAGTGAAGCTCTACCTGACGCTTCCCTATTTCCCCGCTTCCATAACGGTGTCGCGGGAGATTCATCTCATTCTCGAGGCGGGGGAGAAAAGCGGTGTCTCCGTTCCGGAATCGGCAGTTCTTCTTAGGGAAGGCCGCCTCGGCGTTCTCCAGGTCGATGGCAACGTGGTCCATTTTCAGGCTGTTCGCGGCATTCCAGTGGAGGGGGGCAGGTTTTTCATCGCTGAAGGACTGAAGCCGGGGAATATCGTCGTGCGTCATGCTCAGAGCGGAAAGGAAGGGAAAATCCGTTTATGGTGACTTCTATTCGGGACAACCTGGAGATGGTCCGGGAAGAGATTCGAAGGTCAGCGCTCCTCAGCGGCAGACGGGAGGAGGATGTCCTTCTCGTGGCGGTGACGAAAACCCGTCCCGTGGAGGATGTCGCGGAAGCGGTACGATGCGGCGTGATTTCCGTAGGGGAAAACAGAGTCCAGGAGCTTCTTCAGAAAAGAGCCCTCTGGCCCGGGGGAAACGAACCGCAGTGGCGGCTCATCGGGCATCTCCAGCGGAACAAGGCCAGGAAGGCCCTATCTGCTGCCGCTGCTGTGGACTCGGTTGACTCCCCGGAACTGGCCGCAGATCTTTCGAGGATAGCGGCTGAGGAAGGAAAAATACTTCCCGTGCTTCTCGAGGTGAACACATCCGGAGAAGCCTCCAAGAACGGGGTTGCCCCGGGGGAAGCGGACACCCTGCTGCACTGGATCCTCGAGAGCTGTCCCGCTCTTCGTCCGGAAGGCTTCATGACCATCGGCCCTCTCACGGGGGGAGAAACGGAGGTGCGGAGGGCTTTCGCCCTTCTTCGGTCCGTCTGCGAGTCAGCGCGCAGTACCACGGGGCTGTCCCTTCCGGAACTCTCCATGGGCATGAGCGGCGATTTTTCCTGGGCGGTGCAGGAAGGGAGCACCATGGTGCGCATCGGTTCCGCCATTTTCGGTGCGCGGCGTTGAAGGACCGGGGGTGAAAACGTGCTTGAACGGCTGATGGCGCTTTTGGGACTGGTTGACCCCGGAGGAGACGAGTTCAGCGAGGACGGGGAGGACTATCTCCGTCCCGACCTGGAGCAAAGGGAGGAAAGGGTTCTCCGGCCTGCTGCGGGAGAAGCTGATCTCATCCTCCTCCGTGGATCTACCGGGCCTGACCGGAAGGAAGAGCTTGCGGAAGCGCTGAGGAAGGGAAAAATGCTCCTCGTGGACCTGAGGGGAATGGAGCGGGAGCCCGGCCAGAGTCTTCTCGATTTTCTCTGCGGGGTAGCCTACGCGAACAGGGGAGCGGTAACAAGGGTAGCGGGAGGCATTTTTCTTGCCGCACCGAGAAAAACCATGATAGAGGAATGGGAGGACGAAAACGGTGCCTGAACTTTTGACCGCCCGAGACATCGAAAGCAAGTATTTTTCCAGGGCCATGCGAGGCTACACAATCAGCGAGGTGGACGAATTCCTCGACCGGGTGGCGGAGGATATCCAGGAATACTCCATGCGGTGCGCCGAGCAGGAGAGGCGCATTGACCGGCTGGAAGAACAGATACGGGAGTACGAGAATCTCAAGGAGACCCTCCAGGGGACCCTCCTCATGGCCCAGAAGAGCGCAGAGGCCAAGGAGGAGGCTGCGAGCAGACAGGCGGAAACGCTGATCAACGAGGCGCGTCTGAAAGCCGAGCAGATTGTTCTCGATGCTTCCTCCGCGAAGGACAGGGAACGGCGGGATCTCCATCGCCTGCGCCAGATGAAGCAGGAGTTCAAGGCGGAGTTCAGGGCCCTTCTTTCACGATTCGCCTCCCTCTCCGACGGGGAGGACGAATCCTTTCCCGAGGAGGACGAGTCCTCACGGTGAATGCGCCCGGACGCAGCCTTTCCGATCCGGTACGCTTCGTGAAAGGGGTAGGTCCCGCCCGGGAGGCGATGCTCTCCCGGCTCGGGATTCGCTCTGCCGAGGATCTTCTCTTCCTCTTTCCGGCCAGGTACGAAGACAGGCGGAACCTCGCCCCCCTGTCATCCCTCCGGGGCGGAGAGACGGTATCGGTGGCCGCGAGGGTTGCTGCCGTCGAGCGGCGGAAAACCTTCCGAAAGGGGCTTTCCGTCATCACTGCCCTCATCTCCGACGGCCGGACCATGGCCCGGGCAGTCTGGTTCAACCGGCTGGGGCTTGAAAAGATCCTCCTTCCCGGAGTGAGAGTCCTTTTCTATGGCAGGGTCGACCTTCGGGGCGGTTCGGTGCAGCTCACGAACCCCGAGTTCGAAGTGCTCGACGAGGACGGGGATGAAGAAAAGTCCCTTGCCATCGTCCCGGTCTACCCATCGACCGCGGGTCTCTCCCAGAAGGCCCTGCGGAAAATGACCCGCTCCGCCATGGACGATTTCCTCCCCGCTCTTGAGGAATATCTTCCCGGCGATCTCATGTCGCGGCTCGACCTCCCCGGCCTGGCCGAATCGGTTCGGGAACTTCACTTCCCCGAATCGAGGGAGAAATGGAAGGCCGCCAGGCGCCGCCTTGCCTTCGATGAATTCTTTCTTCTCCAGGCGGGGCTCGCACTGCGCAGATGCCGGGCGGGAGACCGATCTTCCCCCGCTCCCTCCCTTCCCCCCGGCGCGCTTGTGGCGGAGTGTCTCGAAAGCAGGCTTCCCTTCACCCTCACGGAAGGCCAGAAAAAAGCGGCGGAAGAGATCTTTGCCGACATGTCACGCACCGTCCCCATGAACCGGCTTCTTCAGGGGGATGTGGGGTCCGGCAAGACGGCAGTAGCCCTGCTTGCCCTGCTTGCCGCCCTGGACGGAGGCTGCCAGGGGGCTTTTCTCGCTCCCACCGAAATACTTGCCCGGCAGCACTATCTCCGCCTCGCCCCAATGATTGAAGCCCTCGGCGGCAGGTGTGCCCTCCTCACCGGCTCCCTCCCGGCGAGGGAGAAAAACGAAATCCACGAAGGCCTTGAATCGGGAGAAATTTCCGTCGCCATCGGAACCCATGCCCTGCTCTCCGAGAAAACGGCCTTCGCCAGGATGGGCATCGCCATCGTGGACGAACAGCACCGGTTCGGCGTCCTCCAGAAGCACGCCTTCCGGTCCAAGGGCGAGAGCCCTCACGTCCTCGTCATGACGGCCACCCCCATTCCCCGGACGCTCACCCTCACGGTCTACGGCGACCTCTCCGTTTCCGTCATCAGCGAGCTGCCCCCGGGAAGACAGCCAGTGGAGACCAGGGCAATCCCCCCGAAGAAGATTCCCGGCCTCCTCTCCTTCCTCGGAGAGCGGATGAAAGCGGGAGAAAGGGTCTACTGGATCTGCCCCCTCATCGAGGAGAGTGAAACTCTTGATCTTGCCGCCGCGGAGGCCCGGTTTGCCGACTTGTCCGGCCGGTTTTCCGCCCACGGAACCGGTCTGCTCCACGGCCGCCTTCCCGCCGGCGAGAAGGAAAAAGTCATGGACGATTTCCAGAGGGGAGACATCTCTCTCCTTGTTTCCACTACCGTGGTGGAGGTGGGAGTGGACGTTCCGGAGGCCACGGTAATGGTAGTGGAGGACGCCGCCCGGTTCGGCCTGTCCCAGCTGCACCAGCTCCGCGGCAGGGTGGGACGGGGAACCGGGAACTCCTGGTGCTTCCTTGTCTGCGCGCCCTCAGCTCCCGAGACGAGAGAGCGGATCGAAGCCTTCTGCTCCACCTCAGACGGTTTTGCCATCGCCGAGGCCGACCTCAGGCTTCGCGGGCCCGGTGAAGTGTGCGGAGTGCGCCAGTCAGGAATCACCGATTTTCGCGTGGCGGACCTGATCCGTGACAGGAACATCCTCGAGATTGCCAGGAAGGAAGCCTTCAGCCTGGCGGAGAAGGATCCTGAGTTCCTGTCATGTCCGAAGCTGAAGGATCGTCTCTATGCCGCGCTGGGGAGGTCGCTCAACCTTGTGGAAACGGCCTGACGGGAAAGCGTCCGGCGGAAGCCCCGATCATGAACGGTATCTTCTGACGCTTCTTTCCAGGGGAGTGCTGCCCGTGGCAAGGGTCCGGGACAAACTCGCCGCAAGGGGAGCGTCTCCTGAAGAAACCGACGGGCTCGTACTCCGGTTCAGCGAGGCCGGTTACCTGGACGACCGGGCCTACGCTCTTCTTTTTGCCGACTCCCATCCGGACTGGGGTCCTCTCCGCCTGAGGGACGAACTGAGGGCAAGAGGAGTGGAGTCCTCCTTTATCCGTGAGGCCCTCGACACCATCGAAGAGGAAGTGCGGGCGGACGCCCTGGCAAAAGAATGGGCAGGCTGCGGGATGGAAAAGAAAAAAATCGTCGGACGCCTTCTCCGGCGGGGGTTTTCCTTTTCCATCTGCAGAAAGGTTGCTGAAAGGGCTTGTGAGGGTGAAGGCTGACCTGTAAAATAATACGAAGCGCGGAAAATATGGGAACCATGTTTTCCCCACCATGGCACCTTGAAAATTAAATTGAGGAGTGATTACAGCACCATGAACTTTCTGACAGCAATGGTCGCAATAGTCGTTGGAATTGCCGCCGGTACGGGGGCGGGATTCCTTCTTTCCAAAACCCTCGGGGCCCGCAATCTCGAAAGTGCGAAAGCCCAGGCGAGGAATATCGTGAAGGAAGCCCTTACGGCAGCGGAACAGAGCAAAAGGGAAAAGCTCACCGAGGCCAAGGAAGAGATCTTCAGAATGCGTCAGGAGATCGAAAGGGAAGGCAAGGAACGCCGCTCCGAACTCCAGAGGGCTGAACGGCGCCTTGAACAGAAGGAGGAAAACCTCGACCGGAAGCTTGACCGGGTAGCTCACCGGGAAGAAGAGCTCAAGGGCAAACAGGATGACCTGGAAGGACGCATGCTCGAAGTCGAGGAGACGAAACGGAAGCAGATGGAGCGTCTCGAGCAGATCGCTGGAATGACCCGGGAGGAAGCAAGGGATATCCTTCTCCGGCAGACCGAGGAAGATGCCCAGCACATACTTGGGCTCAGGCTCAAGGAGCTCGAGGAAAAGGCAAAGCGGGAGGCAGAGAGAAAAGCCCGCGAAATAATCGTCACGGCGATTCAGCGCTGTGCCGTGGAACATACCTCCGAGGCCGCGGTGAGCGTCGTTCACCTTCCGTCGGACGAAATGAAGGGAAGAATCATCGGCAGGGAAGGCCGCAACATCAGGACCTTCGAAACCCTCGCCGGAGTTGACCTCATTGTGGACGACACCCCCGAAGCGGTGACCCTGAGCAGCTTTGACCCCGTCCGCCGTGAAATCGCCAGACTTTCCCTGGAGCGCCTCGTGACCGACGGAAGAATTCATCCGGCCCGCATTGAGGAACTTATCGAAAAGGCCACCAAGGACGTGGAAGAACAGATAGTGGAAGCGGGCGAAAGCGCCCTTCTTGAAACAGGAATAAAGAACATGCACTCCGAGCTCGTCCATACCCTCGGACAGCTCAAGTTCCGCTTCAGCTACGGACAGAACGCACTCCAGCACAGTCTTGAGGTTGCCTACATTTCAGGCATGATCGCCGCAGAGCTGGGGCTTGACGAGGAAATCGCCCGCCGCGCCGGACTGCTTCACGACCTCGGCAAGGCGGTGGACCATCAGATTGAGGGGCCCCATGCCCTCATAGGGGCGGACCTCGCCAGACGGTACAACGAATCACCCGAAATCGTGAACGCAATCGCCTCCCACCATGAAGACCAGGAGGCGAAGAGCATCTATGACGTCATCGTCGCCGCCGCAGACGCGGTCAGCGCATCCCGGCCCGGTGCCCGCAGGGAAAGCCTCGACGCCTACGTGAAGCGCCTTGAAAAGCTCGAAGAGCTTGCCAAGGGATTCAACGGCGTGAGCAAGGCCTATGCCATCCAGGCGGGAAGGGAGGTCCGGGTTGTGGTATCCCCGAATATCTCCGATGACGGCGTGGTCCACAAGATAGCCTTCGACATCGCTCGGAAGATCGAGGAGGAAATGAAGTATCCCGGTCAGATCAAGGTCACCGTCACACGGGAGACCCGGGCCACGGAATACGCGAAATAGGCGGAAAATGAAAATACTCTTTATCGGGGATATCATGGGAAGCCCGGGGCGCAAAACTGTCGCCGCGGTGCTTCCCCTCCTCCGGGAGCGTTTCGGCGCTTTTGATTTCGTTCTTGCCAACTGTGAGAACGCAGCCGCCGGGAAGGGCATTACCAGGAAGATAGTCGATGAGCTCTTCAGCCTCGGGATTGACGGCATGACCTCGGGGAACCACATCTGGGACAAGCCCGAAGGAGTGGCGGTCCTGCAGGAGGAGCCGCGGATCGTCCGTCCGGCGAACTACCCCGACGAATGTCCCGGCCAGGGACTGACGGTGCTGGAGAAAAACGGCATGAGGCTCGCCGTAGCCAATCTCCAGGGACGGGTGTTCATGCCCCCCATCGACTGTCCCTTCCGGAAGGCGGACACCCTTCTGGCTGCTGCGGGGCAGGATCCGCTTTTTATCGACTTTCACGCCGAGGCCACTTCGGAGAAAAAGGCGCTGGCCCATTATCTCGACGGCCGTGCCGCGGCGGTGATCGGCACCCACACCCATGTCCAGACAGCCGACGAGGACATCCTTCCCGGAGGCACCGCAACCATTACCGATGCCGGTATGACGGGAGGACACAGGAGTTCCATAGGAATGAAGCTGGAGGGGGTGCTTCCCAAGTTTCTCACCGGGATGCCGTCGCGGTTCGAGGTTTCCGGTGACGGGCTTGCCCTGAACGGGGTGGCCGTCACGCTGGACGATGAAACGGGCCGGGCGGTTGAGATCCTCCGGATCAACGAAAAACTCACTCACTGAAAAAAAAGCGGGAAGGGAGGCCTTTACAGCCTCCCTTCCCGCTTTTTTTATTTCAGCATATCCTTGGCAGGATTTCTCCCCATGGCATATCCACCAGGCGCTCTCCCCCGATGGAGGTTCTCATGGAGACCATTCCCTTCGGCTCGCCGGAGGACACTCGGCCGATCAGGGCCGCCTCGGCGCAGAGGGGCGACTGCTTCAGGATACGGAGCGCTTCTTCCGCGTCGGAAGAGGCCACCGCTATGGCGGCGCATCCTTCGCAGGCCATGTAGAGAGGGTCGAATCCGAGAATGTCGCAGAGAGATTGTACCTGGAGGCTCACCGGGAGGGATTCCTCCCCGATGGAAATATGGAGTCCCGTGGCCTCGGCCCATTCGCAGAGCACCGTACCGAGGCCTCCTCTTGTGCAGTCTCTCATGCACCGGAGCCCATCGAGGGAAAGAAGGGGATTGAGGGCGGGCCAGAGCGGGGCGCAGTCGCTCATCAGGCCATCCACAGGGAGGTTGAACCTGGAGGACGCTATGGCGGCTCCGTGACGGCCGATGGACGTGGTGACAATAACCGCGTCCCCCTCGCGCATTCCTGACATGGAGAGCGTCCCTGCAGTCCTGATGCGGCCGAAGGCGCAGCCGGTAAAGATCATCCCTTCCACGGTCCCCGCGGGGACAACCTTTGTATCCCCCGCGGCCAGTGTCATACCCAGCCCGGCGCAGGTTTCGGCTGCGCTTTCCATGTAGGAAGCCACCTCATCGGAGGAAATGCCCTCCTCGAGAACCAGGCTGATGCCCAGATACTCCGGGGCCGCTCCCCGGACGGCGAGGTCGTTGGCGCATCCGCAGACGCACAGGTGCCCGATGTCGCCGCCCGGAAACACTCTGGGCGACACTGTAAAGCCGTCCATCGTCATGGCGTAGCCTCCGGGAAGAAGGGCCGCGTCTTCCAGTTCGGGACCGATGCCCCGCTTCCTGAAGGACTCGAGCAGGTGCGAGACGAGCTCCGCGCTCTGCCGTCCGCCGCTTCCGTGGCCGAGGGCGACTGTTTTGTCTTTCATTGCCTGTCTCCTTTGTAAAAGCGAAAGTAGGCGCCGCAGGTCCCTTCTCCGGAAACCATGCAGGGGCCCACGGGGGAACCCGGGGTGCACGCGGTCCGAAACAGCGGGCAGTCCGGGGGTATTATCTTCCCGGTCAGCACCTCGCCGCACCGGCAGCCCGGAGGAGGCGTTCCCGGGCGGAGAGAGAGGCTGAACCGTTTCTCGGCGTCGAAGAAATCATAGCGCTTTCTCAGGCCGAAACCTGAGCCTGGAATGGAGCCTATGCCCCTCCACGAGGCGTCCCTGTGTTCGAAGACCTCTTCCAGAATACGGAGCGCCTTCCCGTTGCCTTCCTTTCGGACGGCTGTGCCGTACACTGACCGAAGGGCAGGAGCCTGCTGTTCGTGCTGCTTCACGATCTCCGCGAGGCCGAGGAGAATCTGCTCCGGCCCGAAGCCGGCGATCACTCCCGGAAGACTGTAGCGATCCGGCAGAAAACGGAAGGGGTCGTGCCCGATGATGACACACACGTGGCCCGGCAGGAGAAATCCCGAAAGCCGGAGATCCGGGTCAGATGCGAGGATTTCGACGGCAGGAGGAGTCCGCTTGTGGAAAGAGAGCACCGAGAGGTTTTTTGTCCCTCTCCGGGCGGCCTCGCCTATGAGGGCCGCCGTGGCGGGGGCGGTGGTCTCGAATCCCACGCCGAGAAAAACCACTTCCCTTGACTTGTTTTCTTCGGCGATGGACAGAACCTCCATGGCGTTTGTCACCACCCGTGCGTCGCATCCCTGGGATCGTTTCGACGCCAGTGATCCTCCTTCGCAGGGCACACGGAACATATCCCCGTAGGCGGCCACCACGGCGCCCCGGTCGAGAAGGGAAAGGGCGGCCTCGATTTCTCCCTGGTCGGTGACGCAGACGGGACACCCCGGTCCTGAGACCAGCCTGAGGGTGGGGGGGAGGAGAGACCGGATTCCCGAGCGGAAGATGGAAACCGTATGGGTTCCGCAGACCTCCATTACGGACAGGGGAGTCCTGGATATCTTCCCCAGCAGGGAAGCAGCTTCGGGGGCGCTAATGGGCATAAGGTTCTCCGGCAAGGGAACGAAGTTCGTCCCAGAGGCCCTTCAGTTCTTCCGAGTCCTCGGGGGAGAGCTTTTCGATGGCGAATCCTGCGTGGACGAGCACCGTATCTCCCGGGGCGGCATCCTCAACGAGATCAGTCCGGATTTCCGTCCGGACGGCGCCGGCCACCGCGAGCGCCCTGTTCTCGCCCAGCAGAGCTTCAATGGTATGAGGAACGGCAAGACACATGGAAATTCCTCCTTTTCCGGGCTATTGTACTCCAGAATGACCGGAGAATGAAGAAAATACATTTTCATGGAGTGGAAAGATGGCCGGAGGGTGATATAATATGCTTCGACTATTCTATATTAAGAGAACAAACGCAATAATGAAAGGCGGGTGACGCTCAGGACAGACCGGAATTGGACAGTACTGGCGTGTTCCAGCATCTGATCACAGACAATGAAGGAGGGGTATGGGAAAAATGGCACAGGACGTTCAGCGGGAACATTGGGGAAGCAGAATCGGTTTTATTCTGGCGGCTGCGGGTTCGGCGGTCGGGCTTGGAAATATCTGGCGTTTTCCGTACATTACCGGAAAATACGGCGGAGCGGCCTTTGTTCTTGTATACCTTGCACTGATCTTCATTATCGGATTCTCGGTCATGCTCGCTGAAATGGCAATCGGCAGAAAGGCACAGCTGAACGCCGTCGGCTCCTTTGAGAAGCTCAGGGGGGGCGCTTGGCCCATCGTCGGCTGGATGGGAGTGCTTGCCGGGTTTATGATCCTTTCCTTCTACGGTGTTATCGGCGGATGGACCATCAAGTATTTCATCATGTCCTTCAGCGGTCTCATGCCGGAGGCGGCAGCCGGGAAAGCCGGTGACATTTTCGGGGCTTTTGTCACAAACACCCCCCAGGTCATCATTTTCCAGGCGGCCTTCATGCTTATCACCATCTGGGTGGTCTACAAGGGGATCGGCGAGGGCATCGAGAAGTACTGCAAGATTCTCATGCCTGCCCTTTTCGTCATCCTGCTCATCCTCATCGCCCGTTCCGTGACCCTCGAGGGAGCCGGCAAGGGACTCGAGTTCTACCTCAAGCCTGATTTTTCAAAGCTCTCCGGCGAATCCTTCGCTGCCGCCCTGGGGCAGGCCTTCTTCTCCCTCTCCCTGGGCATGGGCTGCATGATCACCTACGGCAGCTACGTGGACAAGCAGACCACCCTTCCTGGAGCGGCCATCCAGGTCTGCATCATCGATACCATGGTGGCTATCCTGGCCGGACTCGCCATCTTCCCGGCGGTCTTCGCGTTTGGTGTTGACGCGGGAGCAGGCCCCGGCCTCACCTTCGTCACCCTTCCCTCCGTCTTTGCCAAGATGGCCGGCGGGACGATCTGGTCGGCCCTGTTCTTCCTTCTTCTCTTCATCGCCGCCCTGACATCGGCAATCTCCCTTCTTGAGGTTGTGGCCGCCTACTTCATCGACAAAGGGTGGACCAGGCCAAAAGCTGCGGTCATCATGGGATTCCTCATCTTTGCCCTTGGCGTGCCTTCCGCCATGTCCCTGACCGGAGCGCCGAAGATAGCGGGGAAAGACTTCCTCGACGCCATGGACTTCCTGTCCTCCAACGTCCTTCTGCCCCTGGGCGGCGTGTTCATCGCCCTCTTCGTGGGCTGGTTCTGGACCGCGGATGCCAGGAAGGAAGTTACAAACGAGGGTACCAACGCATTCGGCATGATGGAACTGTGGATCTGGGTCTGCCGTGTTGTTGCTCCCCTTGGGATACTCTACATTTTCATCACAGGCCTGAAGTGGTAGGAAAGCTGCGCACAAGGGGACCCCTTTCGGGGGGTCCCCTTTTTCGTCTGTTTCCGGTTATTCTTCTTTTGTTGTTCCATTCACAAAAAGGCTTGACTCCTTTTTCCCATTGTGTAAAATAAACATGATCTCCGGATGAACGCCGCAAGAGAGACTTTCCTGCAGTAAGGAAAGCGCCGAAGGGGCAAGGTCCGCCGTATGGCGGGCGGAAACTCTCAGGCGAAAGGATTGCGGCCGGACGGGTCTCTGAAAAGAATAGCTCCCCCGATGCGGTTTCTCTCCTCCCCGGGGCTATGCGACAGAGAGTGTCTTACCTATAGGCATAGGGAGGCAGTTGAATGTCCTGTCGCAGGCTTCTTGTTACCAACAACCCCATTTTACGAGACGCCATTCCGTCCTGCGACTTTGTGGAGGGGGACTCTTTGTCTGTCCTTGTCCGGTCGAGGGATTTCGTTCACAGAGGATGGGTTCTGCTGTCCCATCCTCTCTATGGCAACCTTCGCCCCCACCAGCATCCCTACCGTTCCGTTCTCCTGGAGCGTCCCGCCGGGGACTCCCGGCCGCCCCTCGATCTCCAGTCCCTGGAATTCCTTGAAAATGCCCTCGGAGTGTACCTGGCCCAGAAGGAGAGGATTCTCTCCGACAAGGGAATGCCCGACACGGTTCGGGATGATTTCGCCTTTATAGACGCGGACCTGATGAAGGAAAGCCTTTCCCGGTACGGCCTGTGGCCCCGGGACTCGCTGATGAACGGTCATTGAAAGGAGGTGAAGAACAATGGTGGAATTGACGAAAGAGAATTTTGACGCCGAGGTCAAGGAGAGCGCCCTTCCGGTGCTCGTCGACTTCTGGGGCCCAAAGTGCGGCCCCTGCATGGCGCTGCTCCCCAACGTCCACAAGATGGCGGAGGAATACGAAGGCAAGGTGAAGTTCTGTTCCGTGGATGTTTCCGAGAACCGGAGAGTTGCCATCGCAAACAAGGTCATGGGCCTTCCCACGTTCCTTTTCTGGAAGGGCGGTGCGGAAGTTGTCAGGATCAGCGGCGGAGATGTTACCCTGGAAAAGATCAGGGAAAATGTGGAGGCTCTTCTGAAGTAGCCTTCGCGCCCAAAAGGGGGGAAACAGACAACCATGAAACTTGAGCTGCACAAGGTGAAAATCAACAAGCTGGCCTGGGGCGACAAGACATCCGCCCAGGGCGGGGTGCTGACGGTGAACAAGGAGGAACTTCTTTCAGTTCTCGCCGGCGATGAACGGCTCGCCAAGGTGGACGTGGACTTTGCCCTTCCCGGCGAGAGCGTCCGCATCCTTCCGGTGAAAGACGTAGTGGAGCCCCGTTTCAAGATGGAAGGCCCCGGCGGCATCTTCCCGGGAATGGTCTCCGACGTGGACTCAGTCGGCGAAGGCAAGACCCTCGTTCTTTCGGGAGCCGCCGTTGTCACAACAGGAAAGATCGTCAGGTTCCAGGAGGGCATTATCGACATGACCGGCCCAGGTGCCGACTATACGCCCTACTCTCAAACCTGCAACGTTGTGGTGATCCTCGAGAACGTCGAGGGTGTGGACAAGCACGATTATGAAGCCGCCTGCAGGATGGCGGGGCTGAAGACAGCGGCCTACCTGGCCGAGAAGTGCCTCGGAACGCCCGCTGACGAGGTCGAGACCTACGAGACCCCCTCCCTGAAGGACGCCATGGCGGCCCACCCCGGGCTGCCGAAGGTCGCCTATCTCTACATGCTCCAGTCCCAGGGGCTCCTTCATGACACCTACCTCTACGGCGTGGACGTGAAGAAGATCCTGCCCACCTTCCTCAACCCGACGGAAGTCATGGACGGAGCCATCGTCTCGGGCAACTGCGTGTCCGCCTGCGACAAGAACAACACCTACTCCCACCAGAACAACCCGGTGATCCACCACATGTTCAGGCGCCACGGCAAGGACTTCAACTTCCTCGGCTGCATCGTCACCAATGAAAACGTGACCCTCGCCGACAAGAAGAGAAGCTCCTTCTATTCCATCAAGCTCGCGAAGACCCTCGG
>CAZJAR010000050.1:0-16837 GCA_964543785.1 uncultured Synergistaceae bacterium | reverse complement strand
AGCCCACTACCAGAGGTATGGTGGCGATGCTGCACGGGCTGAGGGTCATGCCCAGAATTCCCCAGGCATACAGGGCGGCGTATGCCGCCGCCCCGTCGCCATGGAACACTCCGTAAAGGAAATCATATACGCTGCCCATGACCCGGTTCAGTTCCCCTTTTCGAGGTCGTATCCCAGACCGGTCCAGTGCTTTTCAAGGGCGTCGAGGGGCATGTACCCCACCCGCTTGTCGAGCATCTTTCCCGCCTCGTCGAGGAAGACGAGCGTGGGGACGTACCGCACCTGGTAGAGCCTGGCCACGTCGGGGAATTCCCGGACGTTCACTATCTGCACATCGATCATTTCGCCGTGTTTTTCCGAAAAATGGTCCAAAACTTTGGACATCTCCACGCAGGCCGGTCAGCCCGGTGACATGAGTTCCACGAGCTTGGGCCGGGCCGTTTCCGCCGCGTATCCTGTATAGGGAAGCAGCAGAATTACGGCGAGAGCGGCAAAGATAAGAAAGAGCCGGTTGATTGTCATTTTTACATCCCCCCTGGGTGTATTTCTTTTAATGAAAATGCATCAATATTGTAGTCTTTGGACAAGGGGCCGGTCAACTCAAAATGAAAGGATTTTCCCTTTCCGGCACATTTTCGGTAGAATTGCGTAGCGGAAGGGGCGTGAATGGAAAATGAGAAAAGAGCACGATCTTGATGAAAAGGATTTTTTTGAGGATCTCGTTGGCATGCGCCGCAGGCTTCATGCCTGCCCGGAGCTTGATTCCGACTTGAAGGAGACCGCCGGGATCGTGGGCGCCCGGCTTGATTCCCTGGGCATTCCATGGCGCTTCGTGGCCGGAAGCGGCATTGCCGCCCTTCTCGACGGACGGGAACCCGGGCGTACTGTTCTGCTCCGGGCGGACATGGACGCTCTGCCGATAGAGGAAGAGGGGGATTTTCCCTGGAGGTCCAGGTACCCTGGAAGAATGCACGCCTGCGGCCATGATGTCCATACCGCCTGTCTCCTGGGGGCTGCCCGGCGGCTTGCGGAGCAGCGGGGCACTTTTGCCGGAAAGATCCTTTTCGTTTTCCAGCCCGCCGAAGAGACCTCCGGAGGAGCCCTTCCCATGATCCGGGACGGCCTGCTGGATGATCCGGCTCCCGACGGGGCTTTCGCCCTCCACTGCGATCCCTCCCGTCCCGCAGGTTCGGTGGGGGTTCATCTGGGAGCCGTTCGGGCCGCGTCGGACATGTTCGACTGCGTGGTCAGGGGAAGGGGAACCCACGGAGCGGAGCCCCACAACGGTGACGACGTGATCGCCGTGGCCTGCAGGGTGGTGAGCGCCCTCCATGAGCTGGTGGGGCGGACGGTATCCCCCGCGGAGCCGGCGGTGTTGTCCATCGGTTCCTTCCACGGGGGAAGCGCCCGGAACGTGCTGCCGGAGCGGGTCATGTTCTCCGGGATTCTTCGCACGCTGAAGCAGGAGACCAGGATTGCCCTCAAAGCCAGGATACGGCGTAGTGTGATGAACATCCCCGATGTCCTCGGCGCCGTGGGGGAAGTGGTCTTCACGGAAGGATATCCAGTTCTCGTTAACGATTCTGGCCTGGCCGACCTGGTGCTTCGCTCCGCCTCAGAAGCGCTCGGCGAGGAGAACGTCTCCGTTCTTCTGGATCCGAGCATGGGGGTGGATGATTTTTCTTACTTCCTGCAGCGGATGCCGGGGTGCTACTTCATGCTCGGCACAGGGGCGGGAAAAGGTGAAGACGCTCCTCTCCACAGCCCCCGTTTCTGCCCGGACGAGCGGTGCCTGGCTGTTGGAACGGACGTGCTGGTACGCGCAGCCCTGTCTTTCCTGGCGGGAGATTACCAGAAATAGTCGAAGAGCTGTCCCATGGGGAAGCCTGAGATTACCGACCTCCCGAACCTGGAGTACAGGTTCCGTTTGCCGTCGGACAGCGCCTGCGGGGCGAGGCCGAGACGGATGGAGTGGGATGCCTCGATGTAGGCCGCCAGCTTGTCGCAGGCTTCGATGATCCGTCCGTCAAGAGGGTTCAGGCCGTCCCTGTTCTGATCTTCTCCCAGGTCGGTTTCAAGGAGTACCGGCGTGGGAATGCCCTCAGGGCAGACCTTGTTTTTAAACTCGTTCTCGGTGAAGTACCGTATTTCAGGTCTCCAACCCGGAGGAAGCAGGGGGAGGATCCGCTCTTCCATGGCCTGCTTCTCGTAATCCTTGATGAGATCGTCCAGTCCCTCCACGGAATTTTTCACAGGGGAGACGATGTCCCGTGTCAGAACCTCTGGAAGATCGTGGAGCAGGCCGCCGAAGAAGTTGTTGTACTTCCTCCGCGGGCAGGCGCCGATCTCCATGGAAATAAAGTAGGAGAGGACCGCCACGAAAAGAAGGTGCCCGAGGACCGATGTCTGGGGAATCCGGGGAGTCTGTGCCCACCGCTTCTGGAAGCCGAGCTGTCCCACCAGGGAAACGAACCCCCACAAGCCCATGTCCCGGTCGGGGAGTTCTCTCGCAGCGAGCATCTCGTCCACCGCTCTGAGGTCCCGGTGCTCGTTGATCTGCCTGGAAATCTCCCCCCTGGTCTGCTCAATGCCGAACATGGATTTCGTGCTGCTCCAGTGGTAGATGAAGTCGAACTCCCACTTGGTGGCCAGGTAGTGGGCAGCCCGGAGGCTTTTGCGTTCCAGTGACAGTTCGCTGTCCTGGAGGAGATAGTTCCGGAAACGGTGAGCAAATCCAGGGGACAGCCCCTCGAGATCTGGGGCAAGGCGGTCGGCCACCCAGGAGTTGAGCTTTTCCCTCTGTCCCGGATCCTGCATGAGCTTGTGGAATACGGGAGGCTTGATGTCCGTCAGGACCACCCTGTGGAGAAACTCGAAAAGTCCCCCCTCGATGAGGGCGGTCCAGTCTATGCTCACTCCCCTGACCTCACCCTCATGCCTGGCGATGACCCAGGCCATGATCATCTTGTGGGCCTGTTTCCCCAGTTCGGTGAAGGTGGCTGGGTGGGGGTGGTCGTTCCACCGCTCCATGCTTGCGGCGGAGAAGACAAGTTCAATAAGGGAGCGGGTTATCACTGTGGAATGCCCTCCTTTTATCCGGCAGGAAGCGTCGGATTTTTCCGGTTTTATCCATTATACATCCGACGGGACGGGAAGAACTCTGAAAGAGAGCGCAAAGGATGTTCTTTTATGGTTCTTCATTCTCATTGAAACTCCGCAGGGCTTGTACATCCGGCAACGCGGGGTGACATCGGAAGAGGAAGGCGGTTGTTCCTCTTCCGTGTATACATAATTCTTCTTGACAGGCACCCTTTACGGGTATCATAATCCTTCCGTATGCAGAAGAGGATGCACTCTGAGGCTTCCTGACCGCCATGCTTTTTCCACGCATTGCTGAAGCAGCCTCTTTGGGGCTCTCTCTGCGACAAATTATCCGAAGGAGATGACAGAATGAAAGAAAACTCCCGCACCAAAGCAGCACTTCTGGCAGTATCCGCAGCGGTTCTCCTGTGCCTTTTCGCAGTTCCGGCTCTGGCGAAGGACACTCTCGTCGTTGCCAACATTTACGATGCCCGGACACTTGATCCCATCGTCCAGAACGAAGTGGCCACGTCCGGAATGTGCCTTCATATCTACGACACCCTTCTCGCTCTCGACCAGGAGAACAACCTCGTCCCCATGCTCGCCGAGAAGTGGGAGCAGATCGACGACGTGTCCTATAAGTTCTACCTCCGCAAGGGAGTCAAGTTCCATAACGGCGAGTCCTTCTCGGCGAAAGACGTGAAGTATACCGTCGAACGCGCCCAGACTCCTGCCGGAAGCGCCATCCGCCAGTACTCTGAAGTTGTCGACAAGGTCGAGATCGTGGACGACTACACCGTGATCTTCAAGCTGAAGGCCCCCTTCACCCCCTTCCTCATGTCACTGAGCCACACCTGGGGAAGCATCGTGAACCAGAAGGCCGTCGAGGCCGGCGGCGAGTCCTACGGCATGAATCCCGTGGGAACTGGCCCCTTCAAGTTCAAGAGCTGGAACAAAGGCGACCGGATCGTCCTCGAAAGATTCGAAGACTACTGGGGCAAGAAGCCTGCCTACAAGGAACTCGTCATGCGTGCCGTCGCCGAGAGCATCAACCGGACCATCGAGCTTGAGAGCGGCGCCGTGGATATCGCCTACCGCGTGCCTGTGACCGACATCAAGCGGGTCGAAGAGAACGAAAAGCTGACCCTCTACCGTCACCTCGAGAACTCGACGAGCTACATGGGCTTCAACTGCGCCAAGGCTCCCTGGGACAACCCGAAGGTCCGGCAGGCCGTCCGCCTCGCCCTCGACAACGTGGGGATGCAGAAGGCCGTCTTCCGCGGTACCGGCAGGGCTCCCAATGCTCCCGTCGCTCCGAGCGTGAAGTACTCCGACAAGGACATACCCTACGTGAAGCGCGACCTTGAGGCCGCAAAGAAACTGCTTGCCGAGGCCGGCATCCAGCTTCCCCTGAAGGCGGAGATCTGGACCAACGACTACAAGCCCCGCCGCGACCTTGCGACGATCATCCAGGCCCAGCTCAAGGAAGTGGGAATCGAGCTCGAGCACAAGGTTCTCGAATGGGGAGCCTATCTTGACGGTCTGCAGAAGAAAACCCACGACATGTACATCCTTGGCTGGGTGGCTTCCGTTCCTGATGCCGAGTTCGCCATTTCCGGCGTGCTGAGATCCACCGGCGGCTCCAACTACTCCTTCTTCGCCGATGCCGAGGTGGATGCGCTGCTCGAGAAGGGCAAGAGCCTTCCTGACGGCGATGAGCGCGCAGCGGTGTACAAGAAGGTGCAGGAGCGGATTCACGAGCTTGCGCCCTGGGTTTACATGTACAACGAGGAAACCTTCCACGGCTCCCAGAAGAACGTGAAGGGATTCGTTCCCAGCCCCAGGGGATACCACCTGCTGACGAACGTAACCTTTGAATAGGAGGATACCGTCGGAGAACCGCTTCTGCCGGAGCTCCTGAGCTGCACGTCCGGTTGAAGTCCTGAAAGCGGTCATGTTGCAGGAGCATGGATAATTCTGTGCTCCTGCTTTATTTTCCAACGGAAGGATGAACACCTTATGTTCAAATACATTGCCAGAAGGATTCTCTTTCTTCTCCCTGTGCTCCTGGGGGTTTCGTTCATTGTTTTTTCGCTTCTCTATATCACTCCCGGCGATCCTGCGAGGATGGTCCTCGGAGACCAGGCGACGGAGGAGGCTGTCCAGGAATTCCGCAACAAGGAGGGGCTGAACGATCCTTTCCTGGTCCAGTACGGGCGGTATGTCTACAAAGCGGTCCAGGGAGATATTGGCCGTTCCTACATGACCCGGCGCCCTGTATCGGATGAAATCCTCTCGGCTTTTCCCGCCACGATCAAGCTGGCGGCACTTTCCATGCTGATCGCGATTCTTCTCGGAATACCCTTCGGCATTATTTCTGCGATCCGCCAGTATTCTCTTTTCGATTCAGTCACAATGATTTTTGCCATGGTAGGGCTTTCCATGCCGGTGTTCTGGCTGGGAATCCTTCTCATCCTGTTCTTCTCGGTCCAGCTTCGCTGGCTTCCTTCATCCGGGTTCGACTCTCTGGCAGCCATGATTCTCCCGTCGATCACCCTTGCCGCCCAGTCGGTGGCGATCGTGACCCGGATGACACGGTCGAGCATGCTTGAAGTCGTGCGGCAGGACTACATTCGCACGGCAAGGGCAAAGGGCCAGAAGGAATCGGTGGTTATCTGGAGACATGCCCTGGGGAACGCACTTATACCCGTGGTCACGGTGGTGGGGCTCCAGTTCGGCCACCTTCTTGGCGGGGCCGTGCTTACGGAGTCCATTTTCTCGATTCCCGGTGTGGGAAGGCTCATGGTGGAGGCCATCAAGATGCGGGATTATCCCCTTGTCCAGGGCGGCGTTCTGTATATCGCCATTGCCTTCAGCCTGGTCAATTTGCTGGTGGACCTTGTATATGCCTGGGTCGATCCCCGCATCAAGGCGCAGTACAAATGATTGTGCCCCATACCGTCAGGAGGAACAGCCATGAATGAACACACTGAACAGAATATAGGGCAAAGCCAGCACGGGCTGCGGGAGGTTTTCAAGCGCCTCAGCCGCGCACCTCTTGCCATGATCGGACTTGTCATAGTTGTCGTTCTCGTCTTTACAGCCCTTTTTGCCGGGTTCATCGCGCCTTACGGATACGCGGAACAGGATCTCATGGCGGCCTTCGAGGAGCCTTCCGGCGCTCACATTTTCGGGACGGACGAGTTCGGCCGTGATATCTTCAGCCGCATTATCTACGGGTCCCGGATTTCACTCCAGGTCGGCTTTATAGCCGTAGGAATAGCCGTTTTCGCCGGGGGATTTCTTGGGGCGATCGCGGGATATTACGGCGGAAAGTCCGACAACCTCATCATGAGGGCCATGGACATCCTGCTCTCCATCCCCTCAATCCTGCTGGCCATTGCCATTGCGGCCTCCCTGGGCCCCGGCCTCTTTAACCTCATGATCGCTGTGGGAATCTCATCCACGCCGAATTATGCCCGTATTGTTCGCGGATCGGTGCTGTCGATCAGGAACCAGGAGTTCGTGGAAGCGGCGAAAGCGGTAGGGTCCTCTGACCTTCGGATCATCCTGAAGCATATCATTCCGAACTGCCTTGCCCCGATCATTGTCCAGGCCACCCTCGGTGTCGCCATCGCCATTTTGACCGCGGCCGGTCTCTCCTTCATCGGCCTCGGAATACAGCCGCCCATTCCAGAATGGGGGGCCATGCTGTCCGGCGGGCGGGAATATATCCGGGATTACGCGTATATGACAGTTTTTCCCGGCCTGGCGATCATGATCACCATTCTCGCGCTCAATTTTCTTGGGGACGGACTCCGGGATGCTCTTGACCCCAAGCTGAAGCGATAGGAGACCACAGACAATGGAAGATAAAAAATTGCTGCTCGACATACAGGATCTCACAATTCACTATGTGGTTGAAAGCGGCACCGTTCACGCCGTGGAGCATCTCAACCTTCCCCTCGCCCCCGGAGAAAACCTCGGGTTCGTCGGGGAGACCGGTGCAGGAAAAACCACAACAGCCCTGGGGATCATGGGACTTGTTCCCAATCCCCCGGGAAAGGTAGTCAACGGGAAGATCCTCTTCGAAGGGGAAGACCTGCTGAAGAAGACGGAGGAACAGATGCGGTCGATCCGCGGCGGCAAGATTGCCATGATCTTCCAGGATCCCATGACATCTCTGAACCCGGTCATAACCGTCGACAAGCAGATTGCGGAAATGGTGCTGCTCCACAACGACGTGACGGAGCAGCAGGCTCTGGAGCGGGCGGAGGAGATGCTTGAACTCGTGGGCATCAAAAGGGAACGGGCGAAGGATTACCCCCACCAGTTCAGCGGAGGCATGAAGCAGCGGGTGGTCATCGCCATCGCCCTTGCCTGCAACCCGACTCTCCTCATCGCCGACGAGCCCACCACAGCGCTTGACGTCACTATCCAGGCCCAGGTCCTGGAGCTGATGCATGAACTCCGGCGGAAGATAAACACCTCCCTCATCATGATCACCCATGACCTTGGCATAGTGGCCGAGATGTGCGACAAGGTGGCCATCATGTATGCCGGAAAGGTGGTGGAGTATGCTCCTACGGAGGCGCTCTTCAACCACCCGGGACACCCTTACACAGAAGGTCTTTTCAACTCCATCCCCGATCTCGATACTGACGAAGAGGAATTGAAGGTCATCCAGGGACTCATGCCGGACCCGACGAATCTTCCCGCAGGATGCGCCTTCCACCCCCGCTGCCCCTATGCAGTGGAAGCCTGTTCGAAGGCCGTTCCCCCCATGGTGGAGATCGAGCCCGGCCATTTCGTGGCGTGCCCCGTGCGGGGAAAGCCCTACCTTCACCTTGGGAAATAGGGGGGGAGCAGAATGGAACAGACACAGCCAATGGTGCAAGTCGCCAATCTGAAAAAATACTTCAAGACGAAGCGGGGAATGCTCCACGCCGTGGACGACGTCTCCTTCACCATACGCAAGGGAGAGACGCTCGGTCTTGTGGGCGAGTCCGGGTGCGGAAAATCCACCCTCGGGCGGGTGATGATACGCCTGCTCGAAGCAAGCGGCGGAGAAGTGAAGTTCTGGGGAGAGGACATCCTGACCTATTCGGCCCGGAAGATGAAGGATATGCGGAAGAAGGTCCAGATCGTTTTTCAGGACCCCTATTCCAGTCTGAATCCCCGGCTGTCAGTGTCCGAACTCATCGCGGAGCCGCTGCTTGTGAACAATGTCTATCCCTCTTCGGCGGAGAGAAACCGGAAGATCGGCGAGCTCATGGACACGGTCGGCCTTGCCAGGAGACTCATGAACGCCTATCCCCACGAGCTTGACGGGGGAAGGCGGCAGAGAATAGGCATTGCCCGGTCTCTTGCCCTGTCGCCGGAGTTCATCGTCCTGGACGAGCCGGTATCCGCCCTGGACGTGTGCATCCAGGCCCAGATTCTCAACCTGCTGAACAGCCTCCAGAGGCAGTTCGGCTACACCTACGTGTTCATCTCCCACAACCTGAGCGTGGTAAAGCACGTTTCGGACCGCATCGCAGTCATGTACCTGGGAAAGATAGTGGAGCTGTCGGATTACAGGAGCCTGTTCGTGGAGCCCCTGCACCCTTACACCCAGGCGCTTCTTTCGGCCATACCTCTCCCGAAGTTCGGCCAGAAGAGGAACCGGATCATCCTGGAGGGGGACGTGCCCAGCCCCATAGAGCCTCCTGATGGATGCCGGTTCCAGGGCAGGTGCCTCTACAGGCAGGATGTCTGCGGTGAAAAGACGCCTGAGCTGAGAGAGCTTGAGCCCGGCAGGTTTGTCGCCTGCCATTTCGCCAGGGCGCTGGTCGCGGCGAACGGAAGATAGCATTTCAGACCGGGAACAGAAAGGAAAACCGTGACGGATTATGAAGATTGAAACGTCCTATATGCTTGAACTGCTCGCAGAACTGATGGATATTCCCTCCGTGGCGGGAGACTGCAGGGAGATTATGGCAAGGATGGAAAAAGAGTTCTCCTCCCTCGGCCTCCCCGTGGAGAAAACCCGCAAGGGAGCTCTTCTCGCCGAAATGAAGGGAGCAAACGACGACGACGTGCGCGTGGTGTCCTGTCACGCCGATACGCTCGGCGCGGTGGTCCGGGAGATCAAGCCCAACGGAAGGCTCCGCCTCCTGCAGATAGGCGGTTTCGCCTGGACGTCCTTTGAAACCGAGAATCTTATTGTCAGGACCGCTTCGGGGCTGGAAGTGCGGGGGAGCCTGCTTCCTGAGAAGGCCTCCATCCACGCTTTTTCCGAAACGGTCCGGGAGACCCTTCGGACCGACGAGAACATGGAGGTCCGGCTGGACGAGCCCGTTTCCTGTCCTGATGATGTCCGCGCCCTCGGCATCGAGGTGGGGGATTTTGTCTTCTTCGATCCCCGGTACGAGGTCGCGAAGTCGGGTTTCATCAAGTCCCGCTTCCTTGACGACAAGGCCTGCGCCGCCTTTATGTTCGGGGCGATAAAGGCTCTGAAGGATTCCGGAATCAGACCGGCCCATACGACCGTGTTCTGCGTGACCAACTACGAGGAGCACGGCCACGGAATCTCCTTTCTGCCGGAAAAAACGGCGGAGCATCTTGCACTCGACGTGGGGATCGTGGCGCCTCCTGCCAATTCGCGGGAGGATGCAGTCACCATAGTTGCCCGCGACAGCAGGACCCCCTACGACTTCGCCTTCAGGAAATTCCTGTGCGACCTCGCCGCGGAACGGAAGATTCCCTACCGGGTGGACACCCACTTCCGGTATGGCTCGGATGCCAGCCTGGCGGCAGTGGCAGGCTTTGACGCAAATTTCGCCTGCTTCGGTCCGGGGGTTGACGCGTCCCATTCCTATGAACGCACCACCATCCGGGCGGTGGAGGCCTCGGCAGAACTGCTTGCGGCCTACCTCGTCTCAGAACGTTCGTAAAGGAGAATACTATCCAATGCAGTCAGTTCTCAACCGATTTTTGAAGTACGTACAGATCCCCACCCAGGCCGCCCACGGCAAGGATACAGTCCCCAGCACCCCGGGGCAGATGACCCTTGCCGTCGAGCTTGGAAAGGAACTGCGGGCCCTGGGCCTTTCCGACGTGACCGTGGACGAACACGCCTACGTCACGGCCACCCTCCCCGCCAACACGGACAGAAAAATTCCCGTCATCGCCTTCAATGCCCACCTGGACACGGCCCTTGAGGTCACCGACGACACGGTGCGCCCCCGGCTGGTGGAAAACTACGATGGCGGAGACATTGTCCTCAACGAAAAGGAGCGGGTGGTGCTCTCTCCCTCCACTTTCCCCGACCTGCTGAAATACAGGGGAGAGACCCTGGTGGTCACCGACGGGACGACCCTCCTCGGCGCCGATGACAAGGCGGGAATCGCCGAGATCATGGCGGCCCTGGAGTACATGACAACCCATCCGGAGTTCGTCCACGGCTGCGTGAAGGTGGCCTTTTCCCCCGACGAGGAGATCGGCCACGGGGCGAGCCTGCTCGACCTGGAGAAGTTCGGCGCCGATTTCGCCTACACGGTGGACGGGGGGGAAGCGGGGGAGATCAGCTACGAGACCTTCAACGCCGCCCGTGCGAGGGTAACGGTCCACGGACGGAGCGTCCATCCCGGAAAATCCAAGAACAAGATGGTGAACTCCATCCTCCTGGGCATGGAGCTGGCCTCCATGTTCCCTGCCGACGAAACTCCGGCGACAACCGAGGGGTATGAAGGGTTCTTCCATCTCCTGGGCTTTTCCGGGAACGTGGAGACCACAACAATGGACTATATCATCCGGGACCACTCGCCGGAAAAGTTCCATGAGAGAAAGAAAGCCATGGAGGATGCCGTAGCGGCCCTGAACGGCCGGTACGGCGAAGGAACCGCGGAGCTGGATATGGCGGACCAGTACTACAACATGCTGGAGAAGGTCAAGCCGCAGATGCACATCGTGGACACAGCCCTTGAGGCCATGAGGCAGCTCGGCATCGAACCCAGGATCATCCCAGTCAGGGGAGGCACCGACGGGTCCCAGCTCAGCTACAGGGGGCTGCCCACGCCGAACCTTTTCACCGGCGGGCACAACGCCCACGGAAAGCACGAGTTCATTTCCGTCTCCTCCATGGAGAAGGCTGTGGACCTGGTGCTGAAGATCGTGGAGCTTTACGCGGGAAAATAGGGTTTACTGCCCCGGGCGGCTTGTCCCGGGGTGATTGTCATCCCGAGGCCTGCGCTCCGGCCGAAGGATCTCGGTTCTTTGTCATCCTGAGGAGCGTTTCCTGCGACGAAGGATCTCGGGGTTGATGCTGAAGGTCCTAAGACCAGATCCTTCGCTCCGCTCAGGATGACAAGCAAAGGCGCTCCTTCGGGACGACAGGCAAACACCATTGTCCGGGACGACAGGAGGAGTCTGTCATCCCGAGGCCTGCGCTCCGGCCGAAGGATCTCGGTTCTTTGTCATCCTGAGGAGCGTTTCCTGCGACGAAGGATCTCGGGGTTGATGCTGAAGGTCCTAAGACCAGATCCTTCGCTCCGCTCAGGATGACAAGCAAAGGCGCTCCTTCGGGACGACAGGCAAACACCATTGTCCGGGACGACAGGAGGAGTCTGTCGTCCCGAGGCCTGTTCCATGACCGAGGGATCCCGCCCCTGGTTTTCTTTCTACTTCGACTGGCGCACCACCAGGGCGGCAAAGTACCCTGCGCCGAGGCCGTTGTCGATGTTCATAACCGAGACTCCCGAGGCGCAGGAGTTAAGCATGGTCAACAGTGGAGCCATGCCTCCGAGATTTGCGCCGTACCCCGTGCTCGTCGGCACCGCAACCACCGGGCAGGAAACGAGTCCCCCCACAACGCTGGGAAGGGCACCCTCCATACCCGCCACGGCCACGATGGCCCTGGACCGCTGCAGAACGTCCACGTGGGCAAGGAGCCTGTGGAGCCCCGCCACACCCACGTCATACAGCCGTTCCACCGTGCACCCCATGTATTCGGCTGTCACCGCCGCCTCCTCCGCCACGGGGACATCGCTGCTGCCCGCCGTAATGACGGTGAGGCCGGGACAGGGAGGAATCTCCTTCCGCTTAACACCGATGATCCCCGCTTTTTCGTGAAAAACTGCGTCCTGCAGGTGGTGAAGGACTAATTCGTACTGATGGGGTGTCGCCCTCGAAAAGAGGATATTATCCTCTGTCCCGACGAGGGCCGATGCGATCGTCCCGATCTGGGAATCGCTCTTCCCCGGACAGTAGACTATTTCCGCGAACCCTTTCCGGAGTGCCCTGTGGGTGTCGAATTTCACCTCCCCCAGATCGCGGAAGGGCATAGCGCGTATTTGCCGCACCAGTTCATTTTCGTCGAGAACCCCGTCCTTTACCTGACGTATAAGGGAAAGAAGATGATGTTCATCCATGATCGATCAATCCTTTCGTTCGTGTATGGATTCTCTGTTCCTGCTCCATCTCCGGCAAGATATGGTAGCATATATTCCCGGACCTTTGGATTTGTCCGAAAAAGGTGAAGCCAGATATCTCCGGGACACGGCATGAAAGGCGGTGCGCTCGACAATGGCGATGATTCAGGTTGTGACCTTCGATCCGGCACTTGATCCTCACGACGTGCCGGCGTGGCGGTACAGGGACCCAGAAAATCCGGGGAAGGGCGACGAACTTGGAACCTGGACCCAACTCGTGGTGGCTGAGGCCCAGGAAGCCATCCTTTTCAGAAACGGGCAGGCTCTCGACCTCTTCGGCCCGGGGAGGTACACCCTGAGCACGGCCAACATGCCGATCCTCTCGAAACTGGTGAATCTTCCCTTCGGGAGTGAATCTCCCTTCAAGGCGTGGGTGTGGTTCGTGAACAAGGTTCACTCTCTCGATGTGAAGTGGGGGACAGCAGCTCCCATCCAGCTTCAGGACCCGAAGTACGGCGTTCTGCTGCCGGTTCGTTCCTACGGCCAGTTCGGCATCCGCGTCGAGGATTCAAGGAAATTCCTGGTGAAACTCGCAGGAGCTTCCTCCATGTTCGACCGGGAGACTCTGGTGAAGCATTTCCGCGGACTGCTGCTCACGCGAATCCATGATCTCATCTCCACATACCTGATCCACAGGAAAATCTCCGTGGTCGAAGTCAACGCCTGGCTCGATGAAATTTCGGAAGTAATGCAGGGCAAGGTGGCCCCCATGTTCCGGGAGTATGGTGTGGAGGTGCTCAACTTTTTCGTGAACTCCATCAATGTCCCCGAGGAAGACCCTGCTGTCGCCGAACTGAAGAAGACTCTCACGGAGCGGGCAAAGATGGAAGTGCTCGGCTACAGCTACCAGCAAATGCGGTCCTTCGACGCCCTCGAGAAAGCGGCCTCCAACGAAGGTGGAGGAAATCTCATCAACGCCGGCCTTGGTCTCGGTGTAGGAGTCAGCATGGGCGGCGCTTTCGGCAGGATGGCGGAGAACATGAGCCGCAATTTGACTGGCGGGGAGGCTTTTCCCCCGGCACCCGGGACGAAATGCGAAAAATGCGGTGCCCGCGCTGCCGATGGGGCCAGGTTTTGTTCGGAGTGCGGTGCTCCACTGCCGGGCAGGAGTGCCTGCCCGGGGTGTGGAGCGTCTCTTGCAGCGGGGATGAAGTTCTGCCCTGAATGCGGGATGTCTCTGTCGCCCAGGTGCCCGTCATGCGGGAAAACCGCGTCACCCGGAGCCAGGTTCTGTCCTGAGTGCGGTGCAGAAATTTCAGGAACAGAATGACCCGGAAGAAAAAAAAGGAGTGATATGATGAACAGGGTTTTTACCAAGGGATTTGTCCTGCTTGCGGTTCTCCTGGTTATTCTTGCAGGTCTTTCGGCCGTTCTGTTCCTCCTCACTCCGGAGGAGGCAAGGACAGGGAATTTCTGGATTTCCTTCTGGACAATCATATTTGCGGTTGTCCTCGCTTTCTGCTATATGCTCTTTCACCTCCTCGCAGGCAGGGAGGGAACGGCGCCGCTGCCCCTTCTCCTGGGTATGTCCGCAACCATGGCACTGTACTGCGCTTTTGTGCTTGGCAACGTGGCAGTCTCTCACTACCTTCTCGGCCTGTCCCGAAACACCTACCTGGCGACCCACATCCTGGGATTCCTCTTCCTTGCGGGTGGCGGAGGCGCCCTCACCATTCTTTCCCTCAGCGTGAAGGAGACCGACACGACGGCATCCCTCAAGAGAAGCAGGCTCTTTGTCCTCACAACCCGCATCGGTTCCGTGGCGGATGAACTGGCTTTATGCCCGCATCAGGGAATGGTGTCGGGCCTCATCGCCCAACTGAAGGAGCTCAATGATGCCATCCGCTTCAGTGATCCCATGAGCGCAGGCGACGCGGACGGAGAAGAAAAAGTGGTCCTCGCGGTGGGAGCCCTGGAAGAGAAATGCCGCCGGTTTATGACCCTTCCCTCGGATGAGGAACGACAGAATGCTCTCAAGGAAATTGAGGGTCTGCTCGAAAGAGCGTTCAATGTTCTCAGGGCCAGGAATGAAGAGGTACTTCATAATAAGAAATAAATTATTTTCCCCTTTTTTGACGTTTTTTGGAGCCTTCCCGCGATTTTTTTCGCACGGAGGGCTCTTTTTGATTTACAATATCGGATGTCACCTGCTGGTGATGCGTACGGCTTCAGCCGTACTCTGCCGAACAAACCGAAGGGGGAAAATCCTATGGTGAGACTGGAAAAAATAGTGCTTGACAATTTGCGCCTCGAACCGGAGAAACCCTGTCTCTGGTGGGAGGGAAAGTGGTGGACCTGCGGGGATCTTCTCAGGCTCGTGGAAGAGTCGGCGAAGGTCCTGGAAAAAGGCGGTTTCCGCGCCGGGTACAGGCTGGCAGTCCTCCTGCCGAATTCGCCCCTCGTGCTGGCCCTGTCTCTCGCGGTCTGGAAGCTCGGAGGCGCTATTTCTCCCCTGAACGCGAAATCCGGGCTCCCTTCGCTCATGGGTACTCTTCAGCTCGTGGAACCCTGTGCCGTGGTCGTCGCTCCCGGCCTCGATGAACTGAAGGCAGCCCTTGAAGAGCAGGATGTGCCCGTGATGGTTGCGGAATCCCTTTCTGCGCCGCTGGCGTGGTTTGCGGTGAAGGAAACTTCCCTGGAGGACGAATCGCTGGCGGTCATTTTCGCCACGTCCGGGACCACAGGAATGCCCAAGGCGGTTCCTCTTACCCACGGCAACCTGCTGGACAACTCCCTGATGATGTACGAAGCCCTGGAGCTTCTCCAGGAAGGGGACAATCTCCTCAACGTGCTGCCGAACTTTCACTCCTTCGGCTACACTGTAGGCGGTCTCATGCCATTGGTGAAGAATCTCCGGCAGACCATTCTCGCTTCCTTCCTCCCTCCGGTCGAGTCCATGAAAGCCATTATTGCTTCGAAGACCAACGTTATTCTTGCCGTTCCGGCCATGCTCCACTTCATGATTATTGCTGTGAGCAAGGGGGCGCCGAAGCCCGCAGGGCTCAAAATGGCAGTCACGGGGGGCGACCGCCTGAATGTTCAGCTGGACGGGAAGGCGGAGGAAATCCTCGGAGCTGGGGTTATCGAAGGATACGGTCTCACCGAATGCTCCCCCGTGGTGGCGGTGAACAGGAACTACAAGGACCGTCGTCTCGGGACCGTGGGCCCCATCGTCAGGGGATATGAGTGGAAGCTGCTCAACGACAGGAACGAGGATGTGACGGCAACAGGCGAAGGGGTGCTCTGGGTCAGGGGACCCTCAGTTGCCTCGGGCTACTTCAGGGACCCGGTCATGACGGCGGACAGGTTTGTTGACGGCTGGTTCAACACGGGAGACTACGTCAGGATGGAAGACGGATATGTCCGGATTCTTGACAGGGTGACTGATATCATCATCGTGGGAGGATTCAATGTCTATCCCCAGGAGGTGGAGGCCATCCTTCACACCCACCCGGCGATTTCCCAGGCTGTGGTGGTGGGTATGCCCCACCCGGTGAACGGTGAAGTGCCCAAGGCCTTCATTCGCCTGAATGAAGGTGCCCAGGCCACGCCGCGGGAAATTATCGACTTCTGCAAAAAACACCTCGCCCATTTCAAGGTCCCCAGGAGCGTGGAGTTCATGGAGGCTTTCCCGTTATCAAGCACCGGAAAGGTGCTCCGGAGACTGCTGCGGCAAAAGTAGGCCCGGCGCGGAAGAAAACAGCGGGCGGGGGATTGTTCCCCCGCCTTTTTTCGTGCCGGTTTTCCATTGTGCCGCCGGCCGTCAGGGCGTGTCGTTGAAAAAACTGCTTACTCCTGTACCGGGAAAGATTTTTTTGCCAGAATAATCGCGCTGGCCAGTGCGCCGTTGATCTCGTTCCGTTCTTCCGGCGAAAGTTCGGGAAAGGCCATGGCGGCCAGAGCGTCGGGCACATTGTAGACCTTCGTGCGCCGGACGTCGATCTCAATGAATCCCGCGTCCTTCAGAAGAGCGGCGTACTCAGTCTCCTGCAGCGCCCCGGCGATGCATCCGGACCAGGCCGCGAGGTTCTTCACCGCCCGCTCCGTCACGGGACGGAGAAACACCGTGTCGGAAACGCAGAACCGGCCGCCCGGCCGGAGCACCCGGAAGGCCTCCTTGAGCACCTTTCCCTTGTCGGGGGAGAGGTTGATGACGCAGTTGGAGATTATCACGTCCACGGTGCCGCTCTCCAGCGGCATGTCCTCGATGTACCCCTTTACGAGGGTGACATTGTCCAGCCCCCTGAGGTTTTCGGCGGCAGTCTCGAGCATCTCGTCGGTCATGT
>CAZJAR010000049.1:0-16932 GCA_964543785.1 uncultured Synergistaceae bacterium | reverse complement strand
AGGGCGTAAGGAGGCGGAAGCAGTACAATGACACGCATTATCGGACTTCAGGACATAAAAACGGCCGCGGGAAGAATCGCCGGCAGGGTGCGGCGGACCCCCATCCTGCGGGGAGACAAGCTCGACGCCCTGTGCGGCGCGGAGGTCTACTTCAAGCCGGAAAATCTCCAGCTTACGGGATCCTTCAAGATCCGGGGAGCCACCAACAAGATCCTCTCCCTCACCGACGAGGAGCGGGCGAAGGGCATCATCGCCTCGTCCTCGGGGAACCATGCCCAGGGCGTGGCCTACGCAGCGAAGATGCTGGGCATCAAGGCCACCCTGGTCCTTCCCGAGAACGCCCCCAAGTCCAAGATCGAGGGAACGAAGGCCCTAGGTGCCGAGGTGGTCCTTTACGGCTTCGACTCCATCCAGCGCTACAAGAAGCTCTACGAGATCAAGGCGGAGAAGGGCTATACCCTCGTCCATTCCTACAACGACCCCGAGCTCATCGCGGGTCAGGGCACCTCGGGCCTTGAGATCATCCAGGATCTTCCCGATGTGGACACTGTAGTCGTTCCCCTCGGCGGAGGCGGACTGCTGGCGGGTGTTGCCGCCGCGCTGAAGGAAACCAGTCCATCGGTCCGTGTTATAGGAGTTGAACCTGCCGGGATCCAGCGGTATGCCGAGAGCCGTAAGGCCGGCAAGCCGGTGGAAGTACCCATGGGCTCCACCCTCGCCGACGGGCTCATGATCACCATGACCGGCGAGCACAACTATCCCCTTATCGACAAGTACGTGGACGAGATCGTTCCCGCCTCCGACGAATTCATCTGCAAGGCCCTCATGGAGATTGTCTTCAAGAGCAAGCTGCTCGTGGAGCCCTCGGCATCGGTGGGCGTGGCGGCGGCCCTCGAAGGCAGTTTCAGGGTCAAGCCCGGGGAGAAGATCTGCTTCTTCCTGTCCGGCGGCAACATCGACCCCGACAAGCTGGCGTCATTCATAGCCCGGGAAACGGACTGACGACAACAAAGAAAAAAGCCCGGGAGATCCCGGGCTTTTTTTTTACTGTACGTCATGTCTGATATATCCGGTTGACGGAATCTCCAAAACAAATTAGGATGTATATGCAGCGGAAAACACTATCTGAAGGAGGTAATTTCATGAAGAAGTTGTCCAAGATACTGGCGTTTCTTTCAATTGCGGCCATTTTCGCCGCAGGCGCGGCCTTTGCGGCGCCCATGCAGCTGACCATGGGAACAGGCGGAACGGCGGGAACGTATTATCCCCTCGGCGGCGCGCTTTCCCAGATCATCAGCGATAATTCAGGCGGTGCAGTGAACATCACCGCCCAGTCCACCGGCGCCTCCATCGAAAACATCAACCTCCTTGCAGCCGGCGACGTGGACCTTATCATCGTGCAGAATGACATGTCCGACTACGCCTACAACGGAACCGAATTCTTCAAGGACCGGAAGATCGAGAACATCACCGCCATCGCCAGGCTCTACCCCGAGCACATCCAGGTCATCGCCTCCAAGGACAGCGGCATCAAGACCATCGCCGACTTCAAGGGAAAGAACATCTCCGTGGGTGCCCCTGGAAGCGGAAACGAGGCCAACGTCCGCCAGATTCTTGACGCTTACGGTATCACCTACAATGACTTCAAGGCACATTTCATCTCCTACGCCGAGACAACCGACCACTTCAAGGACCGTCTCGTGGACGCCTTCTCCTACACCACCGGCGCTCCGAACCCCTCAATCCAGGACATCAGCACCCTCCAGGACCTCTTCTTCGTTCCCATCGACGGTGAGGTAAGGGACAAGCTCATCGCGAAGTACCCCTTCCTCGCGAAGGAAGTCATTCCCGGAAACACCTACCGCGGACAGGACCAGCCCGTGGAGACCGTTGCCGTCCAGGCTATCCTGGCTGTGCGGAAGGAGCTTTCCGAGGATGTGGTCTACACCATGACGAAGGCCCTTTTCCAGAACCTGGAGGCCGTAGGCAATGCCCACCACAAGGGCAAGAGCATCCTTCTGAGCAGGGCCCTTGACGGTATTTCCATTCCCGTGCATCCCGGCGCTGCCAAGTTCTTCAAAGAAGCAGGGCTTATGAAATAGGCACGAGCTGTTTGCGGGAGGCCTTCCTGATCGGAGGCCTCCCTTCGTGATTTTCCTGAGGAGGGAGTGGGTGTTGAACAGAAAAATCCTCTTGTGCTGGTCTTTTCTCCTTTCATTTCTTGTCCTGTTCTGTTCCCCGGTCCACTTTCTCACGATCCGAAGCGCAGACGGCTTCCTTCTCGCCTCGTACCCCATGAGAGGCGGCGAGGAGTTTGCGGTGCGATACATACACTCCGTCCAGAAGACGCCTGTGCTGGAAGTGTTCCGTCTCGATTTCCGGGAGGGCATCGAGCTGAGAGAAACAGTGTACACGGATTTCGGGGCTGGGCTGCCGTTCCTTCTGGAAGGATATGCGGCTTTTGAGAGCGGGGGCGGGAAATTCCGGATATACGGAATAAAAAAGCATCTTCCGGATATCGTTTTTCGTGTCGGCCGGTTCGCGGATTACCGTCTCCTGTTCCGCGAAAGGGACATCCCTTTCACTCAATTTGAAAAACCGGGAAAACCTCTCCATTTCGGAGGAGAGAAAGGCCCTTTTATTTTTTCTTTTTTTTATTGATTCCCTGAGGAGGAACGGTCATGGTGGATAATAACGAAGTGAAACCGCAGGAGGAAATTTTTGATTCAACGGCGGCGGAAAAGGCAGCGGAAACAATCGATGTTGAAAAGATTCTCGAAAAATATGACCGGGAGTCGACTACCCGGACGCTCAGCCCGTCGTGGACTGGCATCGTCAAGATTATCTGCATTCTTTTCTCCCTCTTCCAGCTCTATACCGCCGCGTTCGGAGTGTACGAGGCCCAGATCCAGCGTTCCGTGCACCTTGCCTTTGTTCTCGTCCTTGTGTACCTTCTGTACCCGGCCAGGCTGAGCCAGAGAAAAACGGGCCTGAAGGTGACCGACGTGATCTTCGCAGCCCTCGGGCTGGCGGTGGGGGCCTACGTCGTCATCGAATACACCGACCTCATGATGAGGGCCGGGCTTCCGACGCAGGGAGACATCATCTTCGGTGGGATATGCATCCTGCTGGTGCTCGAAGCGTCCCGCAGGGTTGTCGGGCTCCCCATCACGATCGTCGGCATGGTCTTCCTCGCCTATGCCTACTTCGGGCCCTATTTTCCCGGGATGTTCGCCCACAGGGGTTTTTCCTACACCAGGATCATCACCCACATGTACGTGACCACCGAGGGCATTCTGGGAATGCCCCTGGGAGTCGCCTCCACCTTCGTGTACCTCTTCATCCTCTTCGGCGCCTTCCTGCATAAAACCGGGCTGGGCAAATTCTTCATCGACCTCGCGCTGGCGGCCACAGGACACAGGGTGGGAGGTCCCGCAAAGGTCGCGGTGATGGCGAGCGGCCTTTTCGGCACCATATCGGGCAGTTCCGTGGCAAATGTCGTCACCACCGGTACATTCACCATCCCGCTTATGAAGAGCATCGGGTACAAGGCAGAGTTCGCCGGCGCCGTGGAAGCCGCGGCATCCACGGGAGGGCAGCTCATGCCCCCCATCATGGGGGCGGCCGCTTTCGTCATGTCCCAGTTCATCGGAATCAGCTATATCGAAATAGCCATGGCGGCAGCCCTTCCGGCAATTCTGTACTACCTCGCGGTGGGGCTCATGGTTCACTTTGAGGCAAAACGGCTCGGTCTCAAGGGGATACCAAAGGAAAAACTTCCCCAGGTGAAAAAGGTTTTCGCGGAAGGCTGGCACCTTCTTCTTCCGCTCTTCGTCATCGTCTATCTTCTTGTCAAGGGATACACCCCCCTGAGGGCGGCTCTTGTCTGCATCATCGTGACGGTCGCCATCGCCATGCTGCGAAAGAATACCCGGCTCAACATGAAGGATATCTTCGATGCGCTTGAGAACGGCGCCCGTTCGGCCGTAGGCGTTTCTGCCGCCTGCGCCTGCGCCGGAATCATCATCGGCGTGGTCACCCTCACCGGCGTCGGACTCAAGATCGCCAACGGCATCGTGTTGCTCTCGGGAGGCAGCTTCTTCTTAACCCTTGTTTTCACCATGATTGCCTCCATCATCCTCGGCATGGGGCTCCCCACCACGGCGAAGTACATCGTCCTCGCGTCAATGGCGGCTCCCGCCATCATGAAGTTCGGCGTGCCCATCCTGGCGGCCCATCTCTTCATCTTCTATTTCGGCATTGTCGCCGACCTCACTCCGCCTGTCGCCCTGGCGGCCTACGCCGGAGCGGGGGTGGCGGGAGGAGACCCCGTGAAAACGGGCTTCAACGCTCTGAAGCTTGCCCTGGCAGGCTTCATGATTCCCTACATCTTCGTCTATAACCCGGGGCTTCTCCTCATCGACACCACCCTCCCCGAGATTATCCTGATGATAGGGACCTCCCTGCTCGGAGCCTTTGCTCTCGCCCTGGGCGGTTCAGGATACTGGATGAGGAACCTCAACATTCTCGAGCGGATCATATTCTTCGGAGCGGCCATCACCCTCATTTTCCCGGGGATCGTGACAGACTCCGTGGGAATTGGAATAATGGCCGTCATGTGGTTCCTGCAGAAGCGTTCAGTAAAAAATCTGCCGCTGCAGTCATGAGTTTCCTTTTTTGATGCTGAGGCAGGCCCTGAAATCAGGGCCTGCCTTTTTTTTGTGGGACCATCTCCCTCCTATGAATACATTATACATTTTGCTTTTCTCTTGCCGTGCGTATAGAATATATTATGCATCAAATATATGGGGCACCATGTCATCACCCAGATCACCACTTTGGAGGGAATTGTATGGCAAGGGAATTCGGCGTCACCGAGTGCGAACCGGCAACCCAGGGAGAAGCTGTCCTTCGTAAGGCCACAAAGGAGTGCAGCTACCGTACGGAAATGGCTCCCTTCTGGACCACGGCAATTATCGTCCTGTCCTGTGTTTTTATCCTCTACCACCTGATCACCTCGCGGTTCGGCATGCCGCCCATGTTCAAGCACAGGGCCATTCACCTCGGCTTCATCCTCTGCCTGGTGTGGATGTATTACCCCGCCTCGAAGCGGTCGATCCAGTCAAGGCCCAGTGCCGTTGACATGGTGCTCATCGCGGCCTCCATCGCCGTGTGCGGCTATACGGTCATCAATGTTGACGCCTTTGCCCTTCGGGGAGGTGTGGCCCTGCAGAGGGACTACTATTTCGGCGCCGTGGCCATCCTCCTGGTCCTTGAGGCATGCCGGAGAGTCGCGGGCAAGGGGCTGCTCATCCTGGCCATCGTTTTCCTTCTTTATGCCTTCCTCGGGCGACATATTCCCGGCGTTCTCTCCCACAGGGGATATACCATCCAGCGGATCATCTACCAGATGTACCTGACCACGGAAGGAATCTACGGTCTCCCCATCGGCATCGCGGCCACCTATCTCGTCCTGTTCATCGTCTTCTCGTCCTTCCTTGAGAAGAGCGGCCTCGGTACCCTCTTCAACGACGTTTCCCTCGCCCTCGGCGGACGGCTCGTCGGCGGACCCGCAAAGGTTGCCGTCATCGGCAGCGGTCTCGTTGGCATGATCAGCGGCAGCGCGGCCACCAACGTGGCCACTTCGGGAGCCTTCACCATACCCCTCATGAAGAAGATCGGCTACAAGCCCTATTTCGCCGGTGCAATCGAAGCCGCAGCCTCCACGGGAGGGCAGATAATGCCTCCCATCATGGGAACGGGTGCCTTTATCATGGCCGAATTCCTCGGCGTTCCCTACATCTCCATAGCTGCTGCGGCCGTCATTCCCGCCGTTCTCTACTTTGCCGCCGTCTTCTTCCAGGTCGACCTGAGGGCACGGAAGATCGGGCTGAAGGGCATGGCGAAGGAAGACATACCCGACGTGAAAAAGACCATTATGCGATACGGCCACATGTTCCTTCCCATCGTGATCCTCGTGGTCCTGCTCATGCAGCACTTTACGCCCCTGTACGCCGCCTTCTACTCCATCGTGGTGACCTGGCTGCTTTCCTTCCTCCGCAAGGAGACACGCATGGGGGTGGACAAGCTCATACCTCTCGCGGTTTCGTCGGCAAGGTCGTGCCTCAGCCTCAGCGTCGCCATGGCCAACGCGGGATTCGTGGTGGCGGTGCTCTCCATGACAGGCATCGGCATCATTCTCGCCGACAACATCGTGGCCCTGTCCCACGGGAGCCTCTTTATCACGCTGGTGCTCTGCATGGTGGTCTCCATCGTGCTCGGCATGGGACTCCCCACGAGCGCCTGCTACATCATAGCGGCAACCATAGCGGTTCCGATTCTCCATGAGATGAAGGTTCCCGGTCTCCAGGCCCACTTTTTTGTCTTCTACTTTGCCTGCCTCTCCACGGTGACCCCACCGGTGGCCCTCGCCTCCTACGTGGCGGCGGGCATGTCCGGCGCGGGGACCAACGAAGTCGGCTGGGCCGCCTTCAAGCTCGCCCTCGCCGGGTTCATCGTCCCGTTCTTCTTCATCTATGCCCCCGCGATCCTGCTTGTTGCTGACAGCGCCGCAGTTATCGCCTGGGCTGCCATTTCCGGCCTTCTGGGGGCTGCCCTGCTTTCAGTGGCTGTGGAAGGATTCCTGTTTATCCGGATCCCGTGGCTGCTCCGCATTGTCTTTTTCGCAGCGGCTCTTTCCCTTATCGCCCCAGGTCTCACCTCCGACATGATCGGTTTTGGTCTTACAGCCGCCGGCATCGCCGGAACCCTGATTCTCCGGAAGAAATACGGAGGCGCTCAGGAAAACGAATCCGGTACAATGTAACGAACCGGAAGATGAGTTCATAAATTGTGGGATGGTCCCACAAAGACGGGCAAAGCCCAAAAGGAGGATGAAACATGATAAAAGGGAGAAAAATGATTCTGGCAGTTGGAGTGCTCGCTCTGTTCCTCTTCAGCAGTGCCGCCTTCGCGGTGACCCACATCACCATGGGAACGGCCGGTGTGGGTGGTATGAACTACCCCGTGGGCATGGCCATGGCAAAAGTATGGAATGCGAACATCAAGGACATGAAGGCAGTTGCCATCGCCACCGCCGGGGCGGTCCAGAACATCGACATGATCCGGACCAAGGACATCGAAGTCGCGGTCTGCAGGGCCAACGAGGCCTACCGTGCCTTCAACGGCATCGAGAAGTACGAGGGCAAACCCCACAGCTGGCTCCGTTCCCTCACCGGCGGCGTCATGTTTGACGCCAAGACGGTGGTTGCCCTGAAGGACGAGGGCATCAAGTCCATCAAGGACTTCAAGGGCAAGAGAGTAGCGGTCGGCCCCGTGGGAAGCGGCGGCGAGCTCGATGCACGGGAAATCCTCGCGGCTTACGGTCTCACCTATAAGGACATCACCCCCGAGTACGTGGAAGCAAGCCAGGCGGTGGACATGATGTCCGACGGCCTGATCCAGGGCGCCATCCTCGGCTTCACCCCCGGTGCCTCGGCCATCAGTGAACTCATGGTCACAAACAAGGTCATCATCCTGCCCATCGAGGACGAGGGATACCAGGCCCTGAAGAAGATCAACCCCCTCATCGACAAGAGAGTTCTCAAGGCCGGAACCTACCCGAACCAGGACTATGACGTGGAGACCTGCGGCGATCCCGCCGACCTGATCATCACCAGGGAAGACATTCCCGAGGATCTCGTCTACCAGATGACCAAGTCCCTCTATGAGAACCTTGATGCCGTGCGCAGCGTTGCGGCGGCGGTCCGCGGATTCGGCCCCGACCTTGTGGCAGAGCCCGACAAGATGCTCATTCCGTACCACCCCGGCGCCCTCCGCTACTTCAAGGAAGCCGGAATCCTGAAGTAACGATTCCGCTGATCGGAACACCATGCAGAGAGAAGGCCCCGGAGATTGTCTCCGGGGCTTTTTTATCAGTTCAAATCGCTTCGGAGGGTCTTCACGCATTCTCCCGGGAAGGGCCGGTATAATATAACCAGTCCGCCGGATGATGAAAGGTGGTGAGACGTTCTGAAACTGCTTGTCAGCGCGTGCCTTTTGGGCGTGAACTGCAGATATGACGGAGGAAACGCCCGGAATGAACGTATCTGTGAACTCATGGGACGGTTTTTCATGGTTCCCGTATGTCCCGAGATACTGGGCGGTCTGCCTACGCCGAGAGAGCCTGCGGAAATTTCCGGAGGCAGTGTGAGGACAATGAGCGGGGCGGATGTGACGGAAAACTACGAACGGGGCGCCCTCGAGTCATTGAACCTGGCTCTCATGTTCGGATGCCGGGCGGCCCTGCTCAAGGAGAGAAGCCCTTCCTGCGGAGCGGGGATGATCTATGACGGGACCTTTTCGGGAAGGCTGGTGCCCGGGGACGGGATCCTGGCCGGACTGCTGAAGGGCAGGGGAATCGCGGCTTTCGCCGAAAGCCGCCTGGAAGATTTTTTCCGCTGGAGTGAAGGGGGATAAGGACGACACTGGTCCCTATCCCCCTTTCTGTTATTTTTTCCCCGCGGCCCTATTCTTCCGGGGGGAGGGCCTTGGTCAGTTCCGGTATGAAGGAGACGGAAACGGGCTCTCCCTCGGTGAAGATCTGCCTGGCATCGGGGTTGTCAACCTGGACGAGGATTTCCCCCATCTCTGTGGCGACAAAGGATTCGATGCTGTGTCCCAGGTACACGTTGGTGGTTACCCGTCCGTCGAGGATCCCTTCTCCCGGAGGAAGAAGCGTAAGCGATTCGGGGCGGCACATGACCAAAGCCGGGTCCCCGGTCCTGAGCTCCGGGGAGTAGCGGGGGAGGGAGAAAGATTTTCCACGCACCTTTACGGTACAGTGTTCTTCCACTCCTGCCACCTCGCCGGGGAAAAAGGCCACCTTGCCGATGAACCCGGCCACGAAGGCGCTCGCGGGGTCGCGGTAGACCTGGTGCGGGGAGCCTATCTGCACGATTTTTCCCCTGTTCATGACGATGATCCTGTCGGAGAGGCTCATGGCCTCGACACGGTCATGGGTAACGTAGGCGGCGGTGATGCCGAGAGACTTCTGGATGCGGCGGATTTCCACGCGCATCTGTTCCCGGAGCAGGGCGTCCAGGTTCGACAGAGGCTCGTCCAGCAGAAGGACTGCCGGTTCCACGATGAGAGACCTCGCCAGGGCGACCCGCTGCTGCTGGCCTCCGGAGAGCCTGGAAGGAGGACGCTTCGCCAGGGTGTCGAGCCCCACCATGCCGAGAAAGCGCATGACCTTTTCACTGATCTCCTTTTCGGGCATTTTTCTGAGCCGGAGGCCGTAGGCCACGTTGTCGAAGACGTTCATGTGGGGGAAGAGCCCGTAGCTCTGGAAGACCATGGCGGTGTCCCGCCTGTTGGGGGGGAGATGGGTGATGTCCTCGCTCCCGATGAGGACCCGTCCCCTGGTTGGCAGCTCGAACCCGGCGATCATGCGCAGCGTGGTGGTCTTGCCGCACCCCGAGGGGCCGAGAAGGGTGACCAGCTCGCCGGGAGCGATGACGAAGTCCGCCTGCTCTACTGCGGTGATGTCCTTCCCCGACTGGGGATCCTTGAACACCTTCCATACGTTTTCAAGAGTGACTGATTTCGACTGATTTTCCATGGTTTTTCCCACCTCAGATGCTCATGGTTTTTGCGAGATTTTCGTTCTTCCGGACAACAAGGCGGAGGAGCCCGAAAGTCAGAAGGACGATCACGATAAGCGTCGTTGCGAGGACGCTCGCCAGGCCGAACCGCAGGTTTTCCGAGAAGTTGTAGATGAGGACGGTCAGGTGGTACCACTTGGCGGAGATGAGGAAGATGACCGCACTCACAGCCGTCATGGACCGGACGAAGGTATAGGAGAGGCTGGAAATGAAGGCCGGCCGTATGAGCGGGAGGACAATGGTCCGGAATACTGTGGGGGTGTCCGCGCCCAGGTCCGATGCTGCCTCCTCGATGGCGGGGTCGATCTGCTTCAGGGAGGCGAGACCGCCTTCAACCCCGACGGGAAGTTCCCGGATGACGTAGTTGATCACGATGATGGCCGCCGTTCCCACAAGGATGAGGGGGGCCTTGTTGAAGGCCAGGATGTAGCTGATGCCCACCAGGGTCCCGGGAAGGGCGAAGGGGGTGAGGATGAGCATGTCGAGCAGCCGCTTGCAGGGGAATTTCTTCCGGGCCAGCACGAGGGCGGCGATCATGGCGAGGATGCCCGCTATGGGCGTGGCGGCCCCGGCGAGGGTCAGAGTGTCGAGGAGCACCCTCCATCCCCGTTCGAAGGCTTCCCTGAAGTTGGCCAGGCTGAAGGTGTAGTCGATGCCCCAGTTCTTCACGAAGCACCCGGCGATGATGGTGCCGTAGAGGCTGAAGAGGAAGAGGACGATGAGGACCATCAGGGTGACGAGAACGCGCTTCACTCCGGGGGATACGAGCTCCGTCATGCGGCCCGAGGGTTTCCCCGTGACGGTGACGTAGGATTTGCGGCTTACCCAGTACCGCTGGGCAAGGAAGGCCGACAGGGTGGGCAGGAGCAGCAGCAGGGAAAGGGCGGCCCCGTGACCGAGGCGGTTCATTCCCGTGACCTCCATGTAGGATTCCACGGAAAGCACCCGGAAGCTGCCGGAGAGAATCAGGGGGTTCGCGAAATCGGCCAGGGAGTTGGTGAACACGAGGAGCCAGGAGCTGAGCAGGCCGGGCACCGAAAGGGGAAGGGTCACCGTTTTGAATGTTTCCCAGCGGGTGGCCCGGAGGTTCAGGGCGGCGTCCTCCAGGGTGGAGTCTATGGCTTCAAGGATGCCCACCATGGTGAGGAAGGCGATGGGGAACATGCCCATGGTCTGGACCAGGGTCAGCCCCCCGAGGCCGTAGATGGTGAAGTTCTCCAGGCCGAGAACCTGTTTTGTGATAAGGCCGTTGTTGCCGAAGAGCAGAATGATTGAGAGGGTGAGGGAGAAGGGGGGCGAGATGATGGGCAGAGTCGCCATGGCTGAGAAAAATTTCTTCCCCCTGACCTTTGTCCTTGAAATGACGAAAGCGAAGAGAAATCCCACGATGGTGGAAGCCGTGGCGGTGAAGGCTCCCAGGGTGATGCTGCCCTTCAGGGCGGTAACGTACTGCCTCGTGGTGAGGATGGATTTCCACGTTTCGAGGGAAAATTTCCCGTCCTTGAGAAAGGTCAGCCGGACAGCCTCGAAGAGGGGATAGGCCACGAAGACCCCCACGATGGTGAACAGGCCGAGGATGACGTACCCGGTGACGGGATCCCTGCTGTAGCTGGCAACGGCGAAGACCGCAGCAAACAGAATGAGAGCGAGCAGAAAGAGTCCGCGGAGAAGGCCAAGAAACCGGTCAAATCCCCCGGGTGAAAAGAGAAACACTGCCGTTCCGGTGACTTCGCCTGTCTCTCCGTCGTGGGCAGGGGCGAAGAGTACCCGCCGTTCCTCCCCGCCGAGAAGAAATCTCTGGACAGGCTGGTATATTTCGTCGTACATGGCGCTTTCTATTCCCCTGGCAAAATCGCCGTCTTTTTCCTGGAGGGCGAAAAATTGGGCAAGGCCGGGAGCGGGGGCGAAGACCTTCATGCCTCCCTTGTCTTCCGGGAACCCCCGGAGGAATATAAGCTCGAAATCCCTGGATGGGCCGCTGATCCGCCGTATCCATCCCTCTATGGCCTCGTCCTTCGAAGGTACCGAGCCCATGGCGGCTTCGGCGGCTTTTTTGTAGTGGCTCTCGGCGATGGCGCCGAAGGAGCCCGCCAGGGCATTGTACATCCAGAAGAGCAGGGAGGCGAAGAGCAGAACTGAGAAGGACAGGACGATAAATTTTCTGGAAGGAATGGTCATCTCCTCCTTTGCGGTGAAAGAATGAAGGGGTCCCGGGCAGGACCCCTTCCAGTTTCCGGCTTGCAGGCGCGTTTTACCTGGAGGCGCCGATTTCCTTGTTCCACCTGTCGAGGAGACGCCCCTTGTTGGCTGCATCCCATACGTCGTCCTGGTTGACCAGCTTCATCTTGGAGAAGGAGAACCCCGTCTCCACAGGAGACGCCTTGTCGCTCAGGGGAATGACGTACCACGTGGCGATGATGTCCATGGCGGACTGGCCGAGGATCCAGTCATAGAGCTTCTTCGCGTTCACCGGGTCCGGTCCGTCCTTCAGGAGGGAGAGGGCTGCCGTCTCGAAGCCCGTGCCGTCGGAAGGGACGGCGATCTCGATGGGGGCTCCTTCCACCTTCAGCTTGACCATGTCGTGGAGGTAGCCGATGGCCACGGGGATTTCGCCGATGGCGCAGTTCTTGCCGGGGGCGGACCCGGAACGGGTGTACTGGTCGATGCTCCTGTCCAGCTTCTTGAGGAAATCAAAGGCCTTGTCCTCGTCGTTTCCGAAGACCCGGATCAGGGTGGTGACCATGTTGTAGGCCGTTCCCGAGGTTCCGGGGTTGGCGACCCGGACCTTCTTCTCGTACTCGGGTCTGACGATGTCGGCCCAGGACGCCGGCAGGGGAAGGTTCAGCTCGGCGGACCGGTTGGTGTTGATGCAGAAGGCGATGGGGCCGACATACAGGCCGATCCAGAATTTCTCGGGGTCCCTGAACTGGTCGGGAATTGAGCCTGCCATGCGGGAACTGTAGGGGGCCGTCAGCCCCTTGTTCTTGGCGTCGATGTGCAGGGTGCCCACGCCGCCCACCCAGATGGACGCCTGGGGGTTGGCCTTTTCGGCCTCGATGCGGGCCACTGCCTCGCCGGAAGACAGGCGGACCCATTCCACCACGATGCCGGTTTCCTTTTCAAACTGTTCAAAAAGGGCCTTTGCCAGGGGTTCCTCCATGGTGGTGTAGGCCTTCACCTTTTCAGCTGCGAGGGAATTCCCCGCGAACAGCGTGATGCATATAAGAGCGAGAACAGCCAGTACAACGATTCTTTTCATTGCGTCATCTCCTCCTGTAAATATGCGGGCAGCCTGCGGAAGCGCCGTCTCCGCTTGAGTATAGAAAGGGAAGGATCACCTGTCAATTCTTCCCTTCCTTTGTGCCGGTATATTTCAGGGAAACAGTCCCGCCCAGTGAGAAGGAAAGGCGGATGCCTTTGCCGGTGAGAGAAAACCGCTCAAGGTCGAGAGAGCCCACAGAGCCGTTCATCACCACTTCGTCGGAAACCCTTCGTCCACGGACCGCCTCGCCGAGGGAGGTCAGGGCCTTTTCCCGAAGATCTCCCAGGGGAAAGACAAGGGTGTCTCCAATCTCCTTCGCCAGGAGGGGCCGTGCGATCCACGACGCCACCCTCATGAGCCCCCGGGTGGAGTCTTCGTCGAAGTCCACCCCCTCGACCCGAAGAACCTGCTCCTTCCGCGAGTACACTGGTTTCCCTGTCAGGTAGACCTTCCCTTTCAGGAGGCCGCCGAGTGGCACCGTTCCCGAGATGTCCGCAGCAGCCACCAGTTTCTCCCCGCTGCCGAAGAGGGAGATTTTTTCCACGGCGACCCTGCCCCCTCCCGGAATCTCAAGGGGGTCAACGGGATGCCCCGCGAGAAATTCTTCCAGGGCGTCATAGGAAACTGACGCGTCGAGGTTCACGAGAACCCCCGGGTCGAGGTTCGGCGGCAGGGGGGAGAGTTCGGGAAGGGGAGGACAGGCGACGGTCTTCCCGGGGGTGCCTGAGGTGACCTGAAGAAGGCACCGAAGGGCGAGGTGGGCGGAGAGAAGTCCATTCTCCGCGGTGAAGGGAGGCATGGAGACGGCTATGGGGCGAACGGAGAGGTTCAGCCGTGGTGACTCCGAGAGGATGATCGGGGAACACAGGCTCTCCCACTGTTCCCGGGCCCTGTCCTTCAGCCCGGCCGAGCGGTTGAGCTCTTCCTCGGCGCGGTGCAGGAGCTCCCCGGAGCGATCTTCGAGAAGGGAGGACAGGAAACGTGCGATCCCTATCTTCTGGCCGAGGATGGTGATGGCCGGTTTTTCCTTCCATTCCACGGCAAGAGAGCCATCGAGGCGGATTCTCCAGTCCCTGTCGACCCGGGGCTTAATTTCGAGGATGATTGTGCCGCCACCGAAGATTTCCTGTTTGGTGCTCGAAGAAATTCCCAGGATGTTTCCCTTCCACCTGACGAGGCTTTCAAAACGGAACGGGAGAGTGACCCGGGTCCTGCCGCTTTCCATGGTCACGGACACTGGGCCTGTCCGCTCCACAAGCACGTCTGCCGCGGATTGGCCGTAGCTTTCGTCCAGCTTCTGTCCCTTCACGTTGTAGAGCGGGTTCACCAGGGCGTCCCCGAGGAGCCGTCCGGCTTCCTCAGCCGTGATGCTCAGCGGTACGGAAAGGAAGGATTCCGCCGGGGGAGGGGCGGGAACATCCCGGTCGAGAGCAGGGGGAGCCGCGATGTCGAGGAGTGTCGGGGCGACTTCCGTTGTGCCGGAAACGAGGAAGAAGGCGAGAGATCCGAGAATGCACGCCACTGCGGCAACGATCATTTTTTTCATGGGGAAACCTCTCAGCAGGCAAGTGTATTCCATACTTTCTCTTATTATACAGCGAACGGAAGAGAAGATGGAAACCTTCTCCCGGGCCGCTCATTGACAATCCATCTCCACCGGATACAATGAAAAAGAAAAAGAACAGCCTGCCGCCCGTAAGCTGTTCCGGAGCCGCGCTTCGGTCGCCTGCGTCCGGCGTGTGATGACGAAACAAGGCCTTCGGCTGGGAACATTCCTGAGCTGGGGGTCATTTTTCTTGCAGACGAAGGAGAGAAAAACGATGGAGCAGCTTTTTGAGGGATTTCTGGCCATCACCGGCAAACAGGCGGTGATGATGGGAGTTGGGGCGCTTCTGCTGTACCTGGCCATTGCGAAGGAGTATGAACCGTCCCTCCTTCTTCCCATGGGGTTCGGGACCCTGCTGGTGAACATCCCGTTCAGCTCGGCACTGACCCAGATGGCGGGTGACCACCTGCAGCACGGGGCCCTGAGCATCCTCTTCGACGCAGGGATAGCCAACGAGATGTTTCCCCTGCTGATTTTCATCGCCATAGGGGCCATGATCGACTTCACCCCTCTCTTCCAGAACCCTGTGACCTTCATCTTCGGCATTACTGCCCAGGCAGGAATATTCCTCACCATGGGGCTGGCCCTCCTTTTCGGGTTCGACCTGAAGGAGGCGGCATCCATAGGCATTATCGGCGCTGCGGACGGTCCCACGTCCATCTACGTCTCGGCGAAGTTCGCTCCTCATCTGCTGGGGCCAATTTCGGTGGCGGCCTATTCATACATGGCCCTGGTCCCCGTGATACAGCCCCCGGTGATCAGGCTGCTCACCACAGCCAGGGAGCGGAGGATTCCCATGCCGTACCATGAACAGCCCGTTTCGAGGAAGGCGAAGATTCTCTTTCCCATCGGAATTACACTTGTCGCGGGCATGTTCGCCCCTCCGTCGGCGTCCCTGATCGGCTTCCTCATGTTCGGCAATCTCCTGAGAGAGAGCGGTGTGGTGGACCGTCTGGCCAAGGGAGCCCAGAACGAACTGGCCAATATCGTCACCATTCTCCTCGGGCTGGCCATATCGGCCACCATGACGGGGGAACGGTTCATCCAGCCGCAGACGATCCTCATCCTCTCCATGGGACTCGTTGCCTTCATCCTCGACACGGCGGTGGGGGTCCTTTCGGCGAAGGCGATCAACCTGTTCCGGAAGCGGAAGCTGAATCCCATGATCGGTGCTGCGGGAATTTCGGCCTTTCCCATGTCCGCCAGGCTCGTGCAGAAGCTTGCCGCCAGGGAGGACAGGAACAACTTCATCCTCATGCACGCCGTGGGTGCGAACGTGTCCGGACAGATCGGCTCCGTTCTCGCGGGAGGACTGCTGCTGGCGTTCCTGGGGTAGGAAAAAGAAAACTGAAGGGGTCTGTCCCGGCGGGTGTGCCGGGACAGACCCCTCTTTTTTGCTGTCCGGGGAATCAGAAGTACAGCTCGTACTCCTGGGGGGTGGGGGCGTTGTAGACGTACTCCGCCTCCTCAGCCTTCCGTTTTGTCCACAGCTCAAGGAGCTTCTGCGGGAAGGCGGGGGCGAGGTAGCCGCTGTCCTTCCGCAGTCCCTCGAGCACTGAGAAGAGGTTCAGCGGGAAGACCTTGTCCTGTTTCGCCTCGGGGCTGTCGAATCCTGCCGCCACGGGGTCGGCGTTCCGGAGAATGCCGTCGATTCCCGCCAGGACCATGGCGGAGAGCATGTAATGAATGTTCGCCGACGCGTCGCCGGTGCGGTATTCTATCCGGACCTCGTCGCTCTTCAGGTATCCCGGAATGCGGACCGCGGCGCTCCTCGACCCCTTGGCGAAGGTGGCGCTGATGGGGGCCTCGTACCCGGGGACAAGGCGGCGGTAGCTGTTTGTGCTCGGGTTTGTGAAGGCGAGAAGGCTGCCGGAGAGGCTGTGCCCGAGCAGGCCCGCCGTGTAGGCCAGGGCCTCATGGGAGAGGCCGTGGAGACCGCTGCCGGGGAAGAGGGATGTGCCCCCTCTTTCGAGAAACTGGTGGACGTGCATTCCGCTGCCGGGCATTTTGTAGAGGGGCTTGGGCATGAAAGTGACGAAGAGCCCCATCTCCTCCGCCACGGTCCGGATGATCCACTTGGCCACGCAGACGCTGTCGGCGGCCCTGACAAGATCCATGAAGTCGAGCTCGATCTCGAGCTGGGAGGCCCCAACCTCGTGGTGGTGATATTTCACGGGGATTCCCGCCTGCTCCATGATATGAACTGTGCGGTTACGGAAGTCGAGATACCGGTCCTCGGGGGGAAGCCTGTGGTATCCCTTGTGGGGTCCGAAGCGGGGGACGGAGGAGTATTCTTCTCCAAGGCCCTCGGAGGAGCCGACTGAATAGCCGGCGTGATCCAGGCCGGTGGAATACTCCACCGACTCGAAGACGTAGTATTCAAGCTCAACGAGCATCAT
>CAZJAR010000048.1:0-16978 GCA_964543785.1 uncultured Synergistaceae bacterium | reverse complement strand
AACTGCTACCTGGTAGGCTGCTCTTGGAGAAAAACTCTTGAAAACTCCATATCGACTTCGAATGTTTTGGAAGTTTTTAAAAGTCCACTTTCATAAACCAAGAAATCATAAAATCAAATACGGGCATCACCGAATGCTTACTATGCTCCGGAATAATCAAGAGGTAGTTGCTCGGGTACTTACATATTTCGATACAGATTATTCTATAGGAACTTTAATAATGTATTCACCACTTTTTACTTCTTGCTTGCGATTACTTCCTGGCAGCACAACAGTGGCTGAAGAACCAAATGGTACACATACTGATAAGGTAAATATCTTATCTTCTATTTTCCATTCCGAACAAATCTCTCCATAAGGAGTAGGCTTTGAGACATTTACATGGTTTACGCCCCTTATCAGTTGTGGTCTAATCAGTACATGTTTATATCCCGGATACTTTTCATCTGGCATTATACCACCCAAGGCTTCATAGAACCATGAACCTATACCGTTATAGCAATTGTGTATACGACTACGGTAGCCATTCCAGTGTTCCCAAGTTGTAGTTGCACCCTTGTCTATCATATAAAGGTAGCCAGGATAACTTCTTTTCTTTAGCATGTCATAGATAAAATCACTTTCCTCTGCCATGGTAGCCCATTGCGTAATTACCGATACTCCTACTAAGCCTGTTGTAAGATTACCTTTATATTCTAATTGGGTATGCTTTTTCAGTGTGTTGATTACATTTCCTATTTTATTTTTGGGAGTTACTTTCGCAAACATTGGATAACAGAGGTCGAGTTGCGAACAAGAAGCATAACTTGAATTTATAGTATCATAATGCTTTTTATGAATTTTTTCTCTAACCTTCTGCGCCATTATCGAATAAGTTTTGGCATCTTTTTCCTCATGAAGATAGTTGGCTATTTTGTTCATAGTCTCATAACAAATGGCTATAAAGCAATTGTTAACTAGTTCAACAGAAGTGCTATCCTGAACCTTTATATTTTCAGGAGCAGCCCAGTCACCTAAGAAATAGTTTCTACGAATAGGATCGTTTTCCCATTTACCCAACAAATAATCTTTGCTATGTTTCTCTACATACGACATCCATTTTTTCATTTGCGGATAAAACTCAGTTATGAGACGATTATCCTTATAATGAATGTAGTTTTGCCATGAAGCAATGATGAAGAAACCACACCAATAAGGACCTCCTCCTGCTCCATAAGGTGCTGGTGCTGTATGTGGCATTCCTCCATCTGGGCGCTGTACATCTGCCCATGCCTGAACCCAATTGTAGATCAGTGGTGATACATTATACATGGTTTGAAATGTAGGAGTCGATGAATTACCATCACCTCCATAACCCAAACGTTCAATGTGTGGGCAGTCTACCATATATCCTCCTAGGGTAAGACATTTAATAGTATATTGAATCATATCATGGATAGCATTAAGATCTTCATCCGAGCTTTCAAAATTCGCACTTGCACCGTAATCGGTATGAATTAGGTGAGCCTTTATATCCTCGCTCTTTGGTGCTCTTCTCATATTGCTGATTTTCACATATCTGAATCCATGGTAGTTGAACCGATTGATGAACTTTTCATTTTCTTTACCAGATGCAAAATATGTATCGCTGAAGTCACCTCGTCTACTGTTTGGGAACTGACCATTAGAATCAAGATAATCTGCATATTCGAATAATATTTTCTGATTATTTTGTAAAGAAGGAAAATTGATTTCTAAAAAGCCAGTTAAACATGTGCCGAAATCTATAAGCCAAGAAGCATCTCCATTTGAATGGATAGATATAGGATGAATGGTATTCATAATACGTGTAGGCTCTACCATCTGTGGAGTAGCTATATGCTGCCTCACATTTGCTATGGATGCGTTTCCCCACACAGCCTGTTCAAGACTTGAAACCGAGTAGTTTTCCAACATTATGTTGGCATCAACTACTTCTCCACCAAACTCAAAGGGTCTCCAACTTCCGGGCGATGAATACCCACTCTCACGGGCATACCAAGTATCATCTGTGTGTAACACATTAGTTATTTCACCCAAATTGTTTACTTCCTGCAGCTGAGCTCTAACTGCAGGATACTGGCATAGTCTGTTAGCACCATCGGTACGGGGCCAGCCTTCTGATAACCAAACAACTAAATCATTGCTGCCTGACTTGACATTTTCAGTCAAATTATAAGTACAAATTAATGAGCGCTTGTCCGTTTGTGAAACTGCAGGCTGAAGTACTGCATCACCTACCTTATTACCATTGAGATATACTTCATGATATCCCAAGGAATTTACATGAAGTAGATATTCTTTTTTCTCTTGACCAGCATTGAATTTCTTCCAGAATAAAGGAGCATTAATATTCCGTACGCCTATAGGATTAAAACAGATGAATTTTCCTTTCCAATCAAAAGCACTCAGCAACCCTATACTGAAATAGGCAGGACTGCTCCATTCTTGCTCTCCCTCCTTTTGAGTCCATATTTTTACTTTCCAATATACTAGGCTGCTTGATTTCAAAGCCTTACCATTATAGTTAACAGCAACCTGTTCTGAAGATTTTATTATTCCAGAATCCCATAAATCACCTATGTTTTCATTTAAATTGTTAATAGATGTAGCCGCTAGAATACGGTAATGGGTTTGAATATCCGCCTGAACTGAAGATTTAACTTTCCACCCCAACATAGGATTCAAGCGACATATGCCCAGCGGGTTAGTTAACTTATCGCAGCTTAAGTCATAAATTTCAACAGCACTGATAAACAAAGTAATGGATTGGATGATGAAAAAGACAATAAATCTTTGAATGTTGTGCATAATCCTATATCTATGAAAGTAAAAATCTGATAAAAAAAACAAGATCTCAGGAGAGGTCCATAGACTATACTCCTGAGATCTAATATAGAAAGATAAATTAGAATCCTGGATTTTGCCACATGATTGTTTCATCATTGTAGTTAGCCAATTCTTGTGCAGGGATAGCATATAGTTTGCGTTCATTACTACCCATCTTGTAAAGGCCACCTTGATTTTCATCCAATTTTAGGAAGTTATCCATTACTTCCAAAGCAATATTCCAACGTACAAGATCCCACCATCGCAAGCCTTCGAATGCAAATTCAACATGACGCTCCTGAATAATAGCCTTACGGAATGCAACCTGATCAGGAGTAGTAACCTGTGTCAATGGATCCAAACCTGCACGTTTACGAACGCTATTAATCAAAGTAAATGCCTCACCGTTTGCCACATAGCCAGTTTCATTTAAACATTCAGCGTACATCAAGATAACATCGGTGTACCGAATTATAGGTAAGTTCATTGCAAAGTCGTTATTATTTACAGGCTCAGCTGTGTAATGCAACCATTTACGAATAAACCATTCTGAACGAATGCTGCTACCTACAGTAATATTAGTAACAACAGAGACTTCTTTACGTAAGTCACCTTCTTCATACGCATTGATCATATCTGAGGATACTTCTAAGTATGCAGATGCGCCAGAAAATGGAATAAGATCACCACTGTAGCCTTCAGGCAAAAAAGAGTTAGTTAAAATATTACCTTCGCCCAAACCACCATTCATAAACTGAACTTCCCATAAACGTTCTGCTGTATTATCGAAAGCATCGTCAAAACAATCTACATAGTTTTCAGCCATCTTATATTTACCAGAATCAATAATTTCCTTCAAATAAGGAGTAGCACTTATGTAGTTTGACTGAAACATATATAAGCGAGCAAGACCACCCATCGCAGCATATTTAGTGACTCTACCAAGATCCTTGCCTGTCCATTCTGGTGGAAGTAGAGAGATAGCAGTCTTATAATCATTTTCAGCAAAAGCAAAAGTTTGTTCTTGGGTAGAACGTGGTATTTTTAACGTTTCGGGAGTTGAAAGGGTTTTATCAATCAAAGGTACACCTCCGAATGAGGTTCCTAATGTATAGTATGCCCAAGCACGGAGTGCTAATGCTTCACCTTTAATATAATCACGAGTCTTGGCATCCGTAAATTCCACATCATCAATTCTATCCAAAATAGCATTGGTTCTGTAGACCATTATGTAAAGTGAAGACCACATACCCTGAATTACAGAGCCAGTAGCATTATCAAGAAACTTGTCGTTTTCATCGACATAACCTGCCCCTACGACAGTTTCATCACTTCTTGTAATGGAAGGCCGGAATACACCACCAATGGCACTAAATAGTCCTTGCTGTTCAGCATAAACACCAGCTAATGCAACTTCAAAGTCTGACTGGATCTTGAAGAAAGTATTAGCAGAATATTCTGACTGCGGCTCTTCGGTCAAAAAATCATCACAGCCAATAAGTGAAAAAGCCATACAGAAAACCGAAAGCGTTATTGATTTAATATATTTTTTCATGTCTTTTAATTCTATTTTTTACTTAAAATACTAAATTAACACCCATAATAAAACGGCGACTCAAAGGATATGTACTGTAGTCTGAACCCATTCTTGTAGCACCACTACCATTTGTATTAGACTCAGGAGTAAAACCTGGGTAGTCTGTAAATGTATATACGTTGTCAACTGATGCATATATCCTTCCACCTTTTAACAATGTCTTTTGGAAAAGACTCTTTGGAAGCGTATAACTAAGAGTTATATTTTTTATGCGTAAATAGCTTGCGCTGTAGATACGCTGATCATCAACCATGCCACCACCTGCTTGACCGAAAGGATTAGCCGTTTTTCCATCCCATGACATATCAATACCATGTTGTTTAATGTAATCTGCAGGAATTGGATTTTCACCAGTTCCATATTTTGCCTCATAATCTATTTTGTAACTCGTTAACCAATGCCTATATACGTTGCGGGTTGAACTACCCATATCGTTGTGACGTGCACCAATGTAAAGAATTTCTCCACCAAATTGCCCTTGTAATAATGCACTTAACTCAAAGTTCTTAAAGCTAAACTTGTTTGTAAAACCATAAATCAAGTCAGGAAAGTTATCACCACAAACAACCATATCTGCAGAAGTAATACTTCCATCACCATTCTGATCTACATACTTAATATTTCCTTCTTCCTGTCCTGCCAAGATTGGTACCAATGCTTTACCATTTGCATCGAAGTAGTCAGCAGTCAAAATACCATCTGATTTATAAGCCACGAACTGACTAAGAGGTTTGCCTATTTCTGTGCGATATTGTTGCCCCCAATTAGTTTTGGTTATTACTTGTTGACCACCCATATCGGTTACTTCATTTTTGTTATGAGAAAAGTTCAAATTGGTAGTCCATTTGAATGCGCCTTTATTTATATTGTGTGAAGTAATATCTACTTCAATACCTGTATTACGTACCGAGCCGATATTAGTTGTATAAGAGTCGAAGCCGGTGGTGTAAGGAACAGGCATGTTGAACAATAGGTTGTCAGTATCATTGATATAGTAATCAACATTCAACTGCAAACGGTTTCGAAGAGCAGAGAAGTCGAAACCAAAATTCAATGACTTGGTAGCTTCCCACTGTAAGTCTTCGTTAGGCATATTTGAAGGAGCAGCACCTTGTACCAAATTATCTCCCCATGATGTGTTGTATGTGCCTAAAGCAGCTACTGATGGATAGTTGCCGCCCATATTGTCGTTGCCAGCCTTACCCCACGCAGCGCGAAGTTTCAACAACGAGATCCATTTTGCATCTTTTAGAAAAGCTTCTTCGTTAATTTTCCACCCAGCCGACACAGATGGGAAAGTTCCCCATTTGTTGTTACGCCCGAAGCGAGATGAACCATCGCGACGAACACTAGCTGTCACCAAATATCTCTCATCAAAGTTATAACTTAAACGACCAAAGAAAGAAGCATTAGTGTATGCATCTCGTGAAGTAGAGGCAGTAGTAGGCGTTGAAGCTAAATTCAATGTGGTTAGGTTTTCATATGGCCAACCGGTAGCTGCTGCACTAATTACATAATAATTTTGCTTTTCAGCACTTTGACCTAATAAGAAATTAAAGATATGCTTTTCCGCAAAAGTCTTATCGTACGTTATCGTGTTCTGGATCACCCAGTTATCTATTCTATAAGCATTGCTATTTCCATCAGGTCTGTAACCGTTTCTGTTAAGATTACCGGGTAAATAATACTCATATTTTCTTGCGTCATAAGTATTACTGTACATAGATTTGAATACCAGATCTTTAATTATATTGTATTCTCCCCAGATTGACGCATTTAAACGAGTATATTCATTTTGGTCTAATGTGTTTTCCAAGCGTAACACTGGGTTAGGAAACGTTTCACCTATTTCAGCATTTGATGGCATACCTTTATCACGGGTTGCTTCGTCAATACCAATCAATGGTGACATCATCAGTGAATGATGTACAGGAGATTCCTTACCTCCGCCACCACCCATGTTTTGTACGGAACGTGAGACACCCAAATTCATACCTACTTTAAGCTTCTCGCTAATATCCATGGAAGCATTCAAGCGAGTATTCAGCTTAGTATAGTCTGTGCCGACAATAATACCTTCCTGATTCAAATAGCCAGCAGATAAGAAAACACTTCCTAAATCACTTTTAGCAGAGGCAGAAGCCTGATACCTTTGAATTGGAGCTGTTTGAAGAACGGCTTCCTGCCAATTTGTAAAGTTTTGAGTTGTTGTCCACCAATCAGGAATTTGGTTATCCGCTTTTCTAGCTGACATAGGATCTTTCATCGAACCTCCATCCCGCAGATGGTTAACGTTTCTTATATACATTACTTGTGCAACATATTCTGGACCAACCATAAGATCCATTTTTCTTTCTGCATTCTGGAAGCCATAATATGCATCGAAAGTGAAAGATGGTTTACCTTTACCTTGTTTAGTTTCAATCAAGATAACACCACTTGCACCACGAGAACCATAGATAGCTGTAGAAGAAGCATCTTTCAAAACCTGGATTGATGCGATATCTGATGGATTGATATCACTCATATTGTCACGAGGTACACCATCAATTACATAAAGAGGATTACTTGTACCATTGATGGTATTAACACCTCGGATACGAATGGAAAGTTCACTACCTGGTACACCTCCACCGCTTGCAGCAGAAGTTACACCGGCCAATTGCCCCTGAAATGCTTCTCCAAGAGTAGCAATAGGACGATCTGTCATTGATTCCTCAGAAATTTTTGAAACAGATCCAGTTAAGTTTGACTTCTTTACACTACCATAACCTACTACTACCACTTCTTCTAATGCCTGATTGTCTTCTTTTAACTTAGTGACAATCTCCTTAGAATCTGTAGCCTGTATAGTTTCAGTCAAATAACCAATATACGATATCTGTATTGAACTTCCTTGGGCTACGATTAAAGTCCATTTTCCATCAAGGTCAGAAATCGTACCATTAGTAGTACCTAATTCCGAGATATTTGCGCCAATTACAGGATCATTATATTCATCAAAAATAACACCTGATACAGTAATTTTATTAGCTTGTTCAACGATTTTTACGGTTTCCGTAGAAAATTCTACATTTGCAGTAGATGCAACCGCAGAGAGCGAAATTGAAAGTAGTAGCATACACATTGCTATTATCTTTCCACTTGATACAATTTTTTTTAGGAAAGAATAACTTTCCAACTCCTTTAAATTAATTAAATTCATGAATTTTTTATGGTTAGAGGTTTAATAAATAGTGTTCATTCTCTAGTCTTTGATGTTTATAGTTCATCAATCTTTTTTGTTTTGTAAATTTACTTATCTAGTTTACTTCATAGGCTATATTGTTTAAAGAATTTATACTAATATGTTTTTTTAATTTTAAAAGCTAACACCCTATATACAGCTTTATTAATACTGCTCTACATCTTCAACATCATCAAACACGTATGGAGGTCGAAAGTCATGTGCTTTCAGTTTATATTGCACATTTTTCATAATGAGTCCTCGCACGTGGCGTGCAAAAATTCCGTAGGCTGGTAGTTCCCCAAACATAGAGAATTCCGGGTATTTTGAGATATTTTCTGGAATTTGTGAGACTCTACTCAATGGTACATAGGCCACACCTTTACTTGCTCTACCGGGACAGAAAACTTCGATGTTTTCTAAAGTTACGTTTTCCACGTAATGACCTGGAATACCTGTGATAGAACTAGGAATAGGATTATGAAAGAAACTTAGAGCCGGTCCACGCATATCATAATTAATATCAGGAGCACCAAAAGGAATGTCGACATACAAGTTTCTGATTGTTACATTCTTTAAAGTACCTGGCTTTTCATTGTATCTATGTCCCAGACGAATAAAGATGGCATTACCTGTGTTTTCAGCATGTATATCTTCTACTAATACATTATCTATATGTCCGCCATCAACACACTCTATCGCAATGGCAGAACGATATGTGTCTCTTATTTTAATGTTACGAACAACAATATTCTTGAATCCACCCCATGAAGCTGTACCCAACTTTACGGCACTAGCACTGCTGATAATTTCGCAATCTGAAATCTCTATATCATCATTATATAAACCTGTATGATAAGACTTTAAACAGATACCATCATCTGCCGAGTTAATAAAGCAATGAGAGATTCGCACTCTCTTTGAATCTGTAACATCAATACCATCATTATTCCAGTAAGCGCGGTTCTCAAAATTAAGATACTTCAAGGTGAGGTCGGTGCACAAATCAAAAGACAGTCCCCAACAAGCACTATTCTTTAGCTGCAAGCCTTCAATACGAATATTTTCGCTATTCGAAACGAAAAATAGTTTAGGCCGAGCTGTCTCATTTGGACGGTTTAAGCGAACAGTATAGTTAGGATCTACACGTTCTCCAATGTGATGAAGGCTGTCAATGTTAAGTGCCAATTTCCTACCATTTCCGTCAATAAGCCCCTCACCAATTACCTCAATATTCTTTACTTTATCTGCAACAATTAATGCCAATGCTGAATTGTCCTTTCCTTTTGTTTCTTCTAGTGCGTAGTAGTCATAAGGGTTTACACTACCTAATATAACTGCATCTTTTTCTAATTTAAGTGTTACATTAGACTTAAGAACCAATGTACCTGTCAGATATTCACCTTTGGGGAACACTAAACTTCCCCCATTCTTTTGGGCATGACAATAATCAATGGCTTTTTGAATAGCCTCTGTGTTTAATGTCTGTCCATCTCCTACAATATCCATTTTTGTAGCCAAAACTACTTTTTTTGCTTGTGCTGTCAAGCAAAAAGTCCAAAGCACAAATAGTGATAAAAAGTAATGTACAATTGTTTTTTTCATATGTTTTTAATTTCCTATTATTTAACTTATTGGTTTACTAATAGAAGGATGGGTATCGCCTTCGCTAGATCCCCATTCTTTATTAGGTTTAGGACCCATTTCAAAAACGAGTGTACTTCCACTCATAACATCATCGTGATGAAGCCATGATTTTGTATATGGTTTGCCATTCAGAGTTGCAGACTGAATGTATATATTCTCAGGAGAGTTATTATTGGCTATTAAAGTAAATACCTTCCCATCTGGCAAACTAATAGATACTTTATCAAATGATGGGCTGCCAATCTGATAAGTTGGCATGCCAGGGCATGTTGGATAGAAACCTATAGCTCCAAAAATGTACCAAGCAGATAGCTGCCCACAGTCCTCATTCCCTGGAAGTCCACTTAACTCATTGGTAAAATTGTTTTTAATTAAATCTCTAATGATTTTTTGAGTCTTCCATGGCACACCAATATAATTATATAGGTAGGGTGAATGCATTGAAAACTCGTCTCCCACGTAATAGAAATCATTTTCAAAGAAATAATCCAGTTGTTCTTCTAACTTTTTGTTACTTCCCATAAAGTTAGCCAAACTCTGTACATCATGCGGAACGAAAAAAGTGATATTTCTGTAATAAGTTTCCCGATCCCTATCAGTACCTCTTGACCAGATGCTGACAGAAGTATCTTTCGGATCTCTCCATGTTCCATCGCTATTCCTTCCTCGTATCAGCTTAGTTTCAGGATCAAGTACATTGATATAGTTCATGGAACGTTTCATTAAATTTTCGTATAAATCTTCGCGCCCCATACCCTTGGCTACCTGTGCTATACAGAAATCATCATATGAGAATTCCATCGTACGAATTGTCGACTCCCCATGCTTGTCAGTTGGAACATATCCTAACTTGATATAATCCTCTATACCTACACGAGCCTTGTAAAGACCTGTGCCCGGAGTTGTAGCATTCTTCATCATTGCTTCCAAAGCTTTATCTAAATCATATCCTCTTACACCTTTTACATATGCATCGGCTATAACAGCATCGCCATGAGTTCCATGCATAATATTTGAATATCCGGGACTTGGCCATTTTGGAATCCATCCACCTTCGTCATAGGAGTTTAGCAGTGCGGTAATCATATCGTTTACTTTGTCAGGAGTTAGGATAACTAAAAGTGGGTGTAATGCACGAAAGGTATCCCAAAGTGAAAAGTCTGTGTACATCATACCCGGCATAATTTTGCCATTAAACGCGCTATAGTGATATCCGTCTTCTGTTATACTGCGAGGTAATAAAAAAACTCGCTGCATTGCAGTATAGAAAATTTCTTTATTTTCTTCTGATGTTTCTATCTGGATTTTACTGATTGATTCATTCCATACTTTTTTTGTTTCTTCAGCAATCTGATTAAAGCTCTTTGAGCCTATTTCGTTCTTCAAGTTTTCCCTAGCTTGATTAAAGTTTATGAATGAAGTACCGACCTTGAGTTCAACAATCTCATTTTTTTGAGTTTGAAAAGAAACACGCACAGCTGATGCCTCGGAGCCTTTTCTAGCTATGTCTTCTAGTTGTTTTGTAGTACGGCTTTCAGGTTCCAGGCAAGCAAACCTCAAACTAGCTAGCCTTGTGTTTTCAACATATTCAATTTTGATATCACAAGTTTCTCCTTCTTTTAATTCTATAGAGTATAAGTCTGGCGCAGGTCGGTGTGTCTTCTGTGAATCAATTACATTTTTGCCATTAACAAAAAGTCTTGTATAATCATCTGTTATCAAGTAGAAAATATGTTTTCCTGATTTTCTAGCTTTAAATTTCCCTGTGTATCTTACAGAAAAAAGATCTGCTTGGATTCCGGGAGCAGGAGATTCCTCCCACTCAAAGTTTACATCTTCGTCAATTCTTACATGACTAGGAGTTCCTTCAAAGTTTTTATTATTGAAAAATTCACCTTTAAACCCGTCTTCAAAAAATAATTTATTATCTGAAAATACAGGTTCAGGAACAATACCAAATGAATCAAATGATTTGCTGAATTGTACTACAAAATAACATGCAAATTCTCTACCTGTATAACCCTGATTGCCTACACGACCTGCATTGGTAATATATCCTTCGATTTCGTTCCGTTCAGGAATAACACGAAAGTAGTTTTCATACTCGCTACGCGCATTATCAATAATAATATGTGATTGTTTAGATTCTGGATAAGTAAATCTCAGGTATCCAGACTTCGATACTCCGGTCAGTTCAGCTATAATATTATAGTCTTCTAATTCTACAGAATAATAATATGGTTTAGCTACTTCTTTATCGTTAGAAAACATGGAGGCACGTTCATGGACCCTTTCCATTAATTCCCCAACTGTAGGCATAATGGTAAAAGAACCATACTCTGACATAGCGGCACCGTTTGGATAATGATTGGCACGAAAACCATGAATTTTCGGATGTGACGAAAAATAACATCTATCTGTTGTTGCTGTCTGTGGTGATAATTGTGTCATGGCATTTGGAGTGCCTACGCCAGGATAAACAAATCCCAAAGGTTCTTCCGGACCACTTAGAGTTGATTTCCCCTTCCAAACCTGTGTTCCAATCCTAGTATCAACATAATCCACTAATTGTGAATTCTTTTTACTTGCCTTTTCTTTATTCACCTCTGTACAGGAATAAATCAGAAAAGACAGTAAAAGTAGAATGCTAATTTTTTTTACAATGTCCATAGTTTATCTGTTTTTAATTTGTACTCATAGATATTATTATGACTCCTAAAATAAGAAAGCACATACCACCTGCCATTTTAATTAAAGATGCTTTAGAAGCATTTTTCCATTCTCCCATTATAATTCCGGCTACATTGCTTGCTAAGATGGCTGTTGCTTGCATGATAGCCCATCCAATAGAAGCTGCATGTTCACCCATAAAATTGCAGCCCATACCATATAAAAGAATACTTCCATACCAGAGAATTCCAGCCATTGCTGCCCAAAGATAATTAGAGAAAGTAGCTCGTTTATATAAAGCCATTGTCTTATTCTTTTTCAATAGAAAGATACACTGTAGGGCATTAACTATAAATCCTGTAGTAAAAATCACTGCCCAAGTTGCGTTCGCTGAATATATACTCTCTGCTCCTAATTGAATAGCTGTATCTTGTAAAGGCTCACCAAAGACAAACCCGAAGTTAATCATGGGCCCAAAGACACCAGCTAAAATACAAATAATTAATCCCACCTTAAAGTTAGACCCAGGCTTATTACTAGCTTTGTCTTTTCCCTTACCTGCTATGGCATATAAAATAATACCTGCCAATATAACTAGAACACCTAATGGAATATTGTAGTAAGCTGGGTTAAGTAAATCAGAAGGTGAATTAATCAAGAAAGGAACAATGGTTCCGATGGAACTAATTAACCCTTGCATAATAGGAATAGCCAAAGAAACTCCCAGAAAGTCGATTCCTTTACCAAACAATAAAGCACTAATTCCCCAAATAACACCAAATGCAGCAATAATAGCTGTAGTTGATAGGTTACTAGAATATACTGCAAATACATTAGGTATGGTGAAATATACAGCAATGAATGGACATATAATTAATGCCACCATACTCCATATAAGCCAATTATTTTCCCAAGCCCATTGTTTATTCCGATTGAATGGTGTTGAGAATATTCCTGAAAAAGTTCCAGAAATAAGGATGAATAAAAAGCCAGAATAAATACTTAGTTCCATATAATTAAGCAAATAATTGTTTGACTGCATTTTGCAATTCTAGCTGTTTGTCTGCAGACAGGTAATAGAATTCAAAATCGCTAACATGGGTGTTATCTCGTTCTACGATACATACTTTGCTCCCTTTGTACATGGCTATTTTATGCCATGTGTTTTTAGGTATATTATAAATTATACCAGGTTGCATGTCGATTAAATCGTATTCAATTACATCGCCTTTAATATCAGCTGCTATCAAAACAGCTTTTCCAGCAAGTAAAATAAATACTTCGTCTGTTTTGTAATGGATATCCAGCTTATCTATCCGTTCTAGCGATTCAGCTTCTGCATAATTTAAGAATGCAACTTGCCACACTTCGCTGATTAATGAAGGATTGTATCCTTCATTCTCATATTGGTATAATTCTATCAGCTTCATCTTGTAAATAAATTAATTCTCTAATAATCTGTCAACTACTGACTGTCGAAATTTTGGAGATAACATTGAGAAATAAGCAGTAAATCCAGTCACTCTAACCACTAACTCTGGATAAGCAGATGGATTCTTATGTGCTTTCAAAACGGTATCTTTATCCATGATATTTACATTTATCAGGGTACCTCCTAATTCTACGTGAGTCTTAATGATCGACTCAATAACTTCGATATCCTTTTCTTTAGCAAAAGAAGGATCCAACTCCCACTGCATTGGAGCAGTATTTCCATAACCTGGCTGAATTTTTGCTAAAGATGAGGCTAAAGCTAGTGATGCTCCATCGACAGTAAATCCGGGAACCGGATTTGCACCGTGAGCAATAGGTTCTCCTGCCTTACGACCGTTAGGAGTAGCTTGAACTTTTTCACCAAACTCAACAGTATTAGCCCAAGAAAAGAATCCAGGTATAAATGTATAAATGTCTTCAGTTTGTTTTCTTACAAGTTCAACAAATAAATCTCTGATTTTTAGCGCCCATTTTTCTCCTAATGAACCTTCGCATCCATAATGCTCGCTATTCTTCAAAATATTTCTAGTTATTTCACCGCCCTCACATGTGTAGTTTGAATCTACTGCTTCAATTACAGCTCTCCAAGTCAGTCTGTTTTCATTTTCAATTCGTTGCTCTAATGCTGCAAAAGAATCAGCTGCGATAGCCAATCCGGCACCATCAATGGCTAGATTATAAAAAGCTGCTCCTCCATCTGAAACATCTTTTCCTTTTTCTAATGGTCCATGACTCAGTAAGTTTAGTAATAGTTCCGGTTCGTTATATTTCTGATATTTTAAATGATGCCTGATACCATCAGCAGCAGTCTGTACTGCTATGCTGAGGTGGTTTTGAAAAAGCTTCCACAACAAACCTGTAGAATAGTTACTGGTCTGCTCTACCATTTCCAAATAAGCTACTTCAAAAACTTTGGCCATATTTATTTTAACCAAATCATTTAATGTATATTCCAATCCAGGTAATGACATCCAGTTGCAACCTACAGCAATTCGTTGTCTTGCCAACTCTGCACTATATCCGTTTTTCATAAAACCATTGACTAATGCTTTATCACCAGAAAATCGTGGCCAACCATTCTTGTTTTTTACCAGATATTCAACTGATTTTCTGAGTAGGTTCTTATCCAATCCGTCATATACTCTAACAGTAAGGTTTAATGATGTATTGATTATGTCAGCAGCTTCAAGGATTAAAAAAGAGATACGCGAAGTTTGATCTATTCCATCTTTGTCGGGTCCTCCCAGTTGCCAATATATGGGATCATTAATTAAAAAGCATCCTAAATAGTAGATAGCCAAATCATCAGTGATTCTGCCTTCTTTGAAATCCTTTTCGTAATATGGTTGCAATAATGCATCAATTTGGCCACCTGCACCATCTCTGTTATAAGTACGTGATGCCAAATGAAACCAGATAATCCACTGGCATGCTTCACGTAGGGTTCTTGGAGGATGATTTTTCACCCACTTATTAGTCTCCGCCATTCCAATCAGATTTTCTTTTTTAACTTTATCTTCTTCTGCATCAATCATAGCTTCAATTTTATCAATATGGCGCTGTATCCAGCCTTGAACAGCCTTTATAGCTCGAATATGAAGATTATAAAAATGTAGCTGTTCCGGAGTATTATTGATTTCTTTATATTTTTCAATCTTTTCAATCAAGCCATTCCATCCTAAGGTTAATCCCATCTTGTAGTCTGGAGCAAAATGCGCATCATCACCTATTCCGCAGATAATGTTGTATTTTTCGATGTTTGGTTTTAAAAAATCATAGGAATATTTAGGATTCCATTTGTTTTTTCGCATTTTCGACATAAAATACATCCATCTACCTGCGAAAGCATCATTGGAATCAACATAAACCGGATGCACAGCCATTAGGCTGCAGAAATTGTCAGTCCAAGCATCAAAACCATAAAAAGAACCATCTTCATGGTTTGAGATGATGTTCCATAAATCAGCTGGAGGAACAATACGACCATAGTCGTCTTCATCCAAAATACCTTCTTTTTTGATTTTTTCTTTCGTTTGCTCCAGTTTTTTGGCACGTAAAGCCTTTAGTTTATTCTCTAATAAGATATCCATATATAATAGGTTATATTTTGTCAGTCACTAGTGTCCCGTTATATTAATGTTTATTATTAGTAAGTGTTTTATATTTAATAATATGCGTCCTGAAATTCTTGTACATGATTTGAATTGGGTACTTTTGCGTTTCCCGTCAAATAGCGTACGACATGAATTCCTGCAAAACAGTTATCTCCCTTAATGACCAGATTATTCGTCTGTGCGTTCTTGCTTTTAGCATTGGCCAAGAAAAAGTTGCACATCGAAGAACCTTCACTTTATATAATTTCTGAAACCATAGGAACTATGTTGTTTGAGAAAATACCGATACGTGTATTGTTTAACAAACCAAATTTAAATCTCTCGTCTGACCGTGGTCAACTCGAACTATTTCGAGACCTCAAACCTTAATGGGGAAGTTGTGTTTGTCGGTATATTATTTAATTCCTCCAGACGTTGTGTTGATAAACATTCTTTACCCTCTAATTCATTTTTCATACCTAATGATTCGTACTTATTGAATCCTAATGTATGAAAACCTAGTAATTCATAAGATAGGGTATTGGAAAACGGAGCCAATAACTGGCATATATTTCTGATTTCTTCCTCCGTATCATTTATTTCAGGAATAACAGGCGTTCTTACAAGTAAGGATACACTCTTTTCACTTAGCTGAGTGATATTCTTAATAATTACCGTATTCTCAATTCCTGTCCATTCCTTATGCTTTTCGCTATCGTAAATTTTAAAATCACACATCCATAAATCAGTCAGTGGAATTAGTTCTTCAATAACCTCCCAGCCTAATGACAGATTTGTTTCTATAGCCGTATGAATATGATTCTTTTTACAATGAGCTAAAAATTGTTTAACAAAATCTTTTTGCAAGAGAGGTTCACCGCCTGAGATGGTTATTCCTCCTCCTGAAGAATTGAAATAAGGCACATCCTTTTTTATTTCCTCCCATAAATCATTCACAGTAACCTCCCTCCCTACCATTGACAAAGCCTTGGTACAACATGCTTCTACACAAATTCCACATGAGACACATTGGCGATAATCGATAGCTATGGAAGAAGAAGTTATACTGATTACCTGATTAGGACAAACTTGTACACATTTATAGCAATTAATGCATTTTTCCTGAATATACTGTAATTGTTTTCTGCTGCTCCAGGTTTCAGGATTATGACACCATTTGCAGTGCATGTTACAACCTTTCATAAAAACAACAGTTCTTATGCCGGGTCCATCATGGATTGACATCCTTTGAAGTGAAGTAATAATACCTTTCATGCTAGATTTGCTTATACATGAGAGCTTCTAAAAACGCATTATTTTCTCAACTTAATTTATTTAAACAAATTTTTAGAAGTACCTAGATGGCAAAGGTAAAGTATAAACAAATTCTTATAACGACATTAT
>CAZJAR010000047.1:0-17067 GCA_964543785.1 uncultured Synergistaceae bacterium | reverse complement strand
CCACACCGGAAAACCCGTCAAGCCCGGGACTGTCGGCGATGAATGGGCGTCCCCCCGCTGCCAGGACCCTGAGGGCTACGGCCCGGACCACTTCGGGGTGAGTGGTGATGCACCGCCCGGGGAGAGAGGCGGAGAGGAGGTTGGGCTTCAGGAGTACCCTTTCCCCGGGATGAACGAACCGGTCCATTCCCCCCATGGATTCCAGGAGAGCGTCCAGCCGTTCTCCCAGGATATTTCTTTCATAGGATGCGCACCTAAAGAGCCCCACCACCGGAATACCTGACATGACTCGTCCCCCTTGCACGGTTTTGTATAATATACTCTACCATCTGCGGCAGTTTTCTGTTCCGGGATGTCGGGGCCGCGGAAGAAAAAAGAAACATACCTTCATCGAACAGGAAAGGATCGGTGAGATCATGGCATATGCGTCCCAGCAGTTTTTTCTCCAGAAACGGGAGGTGGGCCTGATTGCCCCAGTCCTGTGCACTATGAGGATCCTGGGCGAGGATGATATCGAAGACGCCGTCATCTTTCACAAGCGCATCTCGGACGAAATCGGGGACGCCGGTTTTTTTGCCGAGGACAACACCATCGCGGAGAGCATACGGGGCGAGGGGGCGGTAACTGGAATCTTCGCCGGAGGAAGGCTCATCGCCCTCCGGGCGGTCTCCTACGTGAAGGAATACGTTGATGACGCCCTCGAAGACCTCGGGCTCAGCCAGTCGGAGGCGAAAAACACGGCAGTGATGGATTTCTGCGTCACCGATTCCGCTTTTCGGGGGAACAGCATCCAGTTCTTTACCTACCTTTTTATGGAAAACATTCTCTACCCGAACAGGTATCACCTCCACACCACAGTCTCTCCGAAAAACATCTTCAGCCTCACGAACATCCTGAAATGCGGTTTCCATGCCATGCGCTTCAAGAACAAGTACGGCGGCCACCCCCGGTTCGTGCTCTACAAAAACCTCAGGAAGCCCATGGCGGTGCAGACCAGGGGACACAAGGAAATCCTGCTCAAAAGCTACGACTACCACCCGAAGGTGTTCGCCGACGGTTTCGTGGGGTACAAGGTGAAGCACAAGTCGAACGGAATGGCACTCCTCTACGGCAAACCCTTCGTCGTCCAGGAGGAGCCGAAGGCCTCATGAAAGACCTTCTTTCCGGAGCGGCGGACATACTCCGGCGGCTGGAAGAAGAAGGACGGGAAGCCGTTCTGGCGGGAGGCATGGTCAGGGACCTGCTCTGCGGCTTTCCCCCATGCGACGCCGACATCGCCTCCGACGCCCCCCTTCCGCTCCTTGCCTCACTCTTCCCGTCCGGCAGGCTGCTTGGGCCGGAGGGGATGCAGGTCTTTCTCCTTCCTTTCGGGGAGGGGCACTGCGAGATTTTTCCCTTCCCCCGGGGGAAATTAAGGGATGATCTTGCCAGGAGGGACTTTACCGTCAACGCCCTTGCCCTTCGAAGGACGGGAGAAGTGGTGGGAAGCCGGAGAGGGCTGGCGGACCTGGCCGCAAGGGTGCTCCGGTTCAACGGCCCGGCCTCGGAACGGCTGGCAGAAGATCCTCTCAGGGCGCTCCGGCTTGCCCGGTTCGCTTCCGTCCTCCCCGGATTCGTTCCCGATCCCGGGACGGTCAGGGAATGCAGGGAGGTCCGTCCTTCCTTCGAGAAATGCGCCCCCGAAAGGATTGGGAGGGAAATCCGCCTCGGCATGGAAGGGAACCCCCGGATGTTCCTTGAAACGGTGAATGCGTGCGGTCTTTTCGGCCTCCTGTTCCCGGGGATGCCGGCGAGGGAGTCGGACTTCTCCAGGATCTGCCGGATACAGGAAGGACTCGCCCGGGAAAAGGCCCCTCTCGAGGTCCGTGCCGCCGCTCTCTTTTCGCTGCCCCGGCGGGTTTCCTCACGGTCCGATGACGGCCCCTCGAAGGCGGAAGCCGCCCTTCTCGCCTGGAAATGGCCGGCCCGGTCGGCTTCGGAGACGGCGGAGCTCGTGAGGCACAGGCGTATTCTCCTGGACCCGCCCGTACCGGAGAGGATGGCCGCCCTTCTGGAGGCACGGGGGACCTCTTTTATGGACTCCCTTTTTCTTCTCTCCCGGCAGTTCTGCGCCGGGGAACCCCATTACCGCCGGTGGAGCGAGAACAGGGTCCTGTATATGTCCATGGCTGTCCGGACCCTGCGGGACGATGTCCTTCCTTCGGGGGGCGAGATCATGAAAAAATACTCCCTCGCCCCGGGACCGTTTCTCGGAGAGCTGGCCGCCGCAGTGAAGCTCCGCCGGCTCCACCCCGGCCTCGGATCGAAAGAGGAAGCATACCGCTTCATAGAAACCCTGCTCAGGCAGCATCTCCGCTCCTGATCTTCCGCGCCGCACAGAAAAATGATACAATTCAGCGAAATCCTCTCCCGGACCGCTCTCCGGTTTCCGGCGGAGAGCGGATGCGGGCAGAGGATTCCACGCCACCTCCGGAGGAGGAATTCCTTTGAAAAGATATGCGCCGGTGTTCATTCTGATCATCGCGCTCCATTCTGTGCCGGTTTGTTCTTGTGCGGAGGCCAGGACTGTCCCTGAAATTGCGGATGCCTTCCTCGCGACGGCCGTTGCTGCCGACGGCTCACCCGAAGGCCGAGTGTCCGCCTACGACCCGTCGGCAAAGGAATTCGTCGCCGTGGCGGAGATAAGGAACGTGGAAGCGGGCACTGCGGTCCGCTTCGTCTGGTATTTCTCACCCCCCGGATCGGCAAGGGCCAGGCTGGGGGAACGGACGGTCACCAGCCCCATCAGGGAATCCTCCGTGACATTCCACTCCTCCCTCTCCCTTGGAAGGAACTGGCCCGAGGGAAGGTACGTTGTGGATATTTACCTCCTTCCTGCGACGCGGTCCTCGGCATCCCTCCGATTTGACGTGAAAAAGGGTGTTCCCCCTCCGGCGGGGAAAACCCCGGACGAAAAAAAAACCGGTCCCGGTGACCGGGAAACCAGTGAGAAAACCGTAGCGGAAAAAGAGGCTGCTTTCCGGGAAAACCCCGGCAGCTTCCGGGCGGCCCTCGAGCTGGCGGAAGCCTATGCCGCCCTGGATGACGCGGCATCTCTCGCACTGGCACTCTCCCTGTACAGGGGGCTTGCCGCCGCCTCCCCGTCGGACACGGTCCTGGCGGGTCTCGCCGATGCCTACGGACGGTCCTGCCGGTTTGGTCCGGCCTTCGACACGGCCCTCGGAAGGGCGTGGAACCCCCTTGTCTCTCCCCGGGGAGCCGTCTCCCAGATCCTGTTTTTTTCGGCGTTGAGCGGCGACCCGGACAGGGGAATCGAATGCCTCCGGTCCATCCTCTCGCTCAGGGAGGACGGAAGAGAGGACGTCCTTCCCGCACTGGCCGCCCTCTTTCTCGAAAAAGCCGCGGCGGCAGGGGACTCCTTCGAGCGAAGGGAGTACGAAAAAGCCGCCGAAGACGTGTTCGAAGAGATCGCCGCATCATTCCCTTCATCTTCCCCCGCCGCCGCTGAAGCCCTCCGCATGGCGGAGGAGCTGAAAAGGAGATGATCCCCGTGCCTGCCCGCCGTGAAGCTTCTTCCTCTGCGCTTTCAGGAAAACCTGTGGTCTTCCTGCTGTTCATGATCCTTGTCTTTTTTTCCTTCCCTGCCTGCGGGGCTGACGACGGGGCTATCCTTCGTGCGGCGGAGCGGGCCGCGTCGGGTGCAGCCACGGCGGGCGACGAAGCGCTGCTTTTTCTGGAGAACAGGCGGGTGAACCACCTGGCCATGGAGGGAAAGCTTGACGGGGAAACCTACAGGACGATCCAGACGGCCTTCGACAAAAAAAACCGCGCCCTTGCCGCGGACGCGGCAGCCGCAGCGGGACTCTCGGCGGAGCAGGGACCGAAAAAGGACTCGTTCCGTCCGGGAACCGATACGGACGTGCAGCTCCGGGGAAAGGAACTGTCCGCCGGTGACGTGGAGCGGGCGAGAAGGGAATACAACGCCCGGGTGGAGGCCTATCTCAGGGAAAACGGACTCTCAGTTGAAAAAGGAACCAACTGGGCCGCCCGGACCGAGACGGACATCATGCCCTCCCCGGCGGATATGAAAAATCCCGGTGAATTCGCACGGGCTGCCGCCTACATCAACGGCGACGGGGGCAACATGTACGCCTCCCCCCTCGCAGCCGGAGCCCAGGGAAAGCTCGACCGGGGGGACCCTGTGGATATCGCCGAGGGAAGGGCCTACGCCGAGGAGATGAAGTCCCGGGTCGACGCCATGAAGCGGGAGAAATCCTCACTGATGAAAAAATACGCGGCCTCTGCGGATCCGGCGGAGCGGAGCTTCCTTGCCGCTGAGGTCCGCAAGGCGGAATCCCACCAGGCGAAGTACATCGACCGCATCAACAGGCTGGAGCGCAGCCTCGGAGAAGCGGCCGGCCTTCCTCCCCGGAACGGGGGAACCTCTTCTCTCCTGGACGCCGCGAGAGCACGGGATTCCGGCGCGCCTTCCAGAAGAGGAGAAGCGGCGGTGGACGCCATGAGCGGCCACCTGACGGAGAAAGCGCTGAAGAACTACGCTTCCACCCTGGGAGAGATCGCGGCCGCTTCCTCCAGCCCGGAAAGCCGGTCAGCCCTCAAGAAAGCCGCCGCCGATACCCTGAGGGGACTGCCCCCTTCCCGTCTTGGCGACGCACTGTCCGAAATGGAGGCCAGGCACGGCAGGGACTTTGCCCGGGAGATGGCGGCAGAGGTAAAGAAAGCGCAGGCAGGGAGCGAAAAAACGGTCCGGGGAGACCCCGGAGCGGCGGGAAGAGGAAAGGGAAGCTCTCTCCTCCGGGGAGCGGGGATCGCCTCCGCCGTTATCGGAGGGTATAACGCCCTGATGGAGGAGACCCGGCGGACCTCGGGGAACCCCGATTACGGAAAGGTTGCCCTGGGCCTCGCCTGGGACATGACCCTCCGGGGAACGGCCGAAGCAGTCACCACGCAAACGGCCGACTACACGAAGGCGGAGGTGGAGCGGCTTCGGGAGTATTACAGGAGCCGGGGAGAAGACCCCGACAGCCTCGGCGTGAAGATGAAGATCGCCGCCGAGGCGGCGGCGAAGGGAACCGCCTACGGCACCGTGAGAGGCGGATATGAGTTCGCAAAGACAGCGGGCCGGTGGACCGGCGGCGCAATCGTCGAGGGGGCTGAAACAATCATATCCCTTGCCGGTGAGGCTCTCGAGACCATCAATGTCCTCGAGACCACCTCCGCCGAACTCCGCGCCCAGGGGATGGCAGTGGAGGTGCAGAACGCCCGGTCCGTGGCCTCGGGGAGAGAACTGGTGCGGGAACTCCGGAGAACGGCATCCCTGGCGGAGTCTCTCCGCGCGGCCATGGAGCAGAATGTGCGCTGGGCCCGGTCTCTCGACATCTGGAGGGGCCGTACGCTGGATTCTCTCCGGACGAGGGCTGAGAGACTGTCCGAACTTCCCCCCCTGGTGAAGGTGATGGAGAGGGGGGCGAAACAGTGGGGGCCTGACCTGAAAAAGGCGGAGTCCGACAGTGCCCGGCTTCTCCTGAGGATCAGCGGGCTCAGAAAGGAGCTGGCCGCAGGGACCCCTCTGGCCGCGCTTGAGGCGGGAATAGCCATGGCGGCGGAGGACCACGCACGGAACCGTGCCCATCTGGAAAAAAACCTGGAGGAGATGGAGATCCTCCGGGAGATTTCGGAAGCGGAAGAGCTTCTTTCCGCTTCCGAGGAGGAACGGACTGCCCTCCTCGAGGCCGGGAAGCTGGCACGGGAAGGGGCGGCGGCCATGAAGCGGAACCGGGAAGGATGGCAGTCCGCCCTTTCCGAGTTCGAGCGGGTCAGGAAGGCGCTCCGCCGGGGATACGCCCACTTCTTCGAAAAGAAGGGAATCCCCGGGTGGATGGTTATCGGGAGGGACGAGCAGGCCATGGCCTCACCGGAGAAAAAACTCCCGGGGGAATTCGGCGCCTGGCTTGAGACCCTCCTGCGCATGGAGGGGAGCATCGCATCCGACCTGAAAAAAGTCCCTGTCCCGGACGGAAGAACGGGGAAGGAATCGGCGGAAACCGCCCGAAGGGCCCGGATTCTTGCCGGGGACCTTCATCCCCTGGCCGAGGCCGCCCGAGTGTCTTTCGAGGCGGCTGACGGGGCTCTCGGCAGTCTTCTTGCCGCCGCAGCGTCCGCGCCCCGGGAACCTGCCCTTGCCGTGTCACACCCTTCCGGCGGGGAAGCCGGGCAGGAACTTGCCTTTTCGGCGGAGACCGAAAAGGCTCCCCCGTCAGCCGTCATCCTGTGGGATTTCGGCGACGGAACCGCGGCCGAAGGGCGGACGGCCGTTCATGCCTATTCCAGGGAAGGAACGTACCGGGGATCGGCCGTCCTTCTCCTGCAGGGGAAAAAGGCAGCCCGGAAGGACTTTGCCGTGAATATCGCTCCAGCCAGAGCCGGGAGACAGCCGGGAGTCCTGACTGTCGTTCCGGGCGTTCACGAAGGAATCGGGGCGCTTTTCGGGCTGTCCGGCATTCCGGAAGGGGAGCGGAAGAGCAGGGAGGACGTACCGAACGGCTACTACCTGAACACGGAGATTTTCAGCTCCGAGTGTTTCCTGGTGTACCTCACCCCCGACGGGAAGGAGATCAGGACAGCCTTCAAGGGGGCGAAGAGTGTTCCCGATCCCGGGCCGAACCGGCTGGCAGCCATTGCGGGATCCCTGGCCTACAGCAGGAAGAAATCGGTGGTCGGCTTCTTCCATGACGGCAAAGCGCTCAGGGAAAGGTCGCCTGCTGAGGCCATATCCGGCGGAACGGTGGTCAACTATTCCGTGGCCGACCTCCGCCCCGCTCCCGACCCCGAAGAAGCGAAGCTGTTCCACAGGGCCCGCTTCGGCCTCGACGGGGCAATGCCGGCGGAACAGCTGAAAGCCATGGGGATCACCATCCTGACGAAAGGAACCCTCCGGATTTCGAGAAGGGGTCCCGCCGCAGGGGAGGAGTTCGGCACGTGGGTCTACGGGGCGGTGGAGGGTAATTTTCTTCTGAATCTCTCCATCAACCGCTGGTCCATACGGCCGGATAACTGGAACCCTCCGGCCTTCGACCCGGACGAGGCGGCCTTCGAAATAGCAGGCAGGCTGTTTCCTGAATGACAGGGGGATATTTTTCCGGACATGCATGCTAAAATTATATCTGTTGAGGGACAATCAACGAGAGCCGGAATGAAGGAGGGGGTCGAATGGGACTCCTGAACGTGGACCAGCTGAAGCCCGGCATGGTCCTTGAAAGCAGGCTTGCGGCATTCAATGGCCGTGTTCTCCTGCCAAGGGGAGCGGTCCTTACCGATGCTCATATCCGGACCATGAAGGTCTGGGGAGTTGTGGAAGCCGACATCGAGGGAGAGGGAGGGGAAGGGAACGGCGAGTCCTCCGTACTCAGAATTCCCGCGGAGATTCTCCGGCAGGCGGAGGGTACCGTGAAGGCCCTCTTCAGCGTTCCCCCTGTGCGGTCTCCCATGAAGGAAATCTACGCCCTGGCTCTTGAGCGGGTCGCTTCATCCTTTAAAGAGGGGCAAACAGCCGACAAGCCGAAAGAAATGGACATCACCCATGAAAAAAAGAAGGGGACGGCGGGAAATATAAAGGGAAGCATAACGCCGTCGGACCTCGTCTCCCGGGAACTCCGGCTCGCTTCCCTGCCGGACGTTTACTACCGGATCATGGAGGTCATCAATTCTGCGCGGAGTTCGGCCTCCAACATTGCCGATGCGGTGAGCAAGGACACGAGCCTTCTCGCAAGGCTCCTCAAGCTGGTGAACAGCGCTTTTTACGGATTTCCTTCAAGAATCGAGACTGTATCGCGCGCCGTGGCGGTCATCGGGACGAAGGAACTCTCCACCCTTGCCCTCGGCATAACAGCGGTCCAGTTTTTCAACGACATCCCTCCCGAGTTCGTGGACATGAAAAGTTTCTGGAGGCACTCAGTGGCCTGCGGCGTCTATGCCCGTCTCCTCGCCTCGGAAAAAGTGGGGGTCTCGGAAGAAAGGCTTTTCGTCGCGGGACTTCTTCATGACCTGGGCAAGCTGGTTCTCTTCAGGCAGATTCCCTTTTCGGCACGGGAAGCCCTCGAGCATGCGGAAAAGGAGAAGATACCTGTTTTCGAGGCCGAGAGGCACATCCTGGGATTCGATCACGCCCAGGTGGGGGGACTGCTGCTGAGGGAGTGGAAACTGCCCACGCCCCTTGAAACAGGAGTCCGTTTCCACCACAACCCCGCCGCTTCCCCCTCCCCCCTCGAACCCGCCATTTTGAACGTGGCGGATTCCCTGGCCATCGCCATGGGGATTGGAAAGAGCGGATCCTCGGTAGTTCCCGAAATTGACCCGGAAACCTGGACTGCCGCCGGTCTTTCCGCCGGTGTCTTCCAGCCGGTGGTCCGGCAGGCGGACAGGCAGATCGACGATATCACGGCCACATTTCTGGGAAATGGAGGAAGGTGAGGTGGGGCACCCGGAAGAACGGATTGCCTTCCTCGAGAAGCGCCTCCGCATACTGGAAGAACGGAATGCCTTCTTCTGGAAGGAGAAGAATTTCGCTGTGGAGGCCCTGGATTCAGCAGTAACACTTGGAAGTTTTGATACAAGCCTCAACCGCCTCAACGATCCGAGGCCCATCATCGAGGAGACCCTCTCACGGGCGGGGAGCCTTCTTCCCTTCCGCGCCGCTGCCATCTATCTTGTGCGGGAGGACTCTTCCTTCATCCAGGCTCTCTGTTCGCCGCCGGAGCATGCAGCGGAGATCGAACAGCTCGTCTCCAGAAGGATCGAGGACCGTACCTTCGCCTGGGCTCTCAAGAGGCGGAAGACCGTGGTGTCAGGCGTTTCCGGCCCAGAGCCTCTCCATCTGCTTCATGTCATCACCACAATTTCCCGGACACGGGGGATGTTTGCCGGCATTCTCGAAGGAGAGTGGCAGGATATGTCGGACTACTCCCTTTCCCTCCTGTCCGTGCTCCTTTCCGCTGCGGCCGGAGCCCTGGAGAGCTACGAGCTCTACCATAACCTCCGCAGACTCAACGGGGATCTTGCCGAACGCATGGCGCAGCTCGAAGAGTCCCGCAGGGAACTCGAGGAATACAGGACGTTCCTCGAGCAGCAGGTGGACCGCAGAACCCTGGAGCTTTCAAGGGCGAACGAGGAAATGAAGATGGAGATCGCCGAGCGGATGCGGGCGGAGGAGGACCTCCGCTCCAGCGAAGAGATGCTCCGCCTTGCCGTGGAAGGCATGGGGGAGGGACTCTGGATCTGGGACGGTGCAACGGGGAAAATAGATCTTTCCCCCCTCTCCGCTGAAATTCTCTGCGGCGGAGATGCCGATGCCGCTTCCTGCATCAGGAGATCCTCATCCGGGGAGGCCTGGGAGCGGATCATCCACGAAGAAGACCGGCAGCGGTTCGCAAAGAAAAAGGAACGGTGCTTTTCCGGACAAGTTCAGGGCTACAGCGCGGAGTACCGTGTTCGGGGGAAGGACGGGCAGTGGCGGTGGATTCTCGAGCGGGGAAGAGTGGTCAGGAAAGACCCCAAGGGCAGTCCGCTCACTATCGCCGGAACCCATTCGGACATCACCGGGAGGAAAAACCTCGAGGAGCACATCCGTTTTCAGGCCACCCACGATTTCCTTACAGGGCTTCCCAACCGATTCCTTTTTGAAGACCGGCTGGTTCAGGTGCTGGCGAGAGCGAAACGGCAGAAAAAGAAGGCTGCCCTCTTCTTCGTGGACATGGACGATTTCAAGAAAATCAACGACTGCTACGGCCACACCGAGGGAGACAGTCTCCTGAAGGAAACCGCGGCACGGATTGCCGCGCGCGTCCGCGAAATGGACACGGTCTGCAGGCTCGGAGGGGATGAGTTCACCGTCATTCTGCCGGACATAGGCTGTCCCGGCGAGGCGGAGACCGTGGCGGGACGAATTATCGAAGCTTTCAGGGACCCCTTCCCGGCCGGAGGAGAGAGTGTTTTCCTTGCCGTATCCATCGGCATTGGAATATTCCCGGACCACGGGGAGACGATGGACGATCTTCTGAAGAGCGCCGACGAGGCGATGTACAGGGCCAAGGACCAGGGGAAGAATACCTGCTCTTTCCCGCCGTCGCCCGGTTCCGAATCCTGACGCACAGGACAGGGAACGACTGCACTTCCGGCCGTTTCCATTGGACTGCGTTCCTCTTCAGGGCTGGTTTCCCGTTGTTGACCTTTCGTTTTTTCCGCAACATAACATCCCGAATGCCCGGCAAGGCTGTTTTCCGCCTGATCGGTCTGACCTTCGGTCTTTCCCGGGTTCTGAACTGAAAGCGGCAGAAAAGGAGGCGATTCCTGGTGAGGATTTCCATTCCCTACGGAAACTCCCGGGTTTCCTGCGAAATACCTGATTCCAGGCTTCGGGCTGTCCTCGCCCCGAAGTTCAGGAAAGCGGCGGCGGACAAGACGGGAGAAGAGATCGTCAGAACATCCCTCGCCCGTCCCGTCGGCAGCCCTCCTCTCAGGGAGCTCGCCGCTGGAAAGAAGAAGGTGGTCATCATCTCAAGCGACCACACCAGGCCAGTGCCCAGCGCGGTCATCATGCCCCTTCTCCTGGAGGAGATCCGGGCCGGCAATCCCGGGGCGGACATCACCATTCTCGTAGCCACAGGATGCCACAGGAGCACATCGGAGGACGAACTCGAGGAGCGGTACGGCACGGAGATTGTCCGCACCGTGCGGGTCGTGGTCCATGACAGCCTGGACGAAAACAGCCTCGTATCCGTGGGGACTCTTCCCTCGGGCGGTGACCTTGTCCTGAACCGTCTCGCACTGGAGGCGGATCTCCTGGCTGCGGAGGGATTCATAGAGCCTCATTTCTTTGCCGGCTTTTCCGGCGGACGGAAGAGTGTTCTTCCAGGCGTGGCGGCTTACAGAACGGTACTGGCCAACCATTGCGCCGAGTTCATCGACTCACCGGGAGCAAGGACCGGCATCCTCGAGGGAAACCCCATCCACAAAGACATGGTCTACGCTGCCAGGAAAGCTGGGCTCGCCTTCATCTGCAACGTGGTCCTCGAACCGGACAAGCGCATCTCCGCCGCCTTCAGCGGGGACATGGAAAAAGCCCACAAAGAGGGGTGCGCCTTCCTTGGCAGCATGGCCAGGGTGCAGGCTGCTCAGGCGGACATCGTGATCACAGGCAACGGGGGATATCCCCTTGACCAGAACATCTACCAGGCGGTGAAAAGCATGACCGCCGCAGAGGCCTCCTGCAGGCCGGGTGGGGTCATCATCGAGGCTGCCGAATGCAGGGACGGCCACGGAGGGGAAGCCTTCTACCGTGCCTTCGAAGAGATTTCCACAGCCCGGGGCGTACTGGACGCAATCCTTGCCCGGGGGAGGGACGCGACCGAACCTGATCAGTGGGAAACCCAGATCCTTGCCAGGATACTTGTGAATCACACCGTGATCATGGTGACGTCCGCACCGAGGGAGATGGCTGAACATCTGAACATGCTGTGGGCCCCCTCCCTGCAGGACGCCCTTGCTCTGGCGGAGGAGATCATGGGTGCCCGGGAGGCCTCCGTGACGGTCATTCCCGACGGAGTGTCGGTCATCGTGGATCCTGCCGGTGCCTGACAGGAGGCCTGCGACCGGGCACAAAAGGAAGGGAAGCTGACATTGATCCGCTGTGCCGGCGGGTTCGGCAACTCCGCAGCCGGAGCGCTGCATCCGCCGTCTGACCTCCTCCCGCGGGGAGAAAAACTCAAGCGAGGTGACCGCTGGTTCATGAAACAGATTCGGGATGACGCCATGAAGATCGGATTGAAGGCCATAGAAACGGTTCTGCCGGAAAATGCGGTGAGAGCTGCCATCCAGGCGGAGGAATTTTCACGGAGACTCTCCGGGGGAGGAAAAATAGTTCTCGTCTCCATCGGAAAGGCTGCGTGGAGAATGGCGAAGGCCGCCTCCGAAACCATAGGGGACAGGCTTTGCGGCGGTACGGTGGTCACCAAGTACGGCCATTCCATGGGGGAGATCGAAGGCCTGGAAATCTTTGAGGCAGGGCATCCTCTGCCTGATGAAAACACCCTCCTCGGCACGGCCAGAGCCCTGGAAAAAGTGAAACATCTCTCTGATGAGGACACGGTGCTTTTCCTCGTGTCGGGGGGAGGCTCCGCCCTTTTTGAAAAGCCCCGGGACGGCGTGACCCTTGATGACCTCGTGTCGCTGACGGACCAGCTCCTTGCCTGCGGAGCCGACATCGTGGAGATCAACATGATACGGAAACGCCTTTCTTCCGTAAAGGGAGGGAGATTCGCCCGGTATGTACAGCCTGCCCGCGTTTATGCCGTGGTGCTTTCCGACGTGCTCGGCGACCGCCTCGACAGCATCGCCTCCGGGCCCGCCCATCCTGACGGGTCCACCGTGCAGGAGGCTCTCCGTATCGTGGACAAATACGGGCTCTCCTTCCGGCCGGGGCTTCTCGAAGCCCTCGGCGAAGAGACGCCGAAGACCCTCTCAAACGTCTCGACGGTGATCGCCGGCAGCGTGTCCGCACTGTGCGGCGCCGCGGAAAAAGCTGCGAAGGATCTGGGGTACAGACCTCTGCTCCTCACCACCACCCTGAACTGCGAGGCCCGGGAAGCAGGCTCCTTTATGGCCTCCATAGCCCGGCAAATTCAGGGCACGGGGCATCCCCTCCAGGCTCCCTGCGCGGTGATCCTCGGGGGAGAAACGGTGGTGCACCTCAAAGGAAAGGGCAAGGGCGGCCGCAATCAGGAACTGGCCCTTGCAGCAGCCCTGGGAATCAGGGGCCTGAAGGATACGGTCCTTCTCTCCATTGGCTCCGACGGGACCGACGGGCCCACGGATGCAGCCGGCGGACTCGTTGACGGCCAGACCGGGGAAGCCATCCTCTCCCTCGGCATGGACCCGGAGTCACTCCTCGGGGAGAACGATTCCTACCGTGCCCTGGATGCCTGCGGGAGCCTCGTGAGGACAGGACCGACGGGGACCAACGTAAACGACCTGGCCGTCCTGCTCTGCAGGTAGGGCGGGTTCCATGAAATGCAGAGTGCTCCCCTTCGAAGGGGAGCACTCTTCTTTGCGGTACAGAGGATGCGGACGGTCTGTTTCTCTCAGGCGGACGGTTCGGCAAAACCGAAACAGTCGCCTCCCGCTGCCTTGCCGGAGGAAAGGGCCGATTCCGCAGCCCGGAGGAGGGCCTTTCCATCCATGCCGTTTTCAGGAAACAGGCTGATGCCGATGGTGGCCGACAGGAGAATGTTTCCGCAGTACCCCGCTGCGGCGGTCCGTACAGCCAGGAGGATCCGCTCCGCCACCATGGCGGCCTCCTCCCTGTTCCGCAGTTTCGGCAGGATGAGGTAAAAGTTCACTCCCTCCATGCGGTAGAGAATATCGTCCTGGCGGCATAAGCTCTGGATCTTTTTCGCCACTCCCTTGAGCAGAAGGTCGGCCATGTCTCTTCCTATGGCCTCGTTTACTGCGTTGAAATGATCCAGGTCAATCATGAACAGCGCGAGGGAGGACCCTGTCCGATGGGCTTCCGCAAGGGAGAAAAGAAGTTTCCTGTTGAACTGTCCCCTGTTCGACGGGCTTCCGAGAGGGTCCTGGCCCGCCTGGAGCATGATTTCATCCTCCAGTTCCTTCCGGGACGTGGCGTCGAGGGCAACAACAATGGCTGCCCGCTTCCCTCCGAAGGACCCGGCGATGGGGGAAACCCTGGCCTCCTGGAAAAAGGTTTTTCCGCGGAGGGTGATTTCAAAGGTGAAGAACTGCGGCGTGCCTGTCTCTATGCATCGCTTCACGGGAGCGAGGAGTTCCGCGCCCCGTTCGGGAGGAAGCACCGCGTCCACTTTCTTGCCGAGAAGCCCCGCCGCTTCCTCCACAAGAGGCGTGTCACGGGATCCGGTGACCCTGAGACACTCCCCGTCCTCAGCAACGATGAGGAGCACTGCGGGAATGGCGTTCAGAAAAGCCTGCAGGTCCTCCTGGTTCTTTTTGAGGAGATCGTCCGCCTCTTTGTGGGCCGTGATGTCGGCAAGAGTCCAGAGAAATTCATCGGGAACGCCCGGCGAAGGCTCCAGCCGGCAGATCCTGTGGGATACCCACCGCCATGAGCGGTCAGCGGCGGCAATTCTGTAGACCCTTGAAGCGCCGTCCGGGGAGAATTCCAGCCCTTCCCTGTCGGCGGGGTGGATTATGTCTGCGTAGCGGACCTTCCCCGAGGTGAAGTCAGAGGGTGCGTAGCCGAAAGAGGCAATCGCGCCCGAGACGAAGCATGGTGTTTCCCTGTTGCCCGAAACCCATAGTATGGATACTATGGGACTGATGTTGACCACGTGTTCGAAATTCACTCCGCCGCAACTGTCCATTCCCGCTTCAACTCCTCTTTTCCTGTTCTTCATGCCCGGGAAAGTAGCCAAAGCCGCCCGGGGATAATTGTACCATATCGGGCCGCCGCCCTCCCCTCAGGGTATGTTCTTTCCTCTTGACAGGATGCATTTGATTGATTATTCTTGTGGTATACCATGGAAGGAAGTGGTATACCACTTGAGAAAAGACAATCTCGCCTCCGGAGTCTATGAAAGAATAAAGAAAGGGATTCTCTCCCTGGAGTTCCCTCCGGAATGCATCCTTCAGGAGCGGAACCTCGCCGAAGAGCTCGGCGTGAGCCGTACGCCTGTCCGTGAGGCGGTCCACCGTCTGTCCCAGGAGGGGTGGCTCCGGGTGAATTCCCGGAAGAACATCCAGGTCCGGCCGGTTTCCGCGTCGGATCTCCGGGAGGTGTTCCAGGCCAGGCGGATTCTTGAGCGGGAAGCGCTGGACCTTCTTCTCTCAACAGGCCTCGCCAGGGAAGCGGGGCGAAAGATGTCCGCCATGGCGGAGGTTATGAACGAATCCCGTGGGAGTCTCTTCTCCTTTATCACGGCAGACCAGTCCTTTCACTCCGTTCTCTTTCTCGTCCTCGGGAATTCTGTCCTCCGAAAGTTCTGGAGCACGGTGAGCGAAGAAATGATCTGGCTTGGCATGCTGGCAATGGACGAAAAACGCTACGACCACGTTCTCGGGGAGCACGGGAAAATCCTCGGTGCCATGGAAGAAGGGAAAAAACGGGCTGCCCGGGAGGCCCTCCTGGAGCATCTTGAAAAAACAGAGGTTATTTTGCTGCGGAAGATCGAGGACATTTCGTCCTCATACGGAAGAAGGTGCTGAAACAATGTGGATGAAAAGTACGGAACTGGGAAAGGACGGCGTTTCCCGGGAGGTTCATCTTTCCTGGGACGCCTGTGTGGCTGCAGGGTACACAGGCCGGGACCAGGCCGGGGTGCTCGCCCACGTGGAGGAGCTGCGGAAGATCGGTGTTCCCGCCCCGGAGAAGGTCCCCTCCATGTACTGGGTGGAACCGGAGCGGGTATCGAACACCGGGCTGCTCTGGGTGGTGGGTGAATTTTCTTCCGGCGAGGGGGAGGTATTTCTCGCGCGGGACAAGGGGAACAATCTCTGCGTGACAGTGGCCAGCGACCATACTGACAGGGCCCTTGAGACGGTCTCCGTGGCCAAGGCGAAGCAGGCCTGCTCGAAGGTCGTTGGATCCCTCTTCTGGAGGGTTGACGAGGTGAGGGGCCACTGGGATTCCATCGAACTGAGAACCTGGAACGACGGAAAACTCTACCAGGAAGGAACCCTCGGGAAAATGCTTCCGCCTGAGAAACTTTTCGAGCTGGCCCGGGAGGACGCCCCGGCGGGAACGGGAAAACTTGCCCTGTTCAGCGGCACCCTGCCGGTGCTCGGCGAGGGGATCGTCTACGGGACACGCTACGTCCTCTCCCTGATGGATCCTGTTCTTGGAAGGGAAATCCGGCACGAGTATTCCGTGCGGGTCCTTCCCGATCGTAATTGAGGAGGTGGTTCCGTGAAGCTTCGAGTCGGTGTGCTGCAGCTTGATGTCGCCCTGGGCGACCGGGAGAAGAACAGGAAGAACGTGGAGAAGTGGATGGCCTCCGTGTCCGTCCCGTCCGACATGCCCACGGCGGTGGTCATTCCGGAGATCTGGGACGTGGGGTACGCCCTCGACAGGGCGGCCGAACTCGCCGACCCTGAGGGGAAGGGAGCTGCCGAATTTCTCGGGCGCCTGGCGAAGAAGTACGGCGTCTGGTTCGTGGGCGGCTCCGTGCTGGCCTCCACGGGAAGCGGCTACGCCAACCGCGCCCAGGTGATCAACCCCAGGGGCGAGCTGGTGGCCTACTACGACAAGGTCCATCTCATCCGTCTCATGGAGGAGGAGAAGTATTTCACCGGCGGCAGAAAGGAATGCCTCTTCTCCCTCGAGGGAGCGAAGGCGGGCTGCGTCATCTGCTACGACATCCGGTTCTGCGAATGGCTGCGCACCTATGCCCTCCGGGGCACGGAGGTGCTTTTCGTGAGCGCCGAGTGGCCGAGTCCCCGGGCGGATCACTGGAAGACCCTGCTCCGGGCACGGGCCATCGAGAACCAGATGTACGTGGTGGCCTGCAACCGGTGCGGCACCACCGGGGACACCCACTTCGGCGGCGGCTCCATGATCCTCGGCCCCAAGGGAGAGGTCCTCTTCGAGGGCGGGGAAGGCGAAGAGGCGGGGTTTGTCACCATTGACCTCGACGAGGTGTCCAGGACCAGGAATTTCCTGACGGTCTTCAATGACAGGGTACCCGATATCTACGGGACCCATCTTAAATAGGAGGGGAAGATAATGAAGAGAAGCGGAGTGTTTTTTGCGGCGGTTGCGGTGTGGGTGATCCTTCTGACCGGGACGGCGTTCGCGGCGGTGGAGTTTAAGTTCGCCCATTCGGGGAGCCTGGAGCACCAGTACCAGATCGGTGCGGAGCAGTTCAAGAAGCTCGTGGAGGAGAAGTCCGGCGGCGAAATGAAAGTCACCATCTTCCCCCAGGCCCAGCTCGGCGGCGAGCGGGATCTGGCGGAAGGCGTCCGCATGGGCACCATCGAAATGAGCTCCGTGGCGGCGGGCAACATGGCGGGGTTCGTTCCCGA
>CAZJAR010000046.1:0-17215 GCA_964543785.1 uncultured Synergistaceae bacterium | reverse complement strand
ATCTTCCGCTTCGACTTCAGGTCGGGTTCCCTGTCGTTCTTCGGGACCAGCCCCAGGTTGATCCAGAGCTTGTACGGCACATAGGCGAACATGAAGTTCCCCACGAAACCGAAGAGACTGCCGGCACTCAGCGAGCCGAAAAAGTCACCCACGAGATTCCCTATAGCCGCCCCCCAGGCCCCTGCGGGACCAAATAACAGCCCCATCGCCACGGGAAGGGCACTCGCAGGACGAAACTCCGTGATACCCTGAATCAGCACGAAGCCCTTGAAAGGGATCAGCAGAGCCGCGTACAGAGCTGCGCAGAGCACCGCAAGCACAACCATCTTCATATTCTTCCACATTGAAAACACTTCGCTCATAAAGGCCACTCCTTCAAAAGAACAAAATATGCTCCGTCGCAGCGTCCAAACGCCCTCAGTCCGTCTGCGCCTTTCGGGTATCCGGCCCCATGTAGCGGAAACAGAGCAGCGTGATGTCATCCGACTGCTCCGCACTCCCTGCGAAGCCGGATATCCGCAGGCGCATCTCGCGGACAAGCGCCTCGCTTCCGAGGGAACGCATCTCCGAGAGCCAGATGTCCATAACATCCTCGCTCAGCAGAGCTTCGTCAGCGTTGAACGCTTCGGTCACCCCGTCGGTGAAGAGGAAAAGCCCCTCCCCTTCCTTCAGCCTTCCCGAGCCTTCCTCGAACCGCATTCCCTGCATCGCCCCCACGAGAGGTCCTTTGACGGGAGGAAGGGCGGCGGCGCCTTCGCTCCCGAAAACCCTTGGGAACGGGTGTCCTCCGCCGGCGTACCGGAACGATCCGTCCCGGAGATCCACCAGGACGAAGGAAAGGGTGACAAACATGCAGGCCTCGTTCCCCTCGACGATCTGATCGTTGACCGCTGCCATCAGCTCTGCCGGCGAAGGACACCCTCCGGAAGCCGCTGCTGCGGCCTTGACGAAGCTTCGCGTCACGGCCATGAAGAGCGCGGCGGGGATCCCCTTGCCGGAGACGTCACCCACAACGAGCATCAGGTGGTCTTCGTCCGTCCGGAAGAAGTCGTAGAAGTCTCCTCCCACCTCGCGGGCGGGCTCAAGACGGGCGAAGAGGTCGATGCGTCCATCCTGCGGAAAGGGCGGGAAGGTTCGGGGAACGAGGCTCATCTGGATCGACCGTGCGATGTCCAGTTCGCTGGCGATGCGTTCACGGGCCGCCGTCTCGGTCTTCAGGCGCTCCACATAGAGAAGAAGGTTCTCCCTCATGGAGGCGAAGGAGACGGTCAGGAGCGCTACCTCGTCCCTCCCGGAGATCGGCGGAAGGGGGACGTCCAGGTCGCCCGAGGAGAGCCGCTGCGTGGCGTCCTTGAGTCTGCGTATCGGTCCGCTGATCCTTCCGGAGATGAAGAAGACCATGAGGAGCAGGGCGAGCATTCCGCCCAGACCGAGGAACGTCTGTACCCGGCGCAGGTGGATGATGTCGTCCAGCACCTCCTCCTCGGGAAAAACGATGCCGAGGGACCATCCCATGTCACCCACGGGACGGAAGAAGACCAGCAGTCTTCCGCGGAGAGGATCGATGAGGGAGTGCACACCGGTCTCCCCGCCTATCATGCTGTGCCCCAGGGGGATCAGGTCGGGGCGGTTCTCCATCTCGGCGACGGTGAAGAGCGTCTCTCTCATCAGCAGCTCCCTCCGCGGGTGGGAAACGAAGGTTCCGTTTGCGGACACCAGGAAGACATAGCCGCGTCCCCCAACCTCCATCGCCGAGATGATGCCGGCCAGCCAGTTCAGTTCCAGCGAAGCGCCGACGGAGGCAAGGTAGCGCAAGGACGCATCGTAGACGGGAATGGAATAGTTGACCATCATCGCACCGGAACCGTCGTCGCCGAAGAAGGGCTCCGTCCAGAGGGGCTTCCCCATCTGGAGAGGAAGCTGGTACCAGTCCTGCACCGTCCAGTCGAGATCCTGCGCGATATCGTGGTAAAGGATTGAGTCTCCCCTTCGGAAGACGATGGGACAGAAGTTCCGCAGCAGCGGATTCGCCGCCTCCTTCGAGAAGCCGATGGAAAGTCCGGAGACTTCGCCATGAGACTCCAGAAGCGCCCTCATCATTTCGGGAATCTTCCCGGGAGGAGGATCGAAAAAGGTCAGCATGGAGGCGAGATCGTGCGTCACCGCCTCGGCGACGCGAGGGATCTGTTGGAACGTGCTCGATGCGGCGTTGCCGAGGTTTTCCATCCGTGCGCCGAACTCTTCTTCCAGCGCGGCCCTCGACGTCGAGTAGCCGTAGAAGACGATCGCGAGAAAAATGGCGCCGACCCCCGCGATGATCATCAGGGAAAGCTTGGCCGCGATGGAAACGCCCCTGCGTCCGTCGGGAAAGAGGGGAAAGAGATGCTCCTTCATCGCTCGCCGCTCCCCGGAAAGAAAACATCATAGGGAACCCGCTCCGTCATCTCGACGAAGACAGTCTCCATCATGTCGAAGGTGCGTTCGTAGTCTCTCCTGGAGAGTACCCCCGGAGTCCATCCCGAAGAGGTTTCCGGAAAGATAGACGGAAGGATCGTGTCGAGCATCCGCCGCAGCAGAAGGCGGTTCACGATATACCCCGCTTCGTCGGCCTTGCGGAGGATCAGCGCTACAGCCTCGTCGGGGTGTTCGGCCGCATAGCGCCACCCCTCCAGGGAGGCCTCGCGCAGCTCCCGGGCAAGACGGGGATTTCTGCGCCACGTCTCCTCCGTGCAGTAAATACCGTCTTCCGGGAAGTCGTACCCTTCATCGCTGAGAGAGATCACAGTGAACTCCCCGGGGTCGCGTCCGGCCTGCAGAATGCGGATAAATTCGTTGTAGCTCATGGCGGAGCAGGCGTCCACTCCTCCGCGCAGGAAGACCTCCACCGATATGAACTGGGGAATGATCACCGGCCAGATGCCGTTGTCGCTGAACAGTTTCTTGTATCCGCCGGAAAAATGGTCCCCCCACAGGCTCATCTTGCGCCCGTTCAGATCCTTGACCGTGCGGATGCCGCGATTTTTGTACGCCACAATGAGGAGATTTCCCCGGTTGACGATCTGCCCGACGTTCACCAGGGGCAGATCTTTCGACCGGTATCGGATGCCCGCTGTGAGGAAGAGCGTCGCGAAATCGGTCCTTCCTGAGCGCAAGTCACCTATGACATCAACGTCGGAGCCTCCGCGCCGGATTTCGAGGTCGATGCCGCGGGCAGCATAGAACCCCTTCTCCAGCGCCATGTAGTACCCGGCGAACTGTGTCTGGGGGTACCACTGAAGGGTCATAGTCGCCTTCGTCATGGCGGGAGCCGCCTCCTTCCCCTGTGCGCATCCGGCGCAGAGGAGCAAAAGAACGGGAAGAAGGAGAAGCGGCAGACGACGGACGGCCGAAGAGTCGAAAACCACCGGAAACGCCTCCCCTACTTTTCCCGGGGCGTCTTCACCACGATACGGAGGCTGTTCAGCGTTCCCTTCCGGGAGTAGTGGACCTCGTCCATCATCCTCCGGACCAGGAGGATGCCCAGGCCGCCGGCATTTCGCTCTTCGAGCGGACGGGTGACGTCCGGTTCGTCCGCCGCGAGAGGGTCGAAGGCCACGCCGTTGTCCAGGAAGTCAACGGCGAACGCCTCGGGGGACTCCTCCACCCTGATGGTCAGTTCTCCCGGAGGAGTCTCGTAGGCGTAGGAACATATATTCACCACGATCTCCTCGATGGCGACATCCAGGTGCGCAACGCGCTTCGGCGGCAGGCGCTCCCCGGCGCCGTTTTCCTCCAGAATGAAGGCCCGAAAATCGCCCAGGCAATCAAGAGAGGCGGGAAAAGTCCGCTCCCTGACGATGGATTCCATTCTCCTCGCCTCCTCTACACCGCTCCGACGACTCGGAGGGCTTCCCCGCGGCTCTTGGCCACGGGAAGGAAGCTATCGAAGCCTGAGACAGCGATGACTTCCTCAACGACGCCGGACATGCCGCAGAGGACCACCTTGCCTCCCGAGGGTGAAATGCGCTTGGCAAGGACAAGGATCGAGCGCAGCCCTGCGCTGCTGATATATTCAAGATTAGAGAAGTCGAGGACCATGTGGATGTTCTCCTCAGCCGCATCGACAGCAGCTATGGCCTCCTTCTCGAAATCGGGCGCCGACCTGGCGTCCAGCCGTCCCGTGAGCAAGACATCCCGCCCCCAGGATTCGACCGCAATTTTCATTTCGAACATCATTCATTCCCCCAGGGAGAGCAGCCGTAGCCACAGATTTTCGCGCTGAAAAGCAGCATGTAGTCATTGTGAGTGTTTTCGCGGGACGTGTCAAGAAAACTTCCGAGAGGGGACATTTCTTAAAACCTTCCTGCTGACCGGCTTCTCCCTAACTGCCCCGCCATTCGCTCCAGTTTCGATTTTCTTCGTTGAATGCACGGCAACCTGCTCCTTTTTGAAATACATTCTGCCTGTAAACAAAGCAGATGTTGATTAGGTTATCTTGGCGGGCAGTGTGATTAAAACTCCTTAAAAAAACCATTCGTAAACTAAATTTTCCGAATTTTTTCCATCGTAAAAAATTCACGCCTGCCCCTTGTCAAACCCTTGATTTGTGGTAATATACTCCCCGCACAACCAACATCGACATGAAACACCGAAGTTGGGGAATCGTCCAATGGCAGGACGCCTGACTCTGGATCAGGTAATCTTGGTTCGAATCCAGGTTCCCCAGCCAGCAAGCAACGGCCCCATCGACTAGTGGCCTAGGTCGTAACCCTCTCAAGGTTAAAACACGGGTTCGAATCCCGTTGGGGCTACCATAATAGAGAAAAGAGGCTGTCTCTTCGGAGGCGGCCTCTTTTTTTTCTTCATTCCGACGGAAATGTTGAGCCCGCGGCGCATTTTTCCGTTGAGCCCCTTCCCTCAAAGTGCTAGGATTAGCCATCGAAAAAGGATCGAGGTGCTTCCGCAAAATGTCATTCTGCTTTTTCAACGGAGAATTCGCCGAAGGCTACCATGCCGGACTTCCACTCACCGACCTGGGGCTCCAGAGAGGTATCGCAGTCTTCGACACTGTTCGGACCTACGGCGGCCGCCCATTTGCCATGTTCCGCCACCTGGAGCGGCTTGCGGAATCGGCTCTTCAGTCCCGCATGAGCCTTCCCATGCCCATGGACAAGATCGCGGACATCATCCGGGAAGGAGCTTCACGAATTCCCGGCGACAGTCTCGCCAAGCCCTTTCTCACCGCGGGCGACGTGGAGGAGAACGGCACCTTTCCCAGTCCGAGGTTCTTCGTCCTCTTCTCGCCTCTCCAGCCCACGCCGGAAGAAGTGCATTCCACAGGGCTGGCTCTTTCAATCCTCCCGGAAGAACGGGTACTCTGCCGGGTCAAAAGTATCAACTACATGACTCCCTTTTCACGCAGGGAACAGGGCACCTTTGAGCCCCTGTACTGCCCGGGAGGGGAGATAACCGAATCGGCGACCAGCAGTTTTTTCGCCGCCGCCGGAGACAATCTCATAACGGCCCCGGACCACAGGGTTCTCCGGGGCATAACGAGGGAGATCATCATGGAGATCGCCAGGGAAAACGGCATAAACGTGGAAACGCGGTGTCTCCACCTGGACGAGCTTGACTGCGTGTCGGAAGCCTTCATCTCGGGCAGCGTAAAGGAGGTGGCTCCGGTGGTGAGGATCGGGGAATCTGTCATCGGCGGCGGCATGCCCGGTCCGCTGACAAAGAAGCTGATACGGCTGTTTCGGGAGAGAATCCCCCTGTATCTGGACTGAAAAAGGGTATAATGCTGTCAGAAATCAATCATCGTGCCGAAAAGGAGGTTTTTTCTTGAATAACATTCTGTATATTCTGCTCGCGCTCCTTGCAGCGGCAGTGATCTACGTGGTCTACATCTATAATTCCCTTGTTAAAAAGAAAGCCCATGCCGATAACGGCTGGAGTCAGATAGACGTGCAGCTCAAGAGACGGTACGACCTCATACCCAACCTTGTGGACACGGTGAAGGCCTACGCGGCCCATGAACGGGATATTTTCGAGCGGATCGCCGCCCTGCGTAGCGCCTCCCTCGCCGCTACGACCGTGGAAGAGACCGCCCCGCTGCAGAATCAGCTCACTGGAGCGCTGAAGTCTCTGCTGGCCGTTTCTGAGAATTACCCGGACCTGAAGGCAAACCAGAATTTCCTTGCCCTGCAGGAAGAGCTTTCATCCACAGAAAACAAGATCGCCTTCGCCCGCCAGTATTACAACGACGCAGTGAAGGAATACAACATCGCCATTTCCGTATTCCCGAACAATCTTGTCTCCGGGAAAATGGGGTATGGCCCCCGGCCTCTCTGGGCAGTTGATGACGCCTCCGAGCGGAACGCCGTCGACGTTTCCTTCGGATAGGAGGCATCTGCCATGGCAAGCTTCAACCGTCTTATCGACCACAACAAACGCATGAGCATCCTGCTCTTCGGAGTCATGGCCGTCATCTTCGGCCTTTTCGGTGCCACCCTGGGTGCCTCCTGGGGCGGAGACTGGCTCTCCGGGCTTGTCATCGCCGCGGCGGTGGCAGGACTGTACTTTTTTATCTCCTGGAAGTTTGGCGATTCCATGATCCTGGCCTCGAGCGGGGCGAAGGAGATAACCCATGACGACGCCCCGCAGCTCTGGAACGTAGTCGAGGAGCTTTCCATCGCGGGCGGCATGCCCATGCCCAAAGTGTACGTCATCGAGGACGAGGCCATGAACGCCTTCGCCACGGGACGGGATCCCAAGCATGCCAGCGTCGCCATAACCAGGGGACTCATGGAAAAACTGAACAGGGAGGAGCTCCAGGGAGTCATGGCCCACGAGCTGTCCCATGTTCGCAACTACGATATCCGTTTTGCCATGCTTATGGCGGTCATGGTGGGATCCATAGTCCTCCTCGCCGACGTGGCGCGGCGAAGCATGTTCTACAGTTCCCTCGGCGGCCGCAGGCGGAACAGCGACTCCAGGGGCGGAGGACAGGCCCAGGCGATCATGGCTATTGTTGCTGTTGTCCTCTCGATCATCGCTCCCATCCTGGCGTCTCTCATCCAGCTCGCGGTGAGCAGGCAGAGAGAATATCTTGCCGACGCATCAGCAGTGGAACTGACGCGCAATCCCGCAGGGCTCGTCTCGGCACTGAAAAAACTCACCGCCGACCCTGTAGAGCTGAGAGGGGCGAGCCAGGGAATGCAGCACCTCTACATCGTGAATCCCCTCCTGCGCAAAAAGAAGGGGAAGGACAGTCTCTTCAGCACCCATCCGGCCCTCTCGTCCCGGATCGAGCGGCTGGAGAGCCTGATGGGAAAGTACGCTTGACGGCCGAAAGGCATCACTTTCTCGTGGAGGGAAGGGTTCAGGGAGTGGGATTCCGCCACTGGGCGGCGCGCACGGCCCTCTCCCTCGGTCTTACCGGGTGGGTCCGCAATCTTCCCGACGGCTCCGTGGAGGTCCAGGCCCAGGGTGAAAGGAAATCACTGGAAGAAATGGGAGCATGGCTGCGCCGCGGTCCTTCTTCCGCCCGGGTTTCACGGCTGACGATCATCGAAAAGCCCCCCGAAAGCGGGGAGGAGTCGTTCGTCATTCGCCACTTCTGACTTTTTTCCGGAGGTTATTCTTCCATGACAGGTCTTCTCCTCGTCTTTGCCGCAGGGACCACAGGATACTTTGTTTTCCGGCGCTTCAGGCTCCCCGTTCCGGGAGTGCTGGGGTCGCTTTTTTTTGCCGCAATGCTGAACCTTGCGGGCTGCTATCCCGAGTTTCCTCTCAGGCATGTTGCCTGGTTCAGCAACATCGTCATCGGCACCTACGTGGGGCAGAAGGTGACCCGCTCCTCAATCCGTTTTCTCAGGGAACTGCCTGTTCCGGCCCTCACCATCTCGGCGGGGATGCTGGCCATCTCCCTTTCAGGGGGAAGTCTCCTGTATGTAATGAGCGAACTCTCGCCTGTCACAGCCTTTCTCGGCTCCACTGCCGGGGGCATTTCGGAAATGGCTCTCCTCTCCATGTCTCTGGGAGCCGACGTGGCAAGCGTGACGCTTCTCCAGGTGTTCCGTCTGCTCACCGCACTGGTGGCAACACCTTTCTTCTGCAGAAAATGGACTGCATGGCATGAAAGGAGATCCGGCCAGTCCTTTCCCTGCCCCTCTCCCCTCCTCTCCGGTGCACCGCAGATCCGTGACGATGACGATTTTCCTCCCTTGCCCCGGGCCGAAAGCTTTTCCTCAAGGGGCTATGCCATCCTGGCGGCGGCAGCTCTCGCGGGCGGCTTCACAGGATACCGTCTCCATCTTCCGGTAGGCATTCTGACAGGTGCAATGATAGCCGTTTCCATCGTCAACCTGGCATGGAAGGAACAGCCTCCCCTGCCGGGCGTGCTGCGGACCGCCGCACAGATCGGCATCGGAATTATCATCGCCGCAAATATCACCGCAGATACCCTGAAACAATTCAGCACCATGGCAGGCCCGGTGCTGGCGATCACCATTGTCATGCTGGCGGCGAGCCTCTCCCTGGGCTTCCTGCTCCACAGGATGACGGGGTGGAACTACCCCACCTGCCTCCTCTCAACGTCTCTTGGGGGATTGTCCCAGATGTCCATCATCTCGGAAGAAATGGGAGCGGACCCCCTGAAGGTAAGCATCCTCCAGACGGTCCGCCTCCTGACGATTCTCATGGTTTTTCCTCTCCTGTTGTCTTACCTGTTCACCTAAAAAACACTCTGAGCGAAGTCACCTTCAGCTGTTTTCTGCCAAATCCCTGAAACGGCGGTTCCAGGGCTGGTATTTTCCGTGGAGTACAGGATCGGGAAAAACCATGGTCCCATTTCCCCCCAGGCTTTTCAGTCCCTCCGGCGGGAGAAATCCTGATGCGGCGGCTGCCAGGAGGGCATCGCCGAAAGAAGCGTCCACATCCCGGTGAAGACGAAGTTTTTTTCCGGTGATGGAACTGATGAGCCCCATGAGCATCCGGTCATTGCACAGGCCGCCCGATACATCGAGCACACCCGGAACCGGGCGGATTTCTTCGATCTTGGACAGAAGAAGGGAAAGCTCATAACCGAGAGCCTCCCTGCCGGCCCGGATCATACGCCCCGGTGTTGCCGAGCTGTCCATGCCGGTAAAGGTCATCTTTGCCCCAGGGTTGTGGTAGGGGGTTCTCGCACCGTCGAGCCAGGGCAGTATCAGGATTCCCGACGGAGATTTATCGCTTTCCCCGTCGCCTGGCCTGAAGGTGTTCTTCATCCACTGGAGAAACCTGGATCCTGACGCCGTGGCAGCTCCAATGCGGTACGTGCCTTCCAGGAGGGACATGCCGGAGACAAAGCCGGGAACCTCTGCCGGAGCTTCAGTGGTCAAAAGCATACTCACCGTTGAGCCGAAAACCACAACACAGTCCCCGGGGAAAAAGGCCTTTGCTGCGGCAGCTTCAGCATTGATGTCGCAGGCGCCTACGGCAACGGGAACTCCCTCAGGCAGCCTGGTTTCACGGGCCGCACCGGCAGTCACCCGTCCCAAGAGTGAGAGGGGCCAGCAGAGACTGGGGAAAAGGGCCGGATCGACTCCTTCGCCGGCAAAAAAGTCCCGGGGCCACTCCAGAGCGGACCTGTCCACGAGAGTCGTACCGGCGGCTGAGGGGAAATCCCAGGCCCTTTCCCCGGTAAGACGGAAGGTAACGAAATTGTTCGGCTCAAGGAAAAAAGAGGTCTTCCCGTACGCGCCCGGGCGCCGTTCCTTCAGCCAGAGTATTTTGGGAAAAACTGAATGGGTGGTGAAGGGCCCCCCGAGCCTGCCGGCCAGGTTCGGACCATATTTTTCGTTCAGCTCCTCCGCCTGTTTGGCCGCCCGCCGGTCGATGCCGTAGAGAATGGCGTTGTGGGTCTGCCGTCCCCTGTCATCCACCGGGATGAAGGAGCCGCACACGGAGCTGACGCACACCCCGGCAATGTCAGAAAGGGGGACGGAGCGGGAAAGGTCTCCGCAGAGAGAGAGAAACCCCCTCCACCAGCATTTCTCTCCGTCCACCTCGTACATGCCGGGTTCGGGAGAAAGGGTTTCCGAGGGAACCTTCGCCCTGGCGGCCGTGTGGCCCTCTCCGTCGATTACGCAGGCCTTGAGGGAGGACGTTCCCATATCCACTCCCAGAAACAGCGGCATAGACTTCATCTCCTCTGAAAAGGGCCGCGCGGAGAAGTTCTTCCGGCGGCCCGCGGTGTGCTGCTTTTCCTTCCCTGAAGGGATGTTATTCCGGCAGGTTGGTCCTGTCAATGAGAGGCGCGTCCATGTAGAAGATCTTCCGTCCTCCGGTGGCTTCTTCAACGCTCTTTCCATCCACGGCGAGAGCGTTCACCAGCTCGATGGCCTTTCCAGCCATGGCTTCGAAGGGCTGGGCCACAGTGGCGGCCATCTGCCCGGCGCCGATCCGCCGGAAGGTCTCCTGGTTGCCGTCAACGCCGACGATCACTGCTTTCTTGTTGCCCCTCTCCTGGAGCACGTCACCTGCCACGTAGGCAAGCTGGTCGAAGGCGCACCACACGCCGTCGATCTGGTCGCCGAAACGTGTTGCGTAGGTCTCCATGGCGGCCCTGGTGTCGTCCATAAACCGCTTCGTGGCCACCACGCTGTACTCGGCAAGAACCTTCACGCCGGGGTACTCGGAGAGAACCACGTCGAGGACCTTTCCCCTCCTGCGGGTGCCGTAGTGCTTCTCGAACTTGATGACGATGATGTTGCCCTGCCCCCCGATGGTGTCCATCAGGAAGGTGGACGCCTTCGCCCCCATGGCGAAGTTGTCGGCAGTGATGTCAGCCACCACGCCGTCCACATACCCGGAGTCGATGGTGATGACCGGGATCTTCGCCTCCACGAGCTTGTCCAGTGCGGGACGGATCTCCTGGGGATGGGCCATGGCCATGACCACGGCGTCAACCTTCATCTGGTACAGATTCTCAAGCTGGTTGGACTGGGTCTCGATGGACCCGGCGGAGTTGAGCATTTTCACGTCCCAGCCCTTCTCCTTTGCCAGCTTCTCGAAGGAATTGGCCACCCGGGCCTGTGCCTCCGCCGAGAAGTTCGTGGCGATGAAGCCCACGGAGATTTCCTTCGCAGCCCCGCACCCGGCTGCCGCGAGGACTACCGCAATTGCCGCCAACAAAAGTACCGTTTTTTTCATCGTTTTTCCCTCCCTGAATGATATTTCGCTCCTGCAAAGTGGACCGTTCCGTACGCGGTCAGTGCCGCGCCATCTTTTTCGCCTGAAGGGACGTTATGGTGACCGACAGCAGGATGATGAGCCCCTTCACTATATCCTGGGTGTAGTAAGGCGCCCCGGCAAGGGTCATGCCGTTGTTGATGACGCCGATCATGAGAGCCCCTATGAATGTGCCGAAAGGATTCGCCCGGCCGACGCTGAGCACCGTCATGCCGAGAAGCGCCGCCGCGAAGGCATCCATCATGAAGCCGGACGCCCCCTCGGGATTGGCCGATCCGAGGCGGGACGTGAGCAGAATGCCTGTGAAGGCCGCTGCCAGGCCAGAGAGGCTGAGGGCGAATATTTTGCACCGGTCGATGTTGATGCCCGCGAGGCGGGATGCCGCCGGGTTGGCCCCCGTGGCCTGCATAAATTTGCCGATGCGGGTGGACGAGATCATTACCTGGGCCGCCGCAACCACGGCGAACATGATGAAGATGAGCGACGGAACCGGTCCCACGCTCCCCCTGCCGAGGGCGAGGAAGGACGGGGGCATCTGCCCGTAGAAGGACACCCCCTTGGTGTACATGTAGACCATTCCTCCGGCGATGATGCCTGTGGCAAGAGTGGTGATGAGGGACGGGATGCCGATCTTGGTTACCAGCAGCCCAGCCGCCAGGCCAAAGGCGATCCCGACTCCCAGGGAGATGATCACCGCCGCCAGGGGGTGCATTCCGCCGAAAATGAGCCCTGCAACAAGAGCCCCGGACAGGCTGGCGATATGGGGAAAGGCCAGGTCAAGTTCACCCACGATGAGGCACATGGTAAACCCTTCCGATATGACAGCCAGCAGGGCGATCTGCCGGAGGATGTTCATGATGTTCTCTCCTCCTGCGAATCCCGGGACGGCAAGGGAAAACCCCGCAGCAATGACAATAAGGGCAAGAATGGTGCCGAATCTCGTCAGCGATTTCTGGAAATGAAGTGTTTCCTGGGACATGTCAGCTTTCCTCCCCCATCATGGTAGCGAGAATCTCTTCACTGTCGCAGGGGGAACGAAACTCCCCGGCGATGAGATTGTTTTTCATGACAATAATCCTGTCGGCCATGGCGAGAAGCTCCCTGAGGTCGGAACTGATGAACCACACGCCCGCCCCGCCCTCGGCGAGGTCTTCCATGATGGAGTACACCTCCCGTTTGGCGTCCACGTCGATCCCCTGGGTGGGCTCGTCAAATATCCAGAGAAGGGACGGCGTGCCGAACCACTTCCCCACCGAGACTTTCTGCTGGTTGCCGCCGCTCAGGGTCCGCACGTCCTGGGACAGGCCCGCAGACTTTATGGAGAGCCGCTCGGAAACAGAGGACGCATGGGCCGCAGCCTGTTTCTTTTTCACGAATCCCAGAGAGGTGAAGGCCCCCAGCAGAGGCAGCACAAGATTCTCTCCCACGGAAAGATCGGAAACGACCCCTTCTTCCCTGCGGTTCTCCGGGATCATGGCAATGCCCTTGGCGATACTCTCCCCTGGACTCCGCGAAGCGAAGGGTTTCCCGCCGAGACGCATGGCCCCCTTTTCGAAGGGAAGACCGCAGAACACGGAGCGGGCCAGTTCCGTCCGCCCCGCTCCCACAAGTCCGGCAAACCCGACGATCTCGCCCCGCCGGATGGAGAAGGAAACATCCCGAAATTTGCCCGCCGCCGAAGAGCAGCCTTCCATGGCAAAGACTTCTTCCCCGGCCGGAATAGGGCGCTTTGGGTACTGGCCCGCGAGATCCCGGTCGATCATAAGGCGGATGAGCCCCTGTTCGTCCGTGGAGGCGGCGTCCAGCGTGTCCACCTTCTTCCCGTTCCTGAGGACAGTGACACGGTCCGCCAGGTCGAGCACCTCGGAAAGGTGGTGCGAAATGTAGAGGATGGCCAGGTCCCGGGCCTTCAGGTCCCGTATAAGGGAGAAGAGACTTTCACACTCCTTCACGCTCAGGGGTGCCGTTGGCTCATCAAAAATCACAACTTCCGGGTTCCGGAACAGCACCTTCAGAATAGAGAGCATCTCCTGCTTCCCGCTTCCCAATTCGGAAGCCGGTGCGTCCAGGTCCACGTCCATGGCGTATTTTTCCACGAACCGGAGGGCTTCTTCCCGCATCGTCCTCTTCCTGAGAAAGCCGAGGGAAGAAAACTCCAGGCCGAGAAAAAGGTTCTCCCAACCCGCAAAATGGGGAACGAGCTCCCTCTCCTGGTGCACCACGCCAATACTGTCGGCGGCATCCCGGGGCGACCGGAAACGCATCTCCGTGCCGTTCAGAAAGAAGGATCCCGAGCTGGGGGAATGGACTCCCGCCAGAATTTTCACCAGGGTGGATTTTCCCGCCCCGTTTTCGCCCACGAGCCCATGAATCTCGCCCTTCTCCAGGGTGAAGGAGAAGTCGGAAAGAGCCCGTACTCCGGGAAATTCCTTGGTGAGGTTCCGGGTCTCGAGGACGGTCATTTCAGTCTGTCCCTGATGTCCTTCGCCCGGCGGATGAATTCTGCTGCCTTCTCGGGATCAACGGGCTTGAAGGTGTCCCTGCCGACCTTGATGCTCGTTCCCATGATCACTCCGTCGGCCAGGGAGAGCATCCTCTCGGCGTTCTCCACGCTCACGCCCGTTCCGGCAATCACCGGGGCGTCTCCAGCTCCCCGCCGCGCTCCGCGAAGGTCTTCCTCAGCAATCTCGCTCCCGGCGGTGGTTCCGGCGAGGCAGACCGCATCGGCAAGGCCGAACTTCACTGCGCCCCTCGCTATATCCTCCAGCTTCCTGCCCCCCAGGGGTTCGGTATGGCCGGAAATATTGGCAAATACTCTCATTTTCCCCTGCAGGGAAGCTTTCAGCCTCTGGATTTTACCGGCGTCAGGGTCAACGATCCCCCAGTCGCCCACGAAAACCCAGGAGAGGAATATCCGCACAAAATCGGCTTCCACGGCGGCGCCGATGGCAACTGCGGCCTCCGGGTCGGCGAGGACCGAAAGGCCGAAGGGCACGTCGAAAGCCTTCGTCGTCTCTGAAATGACACGGCTCATGGCCGCCACCGTGACGTTGTCGACTTTCGAAAGGTAGGGACGGTCTCCCTCATTGCTGAAAACAATGCCGTCGAAGCCTGCCTTCACCAGCGCTTCCGCGTCCCGGAGGGCAGTGTCCCGTATCTTGTGCATTCCCGCCCCGGCCTCGTAGAGAGGGGATCCCGGAAGGGGCGGAAAGTGCACCATCCCCAGAAGGGGTTTCTTTACCTTGAACAGTTCTTCAAATACCGTCATGTTCCATCGCCTCCAAGTGCAAGAGATATAAGCTCGTCTCGTAATCCGTTATGAGCACATTCACAAGTTTTCCGGCGAGCGCGGCGTAGACCCCCCGGTACTTCTGCGGGCCTCCGCCGATGCCGACCCGCCTGGGAATTTTCTTCAGGGTTTCAAAAGGAATGCTCACCAGCCGCCCGTTGTAGGGAATGGGCACTTCCGCCCCCTCCCCGTCGATGATCCTGCCGAGGACATCCCCCACTCCCCCGGCCTTCCGCGCCTTCTCCATGTCCAGGTATTCAGCGGGAATATAGGGGAAAAACATCCTGTCCAGCTCCGGCCCGATGGAGAAAAAGGCCGTTTTTACCGACTCCCACAGGCGGGTTGTGAGCTGGATCTGGGGCTCCTGCAGCAGAATGTCCCTGACTTCCGGAGAACTGACGAGAGCAGGGGCCAGCAGATAGGAAAAAGCGCATCCGAGGATGTTCCCCATGTCGCTGGCAAGGCGGTTTGTCTCCCGTGCGGCTTCCTCCTTGCCCCATCCCCCCATGAGTGGGACCACCCTCAGGTCGGGGAAACGGCGTGACCGGTCCAGGGATTCGATCATCTCCCTGATGGTCATCCCGCAGCCGATGCCCACGGTTCCTCCCCGGTCGCAGAATCTCGGCAGCAGTTCGCTCGCCTTCTTGCCGAGAAGCTTGCGGAGGAAATTGCCGTCGGTGTCCTGGGGTATTTCCACCACCACGGCGTCCAGCAGGCCGAACTTCTTTTTCAGCGCTTCCTCGGCATCGGCCGTACGGGTAAGGGTATCCCTGATGCGGACTTCTATGATGCCCCGTTCCATGGCCTCCTGGAGGATGCGGGAAACCGTGGGGGCGGAAACGCCAAGCACCCGGCCGATCTCGGCCTGGGACATCCGGGAGTAATAGTAGAGCTCCGAGGCTTTTACAAGCAGGGCATCCGAATACATGGCTTCCTCCCCGTGAAATATATTCCTGAAATAATTTTCGAACCAGTTCAAGTATAGGCAAACGGCAGTGGGAATGCAAGCCCCTCTCTTCCGGTCCGGGGAGTTGTCTGCTATCCTTTGTGAAATGCCGGAAATCATCCGGCGAGAAGGAGCTGACGACCATGAGATACTTTCCCTTCGGGAAGACGGGAGTTTCCCTGTCTGAAGTAGGATTCGGCGCCATTCCCATCATCCGGCTGTCCTTCGCCGAGGCTGAGCGGACCCTCCGCCGGGCCTTCGACCTGGGCATTACCCTCTTCGACACGGCGAACGCCTACCATGACAGCGAGGAGAAGATCGGCAGGGCACTTGCCCCGGTGAGAGACAGGATCTTCCTCGCCAGCAAGACCATGAAGCGGGACGCCCCCTCTGCCGCGGAGCACATCGACCTGAGCCTCAGGAGGCTGAACACGGACTATATCGACCTCTTCCAGTTCCACCAGGTTGCCCTCGAAAAGGACTGGGAGAAGATCATGGCTCCCGGGGGCGCCATGGAGGCGGCCCTGGAGGCACAGAAGGCGGGGAAGGTCCGCTTTATCGGCATCACATCCCACAGCCTGTCCATGGCGAAAAAATACGTGGAGTCGGGTCTGTTCGTCTCCATCCAGTTCCCCTTCAACTTCATCGAGACCGACGCGACGAAGGAGCTCCACCCCCTTGCGCGGGAAAAGGGCGTCGGCATCCTCGCCATGAAGCCCTTCGCAGGAGGGGCCATCACCGACGCGGCCCTGGCCTTCAAGTACCTCCGCTCCCACGGGAATCTCTTCCCCATCCCGGGATACGACTCGGCGGAGTCGGTGGAGCAAGTCGTCTCATTCTACGAAAGACCGAACGAAGTCTCCCCCGATGACCTCGCCGCCATGGAGGCAGTCCGCAGCGAGCTGGGAGGCCAGTTCTGCCGCCGCTGCGAGTACTGCCAGCCCTGCCCGCAGGGAGTCTCCATCACCCAGGGCATGATCTATCCCCTGCTGGCGAGCCGCATGTCCCCCGAGGTAGCCTCGGAGTTCGCCTCCGCGGGCATGGACACCCTCACAAAGTGCACGGAATGCGGGGCCTGCATAAATAAATGCCCCTATACCCTTCCCATTCCGTCCATGCTGAAAAAGCACTATGAACTGTACCTCGGCCACAGGAAGGCAAAAGGATAGGCCGACATGGCGGAGAAACCCCCGGTATCGCCCTGGCTCGTCCTTTCCGTGGGGGTGTTCGCCATCTCCACAGGGGCCATCTTCGCCCGCATGGCGGATGCGCCGGCCCTGGTGATCGCCGCATACAGGACCGGGCTTGCCACCCTCTTCCTCCTCCCCTTCACGGGGGCGGGCACCCTTCGGGAGGCCCGGGGGCTCTCAAGGAAGGATCTTCTGACGGTGGTTCTCTCGGGGGGCTTTCTCGCCCTGCACTTCGCTACGTGGATCTCCTCCCTCTTCTACACCACCGTGGCGAGCAGCGTAGTCATCGTGAACGCCATTCCCCTGTGGACGGGGCTGCTCTCCCCTCTGCTGACGGGAGATCCTTTTTCCTCCCGGCTGAAGAATGGCCTGCTGCTCGCCCTTCCGGGAGGGGTCATCATCGGGTGGGGAGATTTTGCCCTCGGCGGGACCGCCCTCTGGGGTGATTTCCTCGCCCTGCTGGGAAGCTTCTTCGCCGCCCTGTACATCCTCTTCGGCAGGAGAGTCCGGCCCAGGATGTCCCTGACGGGCTACGTGACCCTGAACTACAGCACTTCGGCCCTTGTCCTGTGGGGT
>CAZJAR010000045.1:0-17923 GCA_964543785.1 uncultured Synergistaceae bacterium | reverse complement strand
GGACCAGGGAGAGACCAACGTCACCGCCGACTACCTCGGCTACAACGAAGCAGTCGACCTGATCAAGAACGCCCAGACCGACGGAGCCCACATTGCCGGCGGCGTTCCCACGGCGGCCATCATGGACGTGCTCTCTTCCGGCGCCGGCGAACTCGTCTCCATGGAAGAGGACAAGATCAAGGAAATCGTGGAGAAGTATCCCTGGTACTTCCCCTTCACCATCCCCGCCGGATCCTATCCGAACCAGGACACGGACATCAGGACCCTCGCCCTGTCAAATGTCCTCTTCACCGACGTCCGCCAGGACGAGGAGCTCATCTATCTCCTGACCAAGGCCACCTACGAGTACCATGACGACCTTGTGGCTGCCCACAAGGCAACGGCCTACACTCTGCTCGAGAATTCCCTGAACGGAATGACCATACCCCTTCACAAGGGGGCCGTGAAGTATCTGAAAGAAAAGGGAGTCAACGTGCCGGAAAAGCTCATCGCCGAGTAGAGCCGGTTGTGTTTTCCGGGGGAGGGAACGGGTGTTTCCTCCCCCATTCGTTCATGCGGAGGTAAACGGCTGTGACTGATAAGAACGGGAACCTGTACGAGAATCAAGAACCAGCAGTAAACGTCATATCTGAAGAAGAGGCGGAGAAAGTCCTCGAAAAGGCGGACGCGGAATCGCGCTTCCGGAAATATACGGGGAAATGGGCGGCGGCCATAACGGTCATCGCAGTGGCCATGTCCCTGTTCCACCTGTACACTTCGGGGTTCGGGACATTGATGGCCATGAAGCAGCGGAGCGTCCACCTCGCCTTCCTCGTGCTCCTGACGTTTCTTCTCTACCCGGGGTCGAAGCGGGCCCCCAGGGAACGGCCATCGGTCATTGACTACATCTGGCTCGCCCTCTCTCTCTCGTCGAGCCTCTATATCCTCTTCGCCTTTGATGCCTTCAGCATCCGGGGAACCGCCATAACACCGGACTACGTCATGGGGACCATCCTCATCGTCTGCATCCTCGAGGCAACGAGGCGGACCGTGGGCAAGGAGCTTATGATTCTTTCCATGCTCTTCCTCGCCTACGGCTACTGGGGTGAGTACATTCCCGGCGTCCTCGGCCACACCGGGTTCACCTTCCGGCGCATTGTCTACCAGCTCTTCCTGTCCTCTGAAGGCATTTTCGGCATCTCCCTCGGCGTGTCGTCCACCTACATCTTCCTCTTCATCCTTTTCGGCGCCTTTCTCACCGAGACGGGCATGGGCCGGTTCATCAAGGACCTCGCCATGTCCCTTGCGGGGAGGACCATCGGCGGCGAGGCCAAGGTGTCCATCGTGGCCAGCGGCCTTATGGGAATGATCAACGGGAGCGCCGTGGGCAACGTGGCGGCCACGGGAACCTTCACCATCCCCCTCATGACCGGCGCCGGGTTCAAGCCCGTCTTCGCCTCCGCGGTAGTGGCCGTGGCGGGAACGGGAGGCATGATCATGCCCCCTGTCATGGGAGCGGCCTCCTTCATCATGGCCGAGTTCCTCGGGGTCCACTACGCAAAGATCATGCTGGCGGCAGCCATCCCTGCAGTTCTCTACTACCTGGCGGAGTACGCCGTGATCCACATCGAGGCGGTCAAGATGGGCATGAAGCCCATCCCCAGGGATGAGATCATCCCCATACTGAAAGTCATGAGGGAGCGGGGACATCTGCTCGTCCCCATCATCGTCATCGTCTACCTGCTGCTTATCGGCCGGACCCCTCTCTATGCGGCCTTCTACGGCATCATCGCTTCCGTGGGCGTAAGCTTCATCACGAAGGAAACCCGGCTCACCTGGAAGTCCTTCCTGAAAGCCATGGAGTCGGGAGCCCGTCAGAGCGTGGGCGTGGGCATCGCCTGCGCGGTGGTGGGCAACATCATCGGCATCACCAACCTCACGGGCCTGGGCCTCGTCCTCGGTGACAACATCGTCTCCCTGGCGGGGGGAAGCATCCTCATCACCACCTTCCTCACCATGATCGTCTGCGTCATCCTCGGCATGGGGCTTCCCACCACGGCCTGCTACATCGTTACGGCAACCATCGCCGCTCCCGCCCTGGTGAAGCTCGGAGTGAACCCCCTGGCGGCCCACATGTTCGCCTATTACTTCGCCTGCCTTTCCAACCTGACCCCTCCGGTGGCCATAGCGTCCTACGGGGCGGCGGGCCTGTCGGGGCAGAGCCCGTCGGCGGTGGGCTGGACTGGATTCCGGATATCCCTCGCGGGATTCCTTATCCCCTTCACCTTCATCTATAATCCGGACCTGCTGCTTGTGGGAACAAACTACCTCTCCATCGCCCTGTCCACGGTGACGAGCCTGGTGGGTGTCATAGCCCTCGCGGCTTCGCTGCAGAACTATCTCTATGTTCCAATGAACATCGTCCAGAGGCTCGGAATGTTCGTCGGCGCGCTGCTGCTCATATTCCCCGGCGCCGCGACGGACGCGGCAGGGGTTGCGCTTGCCGCAGGCGTATTCTTCTGGCAGAAGGCGCAGAAGAAGGCCGCCGCTTCCGGTCGTGGGCTGCCCCGCTGAAGGGAGGAAAACCACTGTGAAAACCAGGCTGAAATGGGGAAAGGAGGACATCTTCCTCTCCATTCCCGACAAGAACGTCCTGGCGGTGCTCGAGCCGTCCGGAGGGGAGCCCGTGGCCGACCTGGCCGCTGAAGTGGCCAGGCTTGTAAAACACCCCACGGCAGGGCCGTCCCTGGAGGAGATCGTCTCCACCCATAAACCGAAGACGGCGGCCATCATAGTGAACGACATGACCCGGTCCACCCCGACGGCCGAGATGCTTCCTCCCCTGCTGGAGGAGCTGGAGCATCTGGGTGTTCCCCAGCCCGGGATTTCCATCGTGGTGGCCACGGGGACCCACCGCCCCATGAGCGACGACGAGACGAGGCTGACCGTCGGGGATGCAGTGTTCGCCAAATACAGGGTTGAGAACCACGACTGCGATTCTCCCGACCTCGTTGACATGGGAAGACTGTCCACAGGGAACCGGCTGATGATCAACAAAACTGTGGCGGAGGCCGACCTCAGGCTCGCCATCGGAGAGGTTCTTCTCCATTACTATGCCGGGTTTGCGGGAGGACGGAAGAGCATCCTCCCGGGAGTGGCCGGGCGGGAGACGGTGATGACGAATCATCGTATGATGACCGCTCCCGGCGTGGGCATCGGCGTGGTGGACGGCAACGTCCTCAGCGGGGAAATGGTGGAGGCGGTGGAAAAATTCTGTCCGCTCCACTTCATCCTCAACTGCGTGTCCGACAGCTCGAAGCACATCGTCCGCATGGTGGGGGGACACTGGTACGATGCCTGGCGGGAGGGAATCTCCACCTTCAGGGAGTTCAATTTCGCCCCCATTTCGAAGAAGGCGGACGCGGTGTTCCTCTCCGCGGGCGGATTTCCCAAGGACATCAACATGTACCAGGCCCACAAGGCCCTCTATATGGCATCGAGGGCTGTCCGTCCCGGGGGGACCCTGGTGTTTTTCGCCGAGCTGGCGGAAGGGTACGGCCACAAGGTCTTCGAGGAGTGGGCGAAGCGGCGTCTCGGCATCGACGGCGCCATCGAGGCCTTCGAGGCCGATTTCCGGTTCGGAGCCCACAAGCTGTACTACCTGGCCCGACTGGCGAAGGAGTGCACCATCCTGCTGTACTCACGATCCGGCAGGGAGGACAGCGAACTCATGTTCTGCGAGAAGGCGGAGTCCCTGGCGGACATCCTGCCATCACTGGCGGAGAAGTACGGCGAGAATTTCACGTCCTACGTGATTCCCCAGGGGGGCATCGTCCTCCCCATGGAGGATGCCTGAAAGAGTTCCCCCTTTGCCCTTCATGGGGTACAATGAAGGGCAGCTTATTATCAGGATGCCTTTCCCGGGCGGGCGACTCGCGAAGTCCGCCCGCCCGGACGCTTCCGGAAAGCCCAGGGGGGAAACTCGGTGCGACCCGTTCACGTTATTTATGTCAGTGCCGGAAACGGCCATCGGATGGCGGCAAGAGCCATCAGGGAATCCCTGGACCAGCGCATGGTTCCCAACGTGGTCATGGACCTTCTCGATTTTTCCAGCGACCTCTTCAAATGGTCCTACAGCGATGTCTACGCCTTCGTGAGCGAACACTCCCACCTTGCCTGCCGCATCATGTACGACCTCACGGATAAAAACCGGGAGGAGAGCGCCGCCCTCCGGCTTTTCGAGAAAATCTCCACGGAAAACGTCAAGAAATTCATGCGCTACATCGCCGAGAATGAGCCCCGCAAATGCGTCTGCACCCACTATTTCCCCCTGAACGTCCTCTCGCGCATGAAGGAGGCCGGGATGTACAGCGGAGAGCTGTACACCGTGATCACCGACTTCGGCCTGCGGCGCATGTGGGTGAAGGACCAGGTGGACCGGTATTTCATCTCCGGAGACCGTGTTCTCAGGGGGCTTCTCGCCCTCGGTGTTCCCCGGGAGAAGATTTCCATGACGGGGATTCCCGTCTCCAGGAAGTTCGCCTCCCTGAAGACGGGGGGGCGGAACTTCACCAGGAGGCGCCTTCCCATTCTTTTTGTCGCCAGCAGCATTCCCAACATCCTTGCCCTGGACATCCTGGCGGCTCTTTCCAGGACGGGGCACCCCCTGGACGTGACAGTGGTCACGGGCCGAAACAAGGATCTTCTTTCGGACCTTGAAAACGTCATCGTCGGAGGGAGCCTTTCCCTGAAGGTCAGGGGATTCGTGGAGAACCTGGAGGAGCTCATGACCAGGGCGTCGGTGCTGATAACCAAGCCCGGCGGACTGACGGTGAGCGAGGCTCTCTGCGCCGGGGTTCCCATGATCCTCGTCAATCCCATCCCCAAGCAGGAGACCAACAACTCCGCCTATCTCCAGGAGAAGGGAGCGGGGATACCCGCCCGGACTGCCGCTGACATAGAAAGAATCATCGACAGGTTTTTCGCCGACCGCTCCCTTCTCTCCGCCATGGAGAAGGCTGCGTCCTCCATCGCCTTTCCGGGAGCCGCCGACGCCGTGGCCTCCCTGGTTCTCGAAGACAAGGAGAGGGACGGGTAATGGCGGGAACGGGAAAGAAGGACACCCGGCACCCGGAAGAGGTCTGGGACATTTTTGCCTGCGGTGAGGAGCCGGAAAGAACGGGGCGGAGTCTCCAGATCCTCTCCACCATTTTCTCCGAGGCGGTGGAGGGAATCGTGGTCACTGACCCGGCAGGCACCATCAGGATGGTCAACCCGGCCTTCACTTCCATCACGGGGTATTCCCCCGGGGAGGCCATCGGCAGGAATCCCAGGATACTCAAGTCGGACCGTCATCCACCGGAGTTCTACGAGGCTTTTTGGAACACCCTGCTGATGGAGGGAAAGTGGGAGGGGGAGATCTGGAACCGGAGGAAGAACGGCGAAGTCTACCCCGAGTGGCTTTCATGCTCTGCTGTCCGGAACGGGAGCGGAACGGTGACCGACTACGTCGCCGTGTTCAACGACCTGTCCGGGGTCCGATTTCGGGACGCCCAGATCGAACTCCGGTCCAACACCGACCAGCTCACGGGGCTCGCGAGCCGGTCGGTCTTCTATTCACGGCTGGAAGGCGAACTGGACCGTGCAAGGCGGGAGGGACGGCGCCTCGCCCTCGTGGTCCTTGACATCAACCGGTTCAAGAACATCAACGATTCCCTCGGTCATTTCGCCGGCGACGTGGTGCTGCAGCAGATAGCGGCCAGGCTGTCAGGTCATCTCGGCGGGAAGGACAGGGCCTCAAGGATCGGCGGGGACGATTTCCATCTTCTCCTCTCCGATATCCGTTCGGCCGAGCAGATCGCCTCCGGGGCGGAGGGCATCATCTCCCTGCTGAACGATCCTGTGGAGGCGGCGGGGAACAGGCTCTTCCTGAGCGCAAGCCTCGGCATCGCTGTCTTCCCGGATGACGGGCGGACCGCTGAGACGCTGCTCAAAAAGGCCGACATGGCCATGCACAAGGCCAAAGAGCTGGGCATAAGCAATTACCGGTTCTTCACCGATGAGCTGGGGAAGCAGGCCTCCTCAAGGCTTCTGCTGGAAAATGCGCTTCGGACCGGGCTTGGGAGAGGGGAATTCCGCCTCGTCTACCAGCCGAAGTATGACCTCCGGAATGACCGGATCTCCGGCATGGAGGCCCTGATGCGATGGCATGCCCCGGACCGGGTGATTCCTCCGTGGGAGTTCATCCCCCTCGCCGAGGAGACGGGCCTCATTCTGCCCATGGGTGAATGGGTCTTCCGGGAAGTGTGCCGCCAGGTATCTCTGTGGACCTCGGAGGGGTATCCTCCTCCCGAGGTGGCGGTGAATCTCTCCGCCAGGCAGCTGCACCAGGAGGGGCTGCTCTCCCTCATGGAGTACTCCATGGACGAGTTCTCCGTTTCTCCTTCCATGATCGGCATCGAGATCACCGAGTCGGGCATCATGGAAGACCTTGTGGACTCTGTGGCGATTCTCTCGGGGATCAAGGACCTGGGGATGACGGTTTACCTGGATGATTTCGGTACGGGCTATTCCTCCCTGAACTACCTCAAGCGCCTTCCCATCGACGTGCTGAAGATCGACAAGACCTTCGTTGACGGGGTGCTCTCCGACAGGAATGACGCCGCCATCACCCGGGCTGTCATAGGGCTCGGCCGTTCTCTCGGCATGAACGTGCTGGCCGAAGGAGTGGAGACAAGGGAGCAGCTCGATTTCCTCAGGCAGAACGGATGCGATGAAATCCAGGGGTATCTGCTGAGCCGGCCCCTTCCGCCGGAGGAGACTCTTCTGTTCAGAAAGACGACAGGGCATACCTCTTTGTTTTCGTCATAGATCAGGTTATAATCAAAAGGGGAGCCTGTAGGGCCTGCAGTGCGGAAACCCTCCGGGCTGTATTCTTATCGGGTCATCTCGGGAAGGAGTTGGAGTGTATGCAGCACGTGAGTTCCCTTTCCCTGTACGATCAGGGCGATCACCGGTTTCTCATGCTTGGCTGGGAAGAGCAGGAGGAAGAGGTGGCCGTCCAGACGAACCAGTACGTCATCTCCTCCGGCGGCGAAGTGGTGCTTCTCGATCCGGGCGGAGCCCACGTTTTTCCCCGAGTCCTCGCCAATGTGGCCGAGCTTTTCGAACTCAGGAACATCAGGCATATCTTCTATTCCCACCAGGACCCGGACGTGTCGTCCGGAATCACACTGTGGCTCTCCATGGCGGAGAAGGCGGCCGTCCACATTTCGGGCCTGTGGGTTCGCTTCCTGCCCCATTTCGGAATCTATGACGTGAAGCGCATCTCGCCGATCCCCGACAAGGGGGAGACCCTTTCTCTCGCCAACGGGAAAAAACTGGTCATCCTGCCGTCCCACTTTCTTCACTCCACAGGGTGTTTCTCCCTCTACGACCCGGCATCGAAGATCCTTTTCAGCGGAGACATCGGCGCGGCCATCTTCCCGAGGGGAGGCCGGTACCCCGTGGCGGAGGACCTGGACTCCCACCTGAAGTACATGGAGGGGTTCCACAAACGGTACATGGCCTCCAATGCCGCCTGCCGCCGATGGGTCAAAATGGTGTCCGCCCTGGATGTGGAGCACATCGCCCCGCAGCACGGCGCCTTCATCAAGGGGCGGCAGAACGTGAAGAAGTTCCTTTCCTGGTTCGAGAACCTCGCCTGCGGGGTGGACGTTCTCGATGAAATCTACGGCCGCTGACGGCCTGGGCCGGGAGGACGACGGAATGGAACGCAAGTATTCGGAAGTGATCCACCAGCTCGGGGGGGCGTATTTCGCCAACACCCTGATGAACTCTTTCATGGCACAGCTGGATGAGGTGCTGGTGAGCCGGGTGCGGGCGGTTGAAGCTGAGATCGCCGAAACATCGGAGCGGTTCGTGCAGCTGAGCCGCATCCTGGGAGACCTCCAGGCGGAGTTTGACCGGAGCGGCCGGGAGACCAGGGAAACAGTGGATGAGATCAACCGGATGAACGGCGACCTCGTGGCGGAGCTTCAGCGCTCGGGCACAGACCTTGACGGCATGAGCGAGAACGTGTCCAGAACTGTGGATGCCACCACCGGCACACTGGAGTCATTTCTTGAGATCGAGAAAATGTCGAAGGAAATCCAGCGGATCGCAAAGCAGACCAATCTCCTGGCGCTGAACGCCTCCATCGAGGCTGCCAGGGCAGGAGAGCACGGAAGGGGATTCGCCATCGTGGCGAAGAACGTTCAGGAACTCGCCGCGGAAACGAAGGCGGCCTCCGAATCCATCGGGGCCAAGGTGGGGGAGATCTCCGGCTCGGTGGAGCGTGCCATGGAGGACATCCGTGGAATCAGCGGCATGTTTGACATGATCCGCCGCTCCCTTTCAACCTTCACCAGTTTCCTCGACACAAACAAGGACTTCATGGAGAGGATGGAGCAGACCATGGCCGACGCAGGAGAAAAGGTCAACAGGAGCTCCGGGGAGATGGAGAGCTCCGTGGCGGTCATGGAGAACGCCTCCCGGAAGTTCGGTTCCATGGCGGCCACCATCTCGGCCATTGTCCTTGCCCAGAAGAATCTCAAGAAGATCAGGCTCTGACATGGAACGTTCCGGCGCAGTCAAGGCGGCTCCCTGGGAAACCGACGGCGAGAACGTGAGATATGTTCCTCTGGACGAACTCTGCCACTACCGTGGAAGGGTAGCCGAGGACATCCTCTCCGAGGACGGGGCGCTGCTCCTTCCCCGGGGAAGTGACATCCCCGCGATCCTGGAAACAATGCCGGACATAACGAAGACCCTCCGGCGCTGGAACAGGGAATTCATTCCCGTCCAGGTTTCCACCGACATTTCCGAAAAGGAGTTCGAAACCGTCCTCCGTTCCGTGGAGCCCAAAACCCGAATGCTCGATGCCGGTATCGCCAGGAGGGCCATTGACCAGGTTGAGGAAGTCTACCGGCGCATTACCGAGGACGGAAATTCCAGGGAGGGGATGGAAACTCTTGCGAAAGAGGCGGACAGGCTGGCCCGGGATGTGCTCCGGTCGCCCCAGATTCTTCTCTGCCTCGGCAAGGTGAAGGACTCGGATGAATACACCTTCGTCCACTCTCTCAACGTGGCCCTTCTGTCGGGGTATCTTGCCGCCATCCTCCAGCCCGGCGACGAAGATCTCGTGAAGGTGATGACCTTCGGCGGACTGCTCCACGACCTGGGAAAGGCGAAGGTTCCCCAGGAGATACTGAACAAGCCGGGAAGACTCACCGCGGAAGAATTCGAGATCATGAAGACCCACTCGATCCAGGGAATGGTCACTGCCGTGGCGTCGGGAGTGAGCGACCGGAGGGTACTGTCGGTTGTGAGGAACCACCACGAACGCTGGGGAGGGGACGGATACCCCGACGGCCTCAGTAAAGACAGGATATCCTACCACGCGAGGATTGCTGCCGTGGCGGACGTATTCGACGCCCTGACGGCGAAACGGGTCTACAAGGATCCCATCAGGAGCAGGGAAGCTGTCTCCATGATCCTCGAGTCATCAGGGAGCAGCTTCGACGGGGACATCGTGCGGGCCCTGCTTGTCTCTGTGGGTCTCTATCCTCCGGGAACGGTGGTGGAGCTTTCAGACTTCAGCGTGGGGGTAGTCACAGGGGTGCGGAACAAAGACCTGCTCCGGCCCCAGGTCTACATCTCCGTCGATCCCCGTGGGCGGCGTCCTGAGGAGCCCACCATCATCGACCTTTCTCTCGGCGGCAGTCTCTTCGTCAGGCGGTCCCTTGACGACATGGGCAAGGGCGTGGTGTACGGGCGCTCATGATCCCGGCGTTTGCCGGACCAGGGAATCTTCAATCTCCCCTATTTTTTCTTCGAATCCGTACACGGTGGGATCGATGTCGTCCACTACGGCATTCAGTTCTTTCATGGACCGGAAGGCGTACCCTTTGGGGAGGCGGTTGGCGTACCGCTTCACCTTCAGCAGGGCCTGGAGGTAGTTCCGTTCGAAGGGCAGGATGACCTGGGCTGCCATGATGGCTCCGGGCATCTCCTCGGTAAAGAAAAGATAGGCCATCTCCAGGTTTTCCTCGATGTCCATCTCGTCGTACCAGAGTGCGGCCAGCAGTTTTCTGAATTTCTTCTTCTCGTGCCCCCCCACCATCTTCCGCACCGCCCGGTCAATCCGGTTTATTCCGGACCGCAGGATATGTTCCGTGAGATAAGGGTCCCCGCCGGGCCAGGAGAAGCCTGCGATGTACTCCGCCTCGGCCTCGGGGAGCACCTGCTTCCGCAGCAGCCGGCCGAAGGAGGGCCGGAGAAGGACTGAAGCCGGTTCCGGCGGGGCGTTCACGAGGTCACTGAAAACATCACCGGTGGAAAACCCCCGTCTCTCGAAGGGCGAATTGGCAAGCCAGGTCACGTAGCCGGGGTCGAAAAGCCCCTTCCGTCCCGCCCTCCCGGCCATCTGGGAAAACTCGTTCTTCGAGATCGGCCTGTCGGAATGGTAGTGAACAAGCTGGGCGAAAACCGCTGTCTGGGCGGGGAGGTTCACTCCCAGGGCGAGGGCGTTTGTGCCGCACACCACGTCGAGAATCCGCTCCCGGAACGCCCGCTCCACCAGCAGCTTTTCCTTGGGCAGCATCCCCCCGTGGTAGATGCCCACACCGGTAAAGAGAGGCGGCTGAATCTTCGGCACCTCGAGGATGGAGGCCAGTTCCTGGAGACGGTCGCGCTGATCTCCGGAAATCCGCCTGCGGGACTTTGAGGCCAGAAAGGCCAGTTCCACAGCTCCTTTCTGGGAAAAGAGGAAAACGAGGGCGTCCTTCAGACCGTCGATCCTCGCCGGTTGTGACGGTGTGAATATCAGTTCCGTCTCCCGGCGGGTGTTCTCGTGCAGGTGAAACTTCCGGCCCGTTACGCCGCCGAGGTACTCCGCCACTGAAGAGGCCCCCCCGAGGGTGGCCGACATGACAAGGATGGCCGTGGAGGGCACGGTGTCCCGGATGCCGTCGATATAGGCCCTGGCACGGTCCGGGTCGTCGAATATATAGTGGAATTCATCCACGATGAGCTTCTGTCCCGGGATGAAGGCGTACTTCAGCGAATAGATTTCCTGGGTGCAGCAGATGATGGAGGCGCCTTCATTTTTCTTGAAATCCCCAGTTTCGATTCCCACATCGAATCCCATCCGCCTGAGGTCAAGGTACCGTTCGTTGCTCAGCGCCTTTATGGGAGCGGTGAAAATGATTCTCCCTGCATTGGGGTAAACCGGGGCTCCCTCCTCGTCGAGAATTCCAGCCCACAGATAGGCGACCAGGGTCTTTCCCGAACCCGTGGGAGCGGAGAGCACGGCGTTCTTTCCTCGGATGGCCCGGTAGGCCTTGAGCTGCCAGGGGTAATAGGAAAAAGTGTCCAGGGGGTCGTCTCCTTCCGCCCGGGGAAACGGGCTCATTTTTTCTTCATCTCATGGTACCACAAAACAGGGAGGGAAAATCATGGTAATATACTGTACCAGAGAGAATAAGGAGGTGTTTCCTTGGCCGGTTTTCGGGTTGTGGCGGGAGAAGGAACCGAACGGGCGGGAGAAGTGCTGGTGTTCAGGCTCGAAGCGCGGAAACCCTACGTTTCCCGGCGCAGGGAGGATGCTTTCTGGATGAAGACAGGCGACGAGGTGACACAGGCCGCCGCGGACGCGGGACTGCCCTTCGAGGCGGTGACCCTGTTTTTGAAGAAGGGCGTGAATTCTCCGGGAATGGCGGTGAGCCTCTACGCCCCGAAGACTGAAAACGGGGAAGACCGGGACGAAGGATGGAGAGTCCTGACAAAGCCCGACAGGGGTGGGAAAGGGGGATCCCTCATGGAGGACGAGAAGATCCAGTTCGAGGAAGCGAAACTCATTGCGGAAGAGATCGCGAAACGAAACAGGGACTTTCTGCCGGACGAAGAGGAGGAGATCATCACACCCGACGAGCTCGAGGATCTGATCAAGGGCGAGTGAGAAGGACGGACTCTTTCTGTTGTCAGAAGGGGCGTTCTCGTGTACTCTGTAACCCGGCTGTTTCGTAACCGAAACGAAACGAGGAAGGGGCAGGGGATTTTGTCGTGACGTGGGGCAGTGCTTTTCAGATAATCGGCGGCGTGGGGCTTTTCCTGTACGGAATCAAGCTGATGAGCGAGGCGCTCCAGTACCTCGCCGGCGACAAGATGCGGCAGCTCATCGGTTCCCTTACCAAGACCCCCATCCGCGGGGTCTTTATCGGGGCGGTTGTGGCCATGCTCATCCAGAGCAGCAGCGGAACCACGGTCATGACCGTGAGCTTTGTCCATGCGGGCCTCATGACCCTGAAACAGGCCGTTGGAGTCATCATGGGGGCCAACATCGGAACCACGGTGACCGCCCAGATCGTGGCCTTCAAGATCAAGGACCTGGCTCTCCCCATCCTGGGGATAGGCGTTCTTCTCGTTCTCTTCGGAAGGACCAAGCGCCAGAAGTACGTCGGAAACGGGATGGTGGGCTTCGGCCTCCTCTTCCTTGGCATGCAGACCATGGAATCATCCATGACTTTCCTTCGGGACAGGAAGGACCTTTTTCTGGCCTTCAGCTCCAATCCCCTGCTCGGCGTCTTGGTTGGAACGGCTGTCACAATGGTTGTTCAGGCCAGTTCGGCCACCATCGGTCTCACCATGGCCATGGCGGCCCAGGGACTCCTTACCCTGGACGCGGCCATACCGATTCTTCTCGGCGACAACATCGGGACCACCATTACGGCCGTCATAGCCTCCCTGGGCTCGAACCGGTCGGCGAAGCAGGCGGCCGCGGCCCATGTCCTTTTCAACGTTATCGGGGCGACCATCTTCCTTGCGGCCTTCCCGCTGTTCAAGGATGTCATCGTCTCCACCTCGGGAGACATCAGCAGGCAGCTCGCCAATGCACACACCATCTTCAACGTGGCCAACACGGTGATGTTCCTTCCCTTTGTGTCCGTCCTCGTCTGGGTCATCAGGCGCCTGGTCCCCGCCAGTGGGGAGACCTCCGCGGCTGGCCCCATGTACCTCGACTTGAAGCTCATTGACGCTTCTCCCGCTGCTGCTGTCGACGCGGTGAAGAAGGAGATTCTCCACATGGGATCCCTTGCGGCGGCCATGCTTCGGCATGTGCGCCGGGCCTTCGAGGAGAACGATCCGAAGATGATCAACGAGGTGAACCAGACGGAGAAGGGCGTGAACGAAATCAACCGGGCGATTTCGGCCTATGCCTCGGAAATATGGCAGGGAGGCCTTTCCAGCGATCTCTCCACGGTACTCGGCTCGTACGTGAACGGCGTCGGGGATATCGAGAGGATCGGTGACCACGCCACAAATCTTATCGAACTGTACGAATACAAGCTTGATCACGGGGTCGAATTCTCGCCCCTGGCCATGGACGAGTTCCGGGATATGTTCGATGCGGTGGAGGCTGCGGTACGCCTGAGCTTCGAATCCCTGGACGAGGAGGACGTTGTCAAGGCGAAGGAAGTTGACCGCCTCGAGGACGATGTTGACCTGAAAGAAAAGACGCTGAGGAAGAATCACATTGCCCGGCTCAACAGAGGGGAATGCACGCCCCAGGGCGGGGTGATCTTCATCGACATCCTCAGCAACCTGGAGAGGGTATGCGACCACGCCCACAACCTCTCCTTCATCGCCATCGACATTTCGAAGCTCCATAGGTGACGGGACAGCCGGGAGAGAGGGCACCCCAGGGAAGGCTCAGTCCAATGGATAAAGACCACGCCCAGTTTGCAAGGATGACGGGAATGCCCGTCGGCAGGCTGATAGTATCGCTGGCCATACCCACGATCATCAGCATGCTGGTCACTGCCGTCTACAATATTGGAGATACCTTTTTTGTCTCGAAGCTCGGAACAAGCGCTTCGGGTGCGGTGGGTATCGTCTTTTCACTGATGGCCATAATTCAGGCGGTGGGATTTACCATCGGCATGGGGTCAGGCGCTCGGATTTCGAGGCTGCTCGGCTCCAGGAAGCCGGATGAAGCGAACAGGGTCGCCTCGTCAGGCTTCCTCGCGGCTGTTGCCTTCGGGACGATGGTTACTGTATTCGGACTCCTCTTCATCGAAGACCTGATGCGCCTCCTTGGCGCCACGGAGACTATTTTGCCCTATGCCCGGGACTACGCGAGCTATATTCTGTACGCCGCACCGGTCATGGCTTCTTCCTTTTTGCTGAACAACATCCTCCGCGCGGAAGGAAAAGCCAGGTTCGCCATGGTCGGCCTGACGACCGGCGGGCTTCTCAACCTGGTGCTCGATCCCCTGTTTATCTTCGGCTTCGGGCTGGGTATCGCCGGAGCCGCCATCGCCACGGCGATCAGCCAGTGCGTGAGTTTCTGCATTCTGTTCTCGTGGTTTTTCCGTGGAAAGACCATCGTGCGGCTGGGCGCTTCAGGAATCTCCAGGAGCCCGGACATGTATCTCAAAATACTCAAGAACGGCCTTCCCTCCTTCTGCAGACAGGCTCTCGCCAGCATCGCAACCATCGCGCTCAACGTCAGCGCGGCCGTGTACGGAGACGCGGCGGTGGCGGCCATGTCAATCGTCGGCAGGCTCTTCATGTTTGTCTTCGCCGTCAATCTCGGAATCGGGCAGGGGTACATGCCGGTGGTTGGGTACAACTACGGCGCAGGTCTTTTCCAGCGGGTGAAATCAGCATTTTTCTTTACCCTGAAAGTCACCTCCGTCCTGATGACCTTGTCGGGAATCGCAGGGTTCGCGGCGGCTCCGGCCCTGATCAGGCTTTTCATCCCCAACGATGCCGACGTTGTGCGGATCGGCGTCGGGGCGCTCCGGGCCATGTGCCTCGCCATGCCGCTGATACCCCTTGGAGTGGTCTGCAACATGACCTTCCAGTCCATCGGGAAATCCTGGACGGCGACCGTACTGTCCCTGGCCAGGCAGGGAATCTTTTTCCTCCCCCTGATCCTGACCCTCCCCGGATTTCTCGGGGTGACCGGCGTGCAGATCACCCAGCCGCTGGCCGACGGGCTGACCTTCCTGAGCTGTCTTCCCCTCGCCTTCTTCTTTTTCCGGGATCTCGGGGCCGACAGGGAAACGAAGAGGCGAAGCCCGGCGGCAGGTTCCTGATGTCTTCCGGAAAGGGGACACATTCCAGTCCTTGACTTTTTTCAGTTCTCCGCTATGTTTTGATACACCTGAAGATAACAGGCTGCGTCTTTTCGTAGAACGGAACCGCGGAGGGAGGATGGACCATGAAGGAACATGAGAAGAACGGAGTCCGATGCATCCTGCTGAAACCGGGAGACAGCGTGGCCGTGCTTCCCGAAGGGGGACTGGCCGGGCAGGTGCTTTCCGGCTGCGGCGTGATCCTGCGGGAAGATGTCCCGGCGGGACACAAGGCCGCCCTGAAGGACATCTCCCAGGGCAGCCAGGTGATCAAATACGGACACCCCATGGGGCGGGCCACCAGGCCCATCGCTCCGGGCGAGAAAGTCCACGTCCACAACGTGGAGTCAGGGCTCAGCGCGGAATGGAACATGACCTGGACTCCCTCCGGGGCGGTGTTCCGTGACCCGCCCGGACCTGTTCCCCTCTTTGAGGGATACGCAAGGGAGCAGGGAGCGCCCGGGATCCGGAACGAACTGTGGATCATCCCCCTGGTGGGCTGTGTCAACGAATACCTGAAATTTCTTGCCGAAGGGTATGCCCTGCCGCCGTGGATAGGAAAAGTGCGGGTGCTTTCCCACCCCTACGGATGTTCCCAGCTCGGCGAGGACCTCGACAGGACCGCCGCCGTCCTTGAGGGGCTGGCCAGGAATCCCTGTGCTGCGGGAGCGGTGCTTGTCGGACTCGGGTGCGAAAATCTCCGGAGGGTGTTCATGGAAACCAGGCTCTCCGGCCTTCGGAAAATCCGCTTCTTCTCTCTGCAGGAAGCGGACGACGATCGGAAAATGCTGTACGGTCTCCTTGACGGGCTCTCGGAGGCTGCCCCCAGGAAGCGGACCGTTTTTCCCCTGTCAGAGGTGACTGTGGGAGTGAAGTGCGGCGGCAGCGACGGTTTCTCCGGCCTCTCGGCCAACCCGCTGGTTGGCGAGGCTGCGGATATGCTTTGCGCCTGGGGCGGCAAAGTTCTGGCCACGGAAATCCCCGAGATGTTCGGCGCAGAGGACGTAGTGGCTTCCCGTATTTCCGACGAAGGGGTCTTCCGCAGTTTTGCCGCAGCCATCCGCTGGTTCCGGGACTATTACGACGCGCACAGCCAGCCGGTGTACGAAAATCCGTCCCCGGGAAACAAGGACGGGGGCATCACCACACTGGAGGAAAAGTCCCTGGGAGCGGTGAACAAATGCGGATCCGCACCGGTGACAGATGTGCTCGCCATGGGCTCCCAGGCAACCCGGAGGGGGGTTTCCGTGGTCTTCGGCCCGGGAAATGACCTTATCTCCTCTACGGCCATGGCAGCGAGCGGGGCACAGGTTATCCTCTTCACCACGGGGAGAGGAACCCCCTATTCCACCGTGGTCCCCACCATCAAGATCTCCTCGAACACCGCCCTCTACAACCGGAAGAGGGGATGGATCGACTTCGACGCCGGCCCGCTGCTCTCCGGGGCCGACAGGGGAGAGAGCGCCCGCCTGCTTGTTTCCCTTCTCGCGGAGACCGCCTCCGGGCGTCTCACCAGAAACGAGGAGAACAGGAGCGGCGAAATCGCCATTTTCAAGGACGGCGTCACTCTGTGACGGCTGAAGGGAAAGGAGCGGAATCATGAACTACACGGTACTGCAGTTCGGCGAGGGAAACTTCATCCGGGCTTTTTTCGACTGGATGCTGCAGAAAATTTCGGATGCAACAGGAGAGGAGCACGAGGTGTTTCTCGTTCAGCCCATCGACAGGGGCAGGGTGGAGGAGATCGTCGCGGCGGGGGAGTACCACGTCCTGCTCAGGGGGTATCAGGAAGGGAACTTCCGGGAAATACTCGACCCCGTCCGGGTGGTGGCTGGAGGCTGCAATCCCTTCACTCCCGAAGGGCTGAAATCCATGTTCGAAGCCGCCCTGTCGCCTGACCTCAGGGTAGTGACATCCAATACCACCGAAGCCGGCATTTTTTTCGAGGAGAAAAGGGCTCCCCACAATTACCCTTCCCTTCTCGCGGCCGCTCTCGAAAAGCGTGCCGCCGCAGGGCTGCCCCCCCTCTCCATAATTCCCCTGGAGCTGATTGAGAACAACGGGGCCGTCCTCAGGGACTGCCTGGAGAAATACGGCCGCCATTGGAACTACGGCCCGGACTATTTCAGATATCTCGACGGGTGTTTCTTTTATGATACCCTGGTGGACCGCATCGTCACAGGATTTCCAGCGAAGGAATCGGAGGAGGTTTTCCGGAAGATAGGCCGCGAAGACAGGAACGTCACTGCGGGGGAACTCTTTCACCTTTTTGTCCTTCAGGGAGACAAATCCGTCCTGGACGTGCTTCCCTTCCACAAGGCCGGTCTGAACGCCGTAATTACAGGGGACAAGCTTCCCTTTTACCGGGACAGGAAGGTGCGGGTGCTCAACGGGGTTCACACCGCTTCCGTTCCCGTCGCCCTGCTCGCCGGGGTGGAATACGTGAAGGATTTCGTGGAAGATGAGCGGTTTGCTCCCAGGCTCAGGGACCTTGTGCACAACGAGATCGTCCCTGCTTTCTCCGACGATGCCGAGGCGCACCAGTACGGCGAGGATGTTCTCGAGCGGTTCAGGAATCCGGCCCTGGAGCACGCGTTCCGGTCCATCGCCCTCAACTCGGTGGCCAAGGCGAACACCAGGCTCCGGCCGACCCTTGAGGGATATTTCGGGAAATTCGGCGAGCTGCCCCCCGTCCTGACGGAATGCATCGCCGCCATGACGGAACTGTATGACTGCGCAGGAGTACGGGACCTTCCGGGAGGTCC
>CAZJAR010000044.1:0-18939 GCA_964543785.1 uncultured Synergistaceae bacterium | reverse complement strand
TTTACAGGTTTTTCGGCTTGAGATGGGCGAGGAAGTGCTTCAGCCCCTTCACCGGAGGTTCGTAGGTGATCTCCAGGCCGTAGCGGATGGAGTCTCGGCGCCTGTAGACGTTCACGATGGTCTCCGCCACGTACTCCATGTGACTGTTGGTGTAGGTCCGGCGGTTGATGGCCAGGCGGTAGAGCTCCAGCTTCGGGAAGGTGCGCTCCCCGGTCTTCTCGTCCACGTTCTCGAAGGCCAGGGCGCCGAGGCCGATGCCACGGACGGCCCCTTCCCGGTAGATCTCGATGGAGAGCACGTCGGCCGGGTAGGACCCCTGGGGGATGTGGGGAAGGAAGGCTCCGGCGTCGATGAAGACCGCGTGGCCGCCGATGGGCTGGATGCAGGGCACTCCGCCCTCGGAGAGCAGTTCGCCGAGGTAGCGGACCTGGGCGATGCGGTGGGTGAGGTGCTGTTCGTTCACCATTTCCCGGAGTCCCACGGCCAGTGCTTCCAGGTCACGGCCGGCGAGGCCGCCGTAGGTTGCGAAGCCCTCGAAGAGGATGACCCGCGGGACGACCCGGTAGTACATTTCCTCCGTGCGGCACGCCACGAGGCCGCCGATGTTCACCAGGGGGTCCTTCTTGCAGGACACGGTGATGGCGTCGGCGGTGTCCATGGTGGCCTTCAGGATCTCAGCCACGGTCATGTCGCGGCATTCCGGCTCGCGGTCCTTGATGAACCAGGCGTTCTCCGCCATGCGGGCGGCGTCGAGGAGCAGGGGAATGCCGTGCTTTTTCGCCACGGCGGACACGTCCCGGAGGTTTTTCAGGCTCACGGGCTGGCCTCCGCCGGAGTTGTTCGTGATGGTGACCATGATGAAGGGCACCCGCCCGCTGTTGTCCGCGAGGGCCTTTTCAAGCTTGGCGATGTCCACGTTGCCCTTGAAGGGGTGGGGGTTCTCCCGGTCGAAGGCTTCGTCGATGACGCAGTCCACCGAGGAGGCCTTGGCGTTGAAGATGTGCCCCCTGGTGGTGTCGAAGGGCATGTTGAAGGGGATCACGTCCCCCTCCTTCACGAGGGAGCCGAAGACAACGTTTTCGGCGGCCCTCCCCTGGTGCACGGGAATGGTGTAGTCGAAGCCAAGGACATCCTTCACCGCCTGTTTCAGATTGTAGAAGCTGTCCGCTCCGGCGTAGGCCTCGTCGCCCATCATGATGGCGGCCCACTGCTGCTTGCTCATGGCGCCCGTGCCTGAATCCGTGAGAAGGTCGATATATACGTTCGCAGCTTTCAGGCCGAACATGTTAAAATGACCGGCTTCCAGCGCACGTTCCCGCTCCTGCTGGTCGGGGACGTGGACTGGCTCCACCATCTTGATGCGGAAAGGCTCGGGGGGAACTCTGGTGACCATGGGGCTCACTCCTCCTTTGGGTTTTGGGGAAAAGGTCAGTTTCTTCCGTTATTCTATCCCATATTCGGGACTTTGCGCCACTTTTTTATCATACCCTGTGAAAAAATTTTCATTCTCTGAGGGAAAGGGGTCTCGGGGGACGGTGGGATAAAATCGGGCTTTTTCTCTTTTCCGGAACCGCCGATACGAAAAAAACAGGCCGAAAACCCGATGCAATACTTCCTGTTTGCTGTATAATCACTGATTATTTCTTTACCCGGAGGAACTGCATGCGACTTGTACTCTACAACATCCGCTACGGGACCGGCACGGGATGGGACTACCATTTTCCTTTCCCTTTTTCCGGCTGTCTTCGGAAGACCGAGGGTCGGTTCCGGCGGATTTCCGACTTTATTTCGAAGCTGAAGCCCGACATCGTGGGGCTCGTGGAAGCGGATTCCGGCTCCTACCGGCAGAACGGCGAGTGCCAGGCGGAGTTCATGGCTGCACGGCTGAACGCCGAGTCTGTCTTTGCCTGCAAGTACCACCACGAGTCAATCGCCTCCAGGGCTCCCCTGCTGAAGTCCCAGGGAAACGCCGTGGTGACCAGTCTGCCCATTCTCTCGTCCCGGGAGCATTACCTGAGCAGGGGGGTCAAGCGAACCCTCCTCGAGGTGGAATTCCAGGATTTTACCCTCTTTCTGGCGCACCTCTCCCTGGGGTACGGGGCGAGGAAAATCCAGATCGGCGAGGTGGCTGACCGCTGCCGCCAGGCAAAGAAACCCGTCATCCTCGCAGGGGACGGCAACATCTACGCAGGCGAGAAAGAGCTCCGCCCCCTCTTCCGGAAGGGACTGTTCCGGAACGCCAATGACGGGAATATGCCCACCTACCCCAGCAGGCTCCCGGCGCTGGCCCTTGATTTCGTTCTCTATAGCGATGGCATTGAGATGAAGGACTTCCGGGTGCCCCGGGTCCGCTATTCCGACCACCTTCCCCTCGTCTGCGACTTCACCCCGGGCGGAAGGAGCGGGGAGGTTCTGGCCTCATGACGGCCGGCGTTTTCTTCTACTCCTTTTACGAACTCTCTTCCATCGCCATCCGGATTTTCATGCTCTGCTACATCCCCCAGCGCCACAGCCCGAACACAGCCATGTCATGGCTTCTGGCCATCTACTTCTGGCCGTGGATGGGCTTTTTGCTCTACGCCGCCTTCGGCTCCACCTCCCTTCCCAGGGAGAGGGCGGAGCGGCACGAGGCGCTGCTCCGCGCCCTCAAATCAGACAAGGCCACCTTCCGCAGAATTCTCGATGACGAATCCCACTGGCTCCCCGAAGAACTGGTACGGTTCGGGACTCTTGGAAAACGGCTGGGGGACATGTGCATCACCACCGGCAATTCCTTCCTGCTCATCGACGAAGAAAAGGAGTTCCTGAGCAGTCTCTGCGCCGACATCGACAGGGCTGACAAATCGGTCCATCTCCTGTACTACATTTTTGCCCTGGACAGCATGACGAAGCCCCTCTTCGACAGCCTCGGTGCGGCTGCGGCGAGGGGAGTCGAATGCAGGCTGCTCGTGGACGCCCTGGGTGCAAAGGTCTTTCTGAAGAAGGACGCTTCCCGTCTCCGGTCCGCCGGCGTCCGGGTGGAGGAAGCCCTTCCTCCCGGGCTGTTCCGCAGGACGGCCACCACCTCCAGGTACGATCTCAGGAACCACCGGAAGATTGCCGTTATCGACGGCCGCGTTGGCTATACAGGGTCTCACAACGTCATAGAGCCCTCATACGGCGGGAAGGCGGGAGGACGGCTCTGGCGTGACCTCACCCTCCGTCTCACCGGACCGATTGTTCTTCAGCTTCAGGGAGTCTTCACTGAGGACTGGTACGTGGAGACCGGGGAAATTCTTCTCATCGAAAAGGTCTTCCCGAAACCTGAGCGCACTGGGAAGGCGGTCATCCAGACTGTTCCCAGCGGCCCATCCTACCCTCTGCAGAACTACCAGCGGCTTGTCGTCTCGGCCCTTCACGGGGCGAACAAGCGCGTGGTCATCACGACTCCCTACCTCATTCCGGACGACGAACTTCTACACGCCCTGGAAACAGCCGTCCTGGGTGATGTCAGGGTTCAGCTCGTCATTCCGGAGCGAAGCGACCAGTTCCTCGTGGGAAGCGCCGCCAAGGCGTACTTCGACGAGCTTCTGGACATGGGCGTGGAAATCTATCTCTACCAGGACAACGTTCTCCATTCCAAGACCATGACCGTGGACCACAGCCTCGCCTTCCTGGGGACAAGCAATTTCGACATCCGTTCCTTCGCCCTCAACTTCGAGCTGAACCTCGTCCTCTACGGAATGGAGGAGACTGCCGCCATCCGGATGGCCCAGGAACGCTACATTGCGCAATCGAGACGGCTGACCGCCGAAGAATGGGGCCGCCGCCCCCGGGCTCTCCGGGTGATCCACGGTGTGACCAAGCTCTTCAGTCCCCTTCTCTAGGGATGGAGATTGCCGGGAAGCATCCCTGGTGAAGAAACACGCTGTTCCGGGGATGCCGTCGGTTTAATTGACGAATCAGGGAAGCGGGGAGGGATGTACGCTGGACAGCAAGAGCACAGTGAAACCCAGAATCGGCCTGGCCCTCGGAAGCGGCGCGGCCCGGGGGATGGCTCATATCGGCGTTCTCCGGGCACTCGAAAAGGCCGGAATACGGCCCGACTTCGTGGCAGGCACGAGCATCGGCGCACTGGTGGGAGGAGTCTACGCCGCCGGGAAGCTGGACGAACTGGAGGAGATTGCTCTCGGGCTGGACTGGAAAAAGGCCGCCGGCTACTTCCTGGAGGTTTCCCTTCCGCGGTCGGGGCTCATCGAGGGGACGAAAGTGACGGACTTTCTCTCGGAAATCGTGGGTTCCGCGAAGATCGGCGCCCTTCCGGTGCGGTACGCTTCGGTGGCGGCGGACGTGATGACCGGAAACGAGGTGGTGATCAGCGACGGAGATCTTGTCTCCGCCATCCGGGCCAGCATCTCCGTGCCCGGCATTTTCACCCCGGCACGGCGGAATGGCTGTTTTCTCGTGGACGGCGGGCTGGTGAACCCGGTTCCGGTGAGCGTCTGCCGTGACATGGGAGCTGATCTGGTCATTGCCGTGGACCTGAACAACGGTCGGGTGAAGGAAGGCGGAAAAGGGATAGTACCAGCAGCCCCTCTGCCGGACGGCAGATCCCGCCGGAACGGCATGGGGGGCGGAGAGATATTCGCGTGGCTCGAGAAAAAGACCAGCGGCTTTGACGGAACATTTCTTGGACCTGTGAAGGAATGGATGTCCAGGGACCCTGCACCGGGAATTTTCGACGTGCTGGGCAATTCCCTGCGCATCATGGAGGAGCAGATTGCGGCTGCCCGCCTGGAGATCGACCGTCCGGACCTATTGATCCGCCCGGATGTGGGGAATGTGCGTTTTCTCGAGTTCCACCTTGCCGGCGATATGATCAGCGAAGGCTGCAGGGCAGGGGAGGAGGCCCTGGCCGGGGGAACACTCCTGCGCCATGGAAGAGGCCGTCTACCGGGGGACTGAAGCCGGGGCAGATGAAGGAATGGGACAGCCAAAAGGGGAGGTGCCCATGGTGGAAAAACCGAAAGGTCCATGGTTCCAGCGGTTCCTGATCAACTTTTTCACCGTTGTTCTGGCAGTGCTCGTCTTCTGGGTTCTCGGATTCCTCATGGAGGACATAGAATCCATCAGCGGACCCGGGTACAGCGACATCGAATCCCGGTTTGTCGACCGGGGACTGGTGGACAGGTCGAAACAGCTCGCCGGAGAGATCGCCGGGACAGCCCGGGCGATCGAAGCAAAGCGGGATGAAATGAAAATCATCAGCGACAGTTCGTCGAACCTTCAGGGAACGATCAACCAGCTGATTGAACTGCAGCGGCTGTCGATCGAGAAATCCCTCTCCCTGCCGGAAGCCCACTCGGCGAACCTTTCCGAGAGTCTTGCCGGCTTTCTTGAAAGCAGAAAACGGTACCAGTCCTACATTGCCGAACTGTCTGCGCTTGCTGAGCGGAAACGGACCCTTGAATCGGAACTCGCCGCGGCCGAAAAGACCATCGAAGAGCAAAGAAAACCTGCCAGGGAGGAATACGAACGCCTGGAGGAGAAGCACAACCTTCGGCTCGCCGCTTTCCAGCTGGTTATCCTGATGCCCCTGCTGGCCGCGGGGGCCTGGCTTGCTGCAAAAAAGCGGGGAAGCGTCTATTTCCCTCTCTTTCTTGCCTTCGGAGGTGCGGTGCTGGTAAAAACCGCCCTCGTGGTCCACAGGTATTTCCCGTCGAGGTATTTCAAATATGTCCTCGTGCTGGGGCTTCTCGCGGTGGTCGTCAAAATCCTTGTGACCATCATCAGGATCGTGGCCTTCCCCAAAGCCCGGTGGCTTGCGAAACAGTACCGGGAGGCCTACGAGCGGTTCCTGTGCCCGGTGTGCGAATACCCTGTCCGCACCGGCCCGAGGAAGTACCTGTTCTGGACGCGGCGCACAGTGAACAGGGTCCCCCTCTCGGGCGAGACCGAAGAGGAGAAGCCCTTTACCTGTCCGGCCTGCGGAACCCCGCTGTTCGAGCAATGCGAATCCTGCGGCCGCATACGGCACTCTCTTCTTCCTTTCTGCCGCCACTGTGGGGCTGAGAAAATAACAGGGAACGAGGCGGAAAAGGGAGGAGAATGACCCTGGGGCTGTCCGGGCCGGCTGCCTGAAGCCCCCTCCTAATCCAGCGACATGACCTTTTCCAGGAGTGGGCTTCTGCTGAAGGCTGACGGAAAGAGGACGTTCCCGTAGAAGGGGACAGGGGTGAGATATGACGAAATCTCCTCCCCGAAAAGGTCGATGCCTGCGCTTCCGTAGGCTTTCCAGATGAGTTCCGTGCAGTATACCGATTCTTCATCGAGTTTATCGAACCCGCCGTCGAAAGGTTTTCCCTCAGTGAAATATCCCCAGGCTTCCCTGACGGCCCTCCCGGCGCGTGCCTGTTCCCTTTTCAGGCGGTAAACTTCTGCTTTTTCTACCTCGAAGGGCGACAGAAAATCCTCCAGGGGTTCCATCTCGACCCGTTCCGATTCAGGGGAGGCATGAATAACGAAGGGAATTCCTCCCGACAGCCTCACGATGCCGCTGTGGGAAAAATCGTCGGGGCGCCTGAAGAAAAAGAGAAGGGCCTTGCTCCTCCAGGATTTTCCGTTCACGAGAATGATGTCTCCGTTTTCAAACCGCTCGGGCGTAAATTTAAAGGGTTCCGGGGGAGGAAGGGGCAGCTCTTCCCTCTCGTGCCGCCAGGTCAGCCCCTCGGCCTCTTTCGGCGGAACCGGCGTGGAAAGCCGCAGGGAAACATCGTCCACGCGGAGAATCCAGCGTGAGACGGGAAGGGGAAAGTCCCCTAAATCGAGCAGGGGGTCAAGTCCGGCAATATCCTTCCGGAAAGCGTCCGTCTGGTCCTGACCGTTGATCCGGATCCTGGCGTTTCCCATCGTTATTTTCCTGCCGTCCTCCACGGCAAGGATTCCCGTCGTTTCGGCCCGGATGGTGCCGAATCCCGTTTCCCGTTTTCCGGCGACCAGTACCGACCCGGGAAGAAAATCGATGGAAATGCTGCCCCGGCGGGACGGAAAGGACCCGAGGGCATCATTGATGTCTTTCTCGAGGATCACCACTTCCGCATTGGTCCGGAGGGCGTCCTTCACCCTGAGGGAACGGGGCCGGCCGGGACGCCATTCCCAGGGAGCATTCAGCTCGAGGAAGGCGAATTCGGCGGCGATCCTTTCCACCCGGAACCCGCCGAAACACGCTCCCCGGATCACGAAAGAAACATGCCGGATCGTTCCCCCGGCGTCCGGCCGTTCGTCCATGTGAAGTTCCATCGAATCCGGGTTCGTTACGGAATGCAGAAAGGCAAAAAGCCGGTCTCCGCTGTCCGGAGGAAAGGAGGGAAGAGGGATGCCGTCGCCGAAAGCGGGTGAAAAGAGGAGCAGTATCAGGAAAAGAAAAAGCGGCGGAACGATGTTTTTTTTCATTCGCTTTCCTCAGCGGACGTCGCGGCCGATGTCAGAAAAGCAGACAGTTTCTTCACTCTCGTGTTGTTTTTGGGGCTGGACCGCGGAAATCCCCGGACAAAGTGTATAGTATTTTCTAACTGCAGTCCAGCGCAATAACGGCTGAAACGACTGGATCGGATCCTGCAGCCTGACTTTTCCCGCAGAAGCTTTTTGCCTGAAGTCAGAAAGGAAAGGCAGAACTTCCATGCCAGGACTTTTCAGCCATGCTGCCGGTCGTGGCCTCCTTCTTCCGCATCCGCCGCCATGGAGATGAGGATATCGGCGATCCCTGGGTCGAGAATCGTGCCCCGCAGTTTTTCCAGTTTCTGTTGGGCTTCCTCCCTGGTCATGCCGCCCCCTGCAAGGGACTCCCGGAGTCCGTCGAAGATTTCGCCCGCACGCAGAATCCTCGCCATGAGTGGAATTTCCTCGCCTCCGATCCCCCTGGGGTATCCCGTGCCGTCCCAGTTTTCGTGATGGCTGAGGACACCTTCGCCCAATTCCATCGTCTCGTCGAATAGATTTAAAATCCTGTACCCGGCAACCGGATGTTTTTTTATTTCCCTGCTTCTGCCCTCTTCGATGACGATTTTTCCTATGTCGTGAAGAAACCCGGCGTCTTTCAGCTTTCGGATTTCCGTTTCAGGCATCTTCAGAGCATGCCCTATATCCCGGCATATTTCGCTCATCCTCTCTGAATGCCTTTTTTCCAGCGGTTTTTTTTCATGAAGGGTTTCCATGATCGTATCGATCATTCCGATACCGGCTGCCTTCCGGTTCAGGCTCTTTTCCTTGTACATGGCTTCTTCAGCCTGCTTCAGTGTTTCCTGGACCGAGTCCCCGGGGGAGGTCTTCGAGGAAAGACCCATGGCTATGCTCGGTCTGATGGCTTTGACGCGAAGTTTTGAGAATTCCTCCTTGATCCTGCCGATGCATTTCTGCCCGTCTTCAGGCTGAGTGCGGGGGAGGATAAGGGTGAATTCATCTCCTCCCACCCTGGCGAGGATGTCACCCTCCCTGCAGCTCTTTTTCAGCGCTTCCGCGGACTTTTGCAGCAGTTCGTCACCTGCTGCGTGTCCGAAGATGTCGTTCGTCAGCTTCAGCCCGTTGACGTCTCCGAAGATAATCGTGAGGGGGAAGTTTTCCTCCCTGTCCAGCTTCTTCAGTTCCTCTTCGAAGTACGCCCTGTTGTACAGTCCGGTGAGGCTGTCATGATAGGTCAGGAAATTGATGCGTGCCTCGTTTTTTCTTCGTTCCGAATTATCGGTAAAGGTTACCACTGCTCCGACAAGCTCTCCGTTCCTGAACTGGGGATATGACGAATAGGCTGCTTCCAGTCTCATGCCGTCGGATTTCCAGAAAACCTCATCGTCCACCTGTATGCCTCTCCCGGTTTTGAATGCGCTGAGGATTTTGCATTCCGCGGCGTCCATGGACCTGCCGTCTCTGAAGGCGTAATGGGTCATGAAGTGCATGTTTTTCCCGGAAAGCTCTTCCTGGCTGGTGTACCCCAGCATTTTCAGGCAGCTGGCGTTTGCGAAGGTGCAGTTTCCGTCTTTGTCGATCCCGAAAATTCCTTCAGCGGCGGAATCCAGGATCAGCTGAAGGCTGTCCCTGCTGTGATCAAGCTCCCTGTTTCGTTCCTCAAGCTCGGCCGTTCTCTCCTTCACCTTTTCTTCAAGAGAGGCAATGAGAGCCTGCAGCCTTTCGGACATCCTGTTGACTGCCCGTGCGACCCGTCCTATTTCATCGTTTCTCCGCACCTCCGCCCTCCGGGAGAGGTCACCCTGCGAGAGGCTTTCAGCGGTCAGGACAAGATCTTCCAGAGGCCTCATAAGGCGGGCGGAAATGTTCGCGCAGATCACTGCCGCCATGAGGATTGCGAGGAAGGCCAGCACCAGAGCTGACGCCATGTTGTGAAAGAGTCCCGCCGTGAAAAGCTTTTCGGGAAGGGCGGAAAGAACGAGCCAGTTTATTCCTTCCCGGTGGAATTCATGAACATAGACGAGGTAAGTGTCTTCCTCATCGCTCACTCTCACGGCAGCCTTTTCGCCGGCCCCGTACATTTCAGCTGCCTGCTGCACTATACGATTTTTCCCCCCGGTCAGGGAGAGCCTTCTGAAGGTGCCGTCCGGGAGATGTTCAAAATTTGGCTGACCGAGAGAATTCCCGATCAGAGTTCCTGTGTCCTTTTCCACGATGGCCGCGAATCCGCCTTTTCCGCCGGCAATTTCCTCCAGGGACGCGTTGATTTTTGACAGGGTGATGTGGGCTCCCAGCACGCCAATAATCCTGCCGTCACTTCCCAGAACCGGTGCGGCGGCCGAAACGGTCAGGTCCGGCATGACGAAATGCTTGTAGACCGGCGAAAAAACAGTCCGTCCCAGTTCTTTGGCGGCTCTGTACCAGTCCCTGTCTCTCGGGTCGAATCTGCCGGCCTTCAAGACGAGCTCTCCGGCCGTGAAATCCTCGTCCAGGGAGTAATACCATGAAACGCCTCCGGTAGACGGGGTGTTCCTCATGATCTCGATCCCGTTGCCGGAGTTCCTGCGGGCGCCGTAATATTCTCCTTCTTCAGAGCCGAAGCTGAAACTGTACAGTCCGTCGCTGTGGGTCATGAGAACGGACGCAAAGAATTTCTCCCTCTGTGCCTCGTCCCGCAGATCGATGGCCCCTTTTTCGATCTGGTCTTTGTAGACATTGACGATATGTGCCGGGATATTCAGGTGCTCTTCTATTTCTCCGAGTATTCTCCCATTCAGTCCATCCGCGAGCTGATCGGCGGTTTCCCTGATGGAAGAAAGCCACCCTGAAAAAATGGAGTACCCGACGATTCCGCTTGATGATACCGTGAGAGTGATGAAAAGAATGACGACGAGGTTTTTTATGGAGATGGTTTTTCCGTTCATTGTCTCTCCCGGATTCTTCGGAATGATGGAAACTGGAGGGATGCAGCGGGAATGCACGCCCTCATTCACGACAGGAAAACGTGCCGGCCTTCGGCCCGGTATATGCACCGTCCCGTTGATTGATTCCCCGGAAGAGATAATACTACATCCCGCCCACCTTTTTGTCCGTGACCTGTCTTTTTTTCTCTCCGGCTCTGCAGGACTCTTGCACCTTGCCGGAGTGTGGAGTAGGGTATCAAAAAGACAGGGATCATGGAAGGGAGCGGGGGAATCCGTGCAGGTCATTTCCGATTTTTTATCCTTCAGGTGCTTTATCAGCCCGGGCGTTCTGATCCTGTGCTACTTTGCCGGTGCAGCCGCAATACCTGCAGCGGCCTGGTTTGCTGCGAAGAGGACAGCGGCTCTTCCGGGGAAGGGGCGGGGGATTTCCGGGGCAGATGAACCGGTATTGGAGCGTGCTCCCGGCAGGGAAGGCAGGGGAAAGTTCTTCTCTTTCCTTGCCCTTTTGTTCGTGGCCATGGAAATTCTGTGGCGCGTGGCCTTCGAATTTCTGATGGGTTTTCTGCAGATGAGGGAGGCGCTCCTTGAGCTGGCGAAACTGCGGTAGCGAAACGGGACGAAGAAATGGTGAGGGTCCGGCGGGGACAGGGAAAAGAGCGGGACGCTTCAGGGAAGAAATAAGGCCGATATTTGAAAATCAGCTGCTTCACTGGGGAAGTCTTCTTCTTCTTTTTCTTCTCCTCGCATGGGTGAGCGGAATGGAAAAAGTGCGGGCAGGGTCGCTGTGGGGGGTCACTTCCCCTGCATGGCTTTGGACTGCCGCGGGGCTCGCCGCGGTGCACCAGGTCTATGTATGGTTCTTCTGGCGTGTTGAGCTGCACCTGAAACTCATAACCAGGCTCCTCGGAGTCCGCGGGTTTCCCCTCTACGCCGCCGGGTTTGCCGTGATAGGGATTTTTCGGGCCGCCGTCGTCTTCATCCTTGCTGTTTCAAACAGGGATACTCTCCCCGTCGATCCTGCGCTCCTTCACATTCTCGCCTTGGCCGCCCTGGTGCCTTCTCTCTATCTTGTCTATTCCGTCGCCAGGTATTTTACCTTCCGCAGGGCTCTCGGAGGGGATCATTTCTTTGAATCCTACCGTGATTCGCCTCTCATCCGGAAGGGAATCTTCCGGTTCACCCGGAACGGCATGTACACCTGGGGATTTCTCCTTCTCTGGTCTGCCGCGCTGTGGTTCGGTTCCGCAGCCGCTTTGTGCGCAGCGGCTTTCAACCATGCATACATCTGGGTTCATTATTTCTGCACGGAACTTCCCGACATGAAAAGGATATATGGGCAAAGGGACGAGGCGTGAACTGTCACCCCGGATCTGTGATCTACCGCAGGGTCTCCGCTCCGGAGAAAACGGAGACGAAGGCTTCGACAACCTTTGGATCCAGAACGGTTCCCGCCTGTCTCCGGAGTTCCCGCACCGCATGGCCCTCCCAGCCGGGACTGCCCAGGAATTGCAGCCGCAGCCTTTCCCAGACTTCAGCAGCCCGCAGGATTCTGGCCTGAAGAGGAATGTCCCCTCTCCCGATACCTTTGGGGAAGCCGGAACCGTCCCAATTTTCATGGTGGCATAAAATCCAGTCAGCATATTCCATGGTCGCGTCGAAGAGATTGAGAATCCTGAAGCCGGCGGCCGGATGAAGAAGCATCTCCTTTTTCTCATCCTCTTCCTCGATCATCCCGTCCTTCCTGTTGAGAGCGTCCTGGTCGAGCACCACCTTCCCGATGTCGTGCAGATATCCGGCGGCTTTGAGCTTCCCGGCATCCGCTTCGGACATTCCGAGGGAATCACCTATCATGCCGCAGAGGTCGGCCATGGACCGGGAATGGGATTTTTCCCGGGGGCTTTTCTCGTGGAGGGTCTCCATGATGGTGTTCGCCATGTCCCTGTCGATGTCCTTCCTGTTCAGAGTTTTTTCCCTGTACATGGCCTCTTCCGCATTCCGCCCTATTTCTGTGATGTCCTGCTCCGCTGAGGTTTTTGTCCCGTACCCCATGGAAATGCTGCCCCGAATGGCGATAATCCTTTCCTTGGCGAAATCGTTCCTGATTCTCCGGATGATCCGCTCGGCATCCTCGGCTGCCGTTTTGGTCATGATCACCGCGAATTCGTCCCCGCCAAGCCGTGCCACGACGTCCTTTCCCCGGCATGATTTCTTCAGCATGTCCGCGGCCGCCTTCAGCAGTTCGTCTCCAGCCGAGTGGCCGAAAACGTCGTTTGTCAGCTTCAGGCCGTTGATGTCGCCGAAGATGACCGTTAAGGGAAGGTTGTCCTCCCTGTCGGCCGCCAGGAGCTCTTTCTCGAAGAAGCCCCTGTTGTGCAGCCCCGTAAGGGCGTCGTGGGTGCTGAGATAGCTGATTTTCTCCTGGCTTTTCCGTTTTTCCGAGTTATCGGTGAACGTGACCACCGCCCCCACTATTTCTCCGTCCACGAACTGGGGGTACGAATGATACTCCACCTCCAGGGCAGAACCGTCGGACCGCCGGAAGACCTCGTTGTCGGCATGGATTTCCTCTCCTGTCAGAAGAGACAGGCATATCCTGCACTCGGAAGAATCGATGGGGGAACCGTCGGTCTCGGAATAATGGATCAGGGAATGCATATTGCTGCCTTTCAGGTCGCTGGAGCTCGAGTAGCCCATGATATGCAGGAAACTCCTGTTGCAGAAGGTGCAGTTTCCCTGGAGGTCGATGCCGAAGACTGCCTCGCCTGTGGAATCGAGAAGCAGCTTGAGCTTGTTCCTGTTCTCGCTGGCGGCCCGGGTCTGTTCCTCCAGTTCCCGGTTGGTCTTCTGAAGCTGGCCAGTCCTTTCTTCAACGATTCTTTCAAGATTGATGAAGAGGTTGGAGACGGTATCGGCCATGCTGTTGAACGACCTGGCGATGAGCCCGATCTCGTCGTCCCTGACCACCGGGGCCCGGGCCAAAAGCTTTCCGCCGGCGAATTCCTCCGCGGCCCGAACCAGCATTGTCACTGGGGTGAGCAGCTTTTTCGCAGCCATCATGTAGACGGTGACGGAAAACACCTGGGACAGAAGCATAAGAAGGCCGGAGAAACGGGCGCTTCTTTTTATGGGACCGGCGAGAAGGTTCTCCGGCAAAGCGGTGAGAATGACCATTTCCAGCCCTTCCTTGATGTATTCAGAAAAAAACAGGAAATAGCTTCCACCGGGTGTCTCCGTGACAAAGGAGTTTTCGCCGGTGGCCTGGTAGCGGCTCCAGCTGTCCGTCAGCATCTCCCCGATATCCTCACCTGGTGCAGGGACAGCGGAAAATTCTTTCCTGTCCCTTTTTTCGGGCGTGTCCCTGTCCTTCCTGCCGAGAGAGGAGGCAAGAAGGGTCATGTTCTTTTTATCAAAAACCGCGGCAAAGGCCCCTTCATACTGAACCGCATGCTTAATCTCAGCATCCAGGGATGAAAAAGGAATCCGGGTTCCGATGACGCCAAGGGGTTTTCCGCCGGCGCCGTAGACAGGAGAGACTGCCGAGACAGCAGGGTCGGTCAGGGCGGGGTTTCCGCAGAATGTGGAAAAGGCGGGCTTTCCTTCTCCCAGTACCTCTCTGAACCAGGGGGATTCTTTTCTGCTGTCGCTTCCAAGGAGGGCGACAGGGCGGCCGGACTCCGGGGAATACCAGGAGGATCCGCCGTCCTTTCCGTCGGGGCGGAGAAACTCCAGGCCGCCTCCGGCATTTTTCCTGACACCGTAGCGTTCTCCCTGGGGCATCTCGTAGAATACGCCGGAGATCGTTCCGGAATAGGTCTCCAGGATACCCCGGAAAAAAAGTTCCCGTTCTTCGGCTTTTTCCATGGAAACGAGTCCATTCCCTATCACCGCGCTGCATGCCGCTGCGACCCCGGCGGGGACGGCGAGAAATTCCCGTACCCTCTGGGCTGTTATGGTGTTCATGTCCCGGTTCATGGTGTTCACAGCATCCCGTGCCGCTTGAAAGCCCCTGGAAAAGGAGATGAAGGCGATAATCCCCCCGGTTGTCAGGGAAAGAGCGATGAAGACAAGAAGCAGTGTGTTTTTTATGGACAGATGTTTCCCAGAATTCATTCTGCGCCGTTCCTTGGTTGATGAACAGGGGAAATGAACGAAGAGGCGATCAGATTCATTGTTCGCTCCTCCTTCCTGATCATGAAGTAACAGGATGCCTGATCCAAATGGATCAGGAAAATAGAGAAAAATAGTTCTCCAATTATAATTCATGCCCCCTTCATCCGCTACTTTTCGTCATATTGTTCACGGAAAAAAAGCATACAATTACATAATCCTGTCCATCAGTCACCCGCAGGTGTTTCCGGATGAATGGCCTGTTCCCCGGATGGGGGATTCAGAATCGGTTCTGTCCGGCGGAGGTGTTTTTCTGCGGAAACGCTTGCGTGCCGAGGCAGACAGGAGTAGGGTATTCTGGAGGAACGGTCGACGGAGGTCTGCGGAAAATTCCATCCGGGTCCCCGACGGGCATTCCGGATGCCAGGGAGGCATTTTCCGCGCCGGCGGAAAAACCGGAGCGTTTATTTTTTCTGATGAAAAGGAGGAACCATGTCAAAACTGCCGGAAGCAGCAAGTAAAGGGTGGGATGAGAGGAACGGCGCGGTCGTGCTGACCACCGTGGATGGAGCGGGTGTCCCCAACGCCATTTACGCCACCTGCGTGAGCAGGTTCGACGAGGAAACCCTGGTGGTGGCGGACAATTATTTCAACAAGACGAGGAAGAACATCCTCTCGGGCAGCAAGGGATCCCTCCTCTTCATCACGGCGGAGGGCACATCATACCAGGTAAAGGGCACACTTGAATATCTGACTGAAGGTCCTGTTTTTGAGGATATGAAAAAATGGAATCCTGCCAGGCATCCCGGGCATGCCGCGGTGGCGCTCCGGGTGGAGGAGGCTTTCTCCGGGGGAAAAAAACTTTTATGATTCAATAAACAGACTGCGGGGGAGCCGGAAATTCCAAGGCTCCCCCGCAGTGATGCTGATGTTGTCCGTCTGTTCCTGCTACTTCTGCAGTTTTTCGATCATGTCCAGGCGCTGCTGCATCCTCCAGCCGGATAGTTCGTTCCGGAGCTCCACCCGCTTCTTGTACAGCTCATCGATCTTGGTGCGGTCGATGGGCTTTTTGCCCATTTCGTTTCGCATCTCGAGAGAGAGCTTCGACATTTCGGTCTGCTTGTCCCGGATCTCCTGGGGAATTTCCACCGAAGCCCACATGCCCATGCGGCCGCTGTTTCCGGCGTTCCCCCTGCGGCCCATCATCTGCTGGTTTCCTGCAGGGCCGCTGTTTCTGAAATTCCCCCTGCGGCCCATCATCTGCCGGTTGGCTGCGGGGCCGCTGTTTCCGAAATTCCCCCTGCGGCCCATCATCTGCCGGTTCGCCATGGGGCCTGCCATCCGGGGATTGGTCCCGGGGTTCATTCTTCCCTGTCCCGGCTGGAACTGGGTCTGGGCGTTCTGCTGGTTCATCATGCCCTGCTGCCCGCCCGTGGCCTTGCCGCCCCGTCCTCCCCAGGCAAGGGCGCTGCCCGCCGTAAGAAGCACTGCGGCACACACAACCGCCGCTATCGTTCCGTTCATTGTTTTCATCTCAAATCCCGCCTTTCAGCTTGTGATGGGAAAAGGATACTCTTCCCGGCGGAAGGACGCATGGTCGGATCTGCCGGTTTCCCAATTGTAAGAAATGACAATTCCGGTCCGGTCCGTCATGCTACAATCGGCCCATGGGAACGCTTTCCCGGACAGGAAAAGAGCTATCGGGAAGGAGGAAGATACATGATCCGGATACTGCTCGCCGATGATCACCCCCTCACGCGGTCGGGACTCGCCTCCTGGCTGGAGAAGGAGGAGGGGGTGGAGCTGGCGGCTCTCGCCTCCGACGGGGAGTCCGCCTGGCAGTCCATCCTGGAGCTTCGGCCGGACCTGGCCCTGCTGGACATCGAGATGCCGGGCGCCGGCGGCATCGACATCACAGCCAGGATACGGAAAAACGGCCTGAAGACCAACGTGCTGATGCTCACCGCCTACAGCGCCCACCAGTATGTCATGGCCTCTCTCCGGGCAGGGGCGAAGGGTTTCATCCTCAAATCAGCCCCCCTGGAGGAACTGCGGAAGGCAGTCTTCGACACGGCCCGGGGAGTCTTCTACCTCGACCCCTCCGTGTCACTCACCGGAGCCGACGAGCCGGGGGAAGAACTTTCCCCGAGGGAGAGGGAGGTGCTCATCCTTGCCGGGCAGGGGATGCCCGCTTCCGAAGTGGCGTCCCTCCTCTCCATCACCGAGCGGACGGTGGCTGCCCACCTGACGTCCATTTACGGAAAGCTCGGCGCCCGGAACAAAACGGAAGCCATCCTGCTGGCGCTGAAGAAGGGAATCGTGCTGCTGGACGAACTCCGGTTCCTGGATGGAGAAAGGGGGACGCCATGAGAAAGCATCTTCTTCTTGCGCTCATGATTCTCGTCACTCTCCTCACCGCGGCAGGGTTCCTTTTTTCTCTGTACGCCTTCCGTGCCCAGGAGGAGGCCATGGACTCCATGATGCGCTCCTACGTCCTCGACCTCGCCGACACCTTCTCGACGGGGATTTCCTTCTCCGGGAGAGGACAGATGCAGAGGCAGCGTCCGCCCGGCCAGGCCCGGTTCCGCATGTTGTCCATGGATCCCGCCCTGAAAGGCGGCGACGCGGGAGGCGTGCTGATCCTCGGCCGGGATGGGCGGGTCATCGCCGGTTCCCATGGGGCGGAGAAGCTGCTCTTCCTTTGGAAGGACGCCGTTCCGGGCGAAGAGCCCAGGAAAGTTCGGGATGAGCAGGGGAACGACTACTACGTGGTGCTGAGGGAGCTGGAGGGAGATGAAGACCGCGGCAGCTTCATTCTCGCGGCGGTCTCGAGGACCGTCCTGCTCGCTCCCCTGACCGGCATCTGGAGATTCTGGATCCTCACCGCCATGGCCACTTCCGCCGCAATTTTTCTGGGAATGATCCTCCTCTGGAGGTATCTGGCCGTGCCGCTCCGGAGGATAGCGGAACGTATCCGGGGGATGCGGTGGGGGAAAGACCATCCCCCGGTACTGTACGGCGGTCCCCTGTACGAGCTCGAGTCACTGTCGGGCGCCATAGGGACCCTTGCGGAGGAGGCCTTCGCGAAGGAGGAGCTGAAGCGGCAGTACGTGACCGACCTGGTGAAGATCGAGGAGGAAACCCGGAAACACCTGGCCAGGGAACTCCACGACGGGCCCCTCCAGTCGTCCGTGGCGGCCATCAAGCGAATCCAGCTCGCGAAGGAAGCCCTTCCCCCGGAGACCGGGGAACTCCGACGCCATCTTGACACCGCCGAGGACGTCGTCCAGACGGCGGCGAGAGAGATCAGGGATTACTGCGACGAACTTTCCCCGTCGTGGATCCGGCTCGGTCTCGCCAGCGCCATGCAGGAGAACGCCGACAGGCTTTCCCGCGCCTACGAGGGCCTGGTGATCGATGTGGATGTGGACGAGGATCTTGACGTTCTTTCCGAAGAAAGCAGCCTGGCCCTGGTCCGCATCTTCCAGGAGGCGGTATCAAACTCGGTGCGCCACGGCAGGGCCAGGTCCGTCAGGGCGGCGCTGAAAAAAGAAGGACATGCCGTCCATTTCACTATGGAAGACGATGGGGAGGGATTCGACACGGGCAGGATTTCCGGCACGGAGTACGAACTGCTCCGCACCACGGGGCACAGGGGCCTTGCCAACATGAACGAGCGGGTCCGCCTGCTCGGCGGCACCATGAAACTTGAATCCTCTCCCGGACGGGGCTGCCGGATCGACATCGTCTTTCCCTTGGCGCGGGAGGAAAGTACCGCCGCTCCGGAGTAAGAGCGGCGGAGAACGTTCAATCTTTTTTGGAGGGTGATGGAAATGCTGTCAGCTGTAAAAGCGGATATAACGACCCTTCAGGTTGACGCCGTCGTCAACGCCGCCAACAATTCCCTGCTCGGCGGCGGGGGAGTGGACGGGGCAATACACCGTGCCGCGGGGCCGGATCTGCTGAATGAATGCAGAAAACTCGGCGGCTGCGCCACCGGCGACGCCAAAATCACGAAAGGCTGCCGGCTCCCGGCGAAGTACGTCATCCACACCGTGGGCCCCGTGTGGCACGGAGGCGGCCGGGGCGAGGCGGAACTTCTCGAGTCGTGCTACAGGCGCTCCCTGGAGCTGGCGTCAGGGGCAGGGGCGAGGTCCATCGCCTTTCCATCCATCAGTACCGGGGTCTATGGCTACCCGGTTGAACAGGCAGCGAAGATCGCCGTGTCCACAGTGCGGGAGGAACTGCAAAAATATCCCGGCATTGAAAAAGTCGTCTTCTGCTGCTTCTCCGACAGGGACAGGGATGTGTACGAGCCCCTGGTTGCAGAAGAAGGAAAGTGAGCCTCGGATCGGGGGAATAGCCATGGTCACGGCCTACAGGTTTATGAGAAAGGGAGAGGAAACAAGGATCTGCGCCCTGGTGAAGAAGGTTTTCGACGAGTTTGTCGCCCCGGACTACAGCGATGAAG
>CAZJAR010000043.1:0-19280 GCA_964543785.1 uncultured Synergistaceae bacterium | reverse complement strand
CGGTTCCTGAGGTCGTGGATCCGTGACACAGGACAGGGTTGTGTTCCCTGACATTTGATATTTTTTCTTTTTTATGATAAGATTCATGCAATATTTGCAACGCTGGGAGTGACCCTAATGGCAACAATTACTTCGATCCGGGAACAAGTCGCGCTGTACAAGGGATTGAAAGTCCGATACCGGACAGCCAAGGGGCGCCGTAAAGTTGAAGAACGCCAGGGAGTCATACTGGAAACCTATCCGAACCTCTTTACCCTCTACGTCGAATCTCAGGATAGCAAGGTCTCCTTCAGCTATGCGGAGCTTCTGACTCGTGAGGTCGAGCTGGAGCTTCTTTCCGGAAACAGGAACTGATCCCTTTAGAACGTTCAAAAAAAAAGCCGCCCCGACACCGGAGAGTGCCGGGGCATCTTTTTTGCATTCCCGTTAACGAGGAGGTCTTCATGTCTTTTCTGTTACCTTCGGCCGCCAAAATCAATATTTCTCTGCGTGTTACAGGCATACGGCCTGACGGGTACCACGAACTCAGATCGGTTTTTTTTCGCCTTCCATCAGTGGAATTATTGACAATTACGCCTGAATATGATCATAATGTCAAGGATACGCTGTCCGTCTCGGGAGAAGCCGTTTACGGGAGAAATATTCTGGAGGAAGTAATCTGCCGTTCGCGGGAACTTTTGAATATTCCTCCTCTTCATATCCGTCTTGTGAAGGCCATTCCACCTGGAAGCGGACTAGGCGGGGGCAGCGGAAATGCAGCGGCTTTTTTGTCCTGGCTGCATCGCTTCAGCGGCAAGAACTTTCCGGGACCTGAGGTTTTCGGGTCCGATGTTCCTTTTCTTTTTCATGGAGAAAGGTGGGCCAGGATCAGCGGAAGGGGAGAAATAACGGAACCCCTTGCTTTCCCTCCGGAAGTTCCGGCAGTTCTTGTTGCGGTTCCTTACTGGAACATGTCTACAAAACGGGCTTTTTCGCTTCTCAATGAGAAATGCGGAGGTAAATTCCCCCTGAACACCCGGGAGGCGGAGGCAGAAATCGAGAGTATTCTAGAGGTGTTACGGGTACAGAAGAAAACTGGACTTTTGCCGAATGATTTTCTGCCGATTCTTCAGGAAATGCACCCGGAGTATTCCGTTCTTTTCGATGCCTTTGAGACATACGGGGCTTCTGGGTGGGGAGTGACGGGAAGCGGAAGCGCCTGTTTCGGGCTTTTTTACGACAAAAGCGGTCTCGGGGTTTTTTTCAGGGAAATGATGAAATATGACTGGATCAGGAAAATTTTGTGTTTGGAGTGATGACGAAGTGAAAGGACAAAGAACAGAAAGACTCATCCGTACTGCAGCCAGATTTTTGACATGTCCCTCGAAACAGCTCTCTCTCACATCTCTTGCCGAGGATTTCCTCGTTTCAAAGACAGTTATCAGCGATGACGTGGCGATAATCGATGAAGCCCTGTCCAGAGAAGGGATGGGAGGCATCAGTGTCGACAGGGGAAGAACAGGTGGGGCCTCTTTCGTCCCAAGGATGGCGGCAGCAGTAAAGGATTCCCTCCTGAAGGAGATTATGGAAATCCTCAACTGTGAGGACCGTTTTCTTCCGGGAGGGCTGGTCTATTACAGTGATATTCTCTTTAATCCCCATTACGCGCTTCGCCTTGGCTACGCAATGGCATCCCTTTTCAGCGAGGCACGACCGGATGTCGTTATGACTTCCGAAGTCAAGGGAATACCGCTGGCTATTTTTACAGCCCATGCCATGGGGATTCCGCTTGCCGTCTGCCGTTTTCGGAACAGGGCGAGCGACGGCTCAGCGGTTACTGTTCATTACCCCACGAAAAACGGGGATGTTAAGGCCATGTACATGGGAACCAAACAGCTAAGCAAAGGGAAGCGGGTTCTCATCGTCGACGACTTTATGCGGGGGGGAAGCACTGCAGCCGGGATGCTCCTCGTGGCAAAAGAATTCGGTGCAGAGGTTGCCGGAACAGGAATTTTCATGGTTTCTTCAGACCCGGAAGCAAAAGCCGTTACTTCCTATAAAGCCCTTCTAAGGCTTGACGGAGTTGAAAAGAGGCAGCCGAAAGTGGCCCTGTGGGAGTGAGACTTCCGGTTCAAATAGCCCGGGTTTGACGACGGCCCCACACTGATATACAATCCCTCTGACGGAAGGAGGTGACCACATCTTTCATGCGTGTATCAATTAATCAGGAAGAATGCATTGGTTGTGGTGTCTGCGCTCAGGTGTGCCCCGAGGTTTTTTCAATGGATGAAGACGCCGGGGTTTCAAAGGTTATTCGCCCCGAAGGCGGCGATTGCGCTCAGGAAGCTGCCGAAAGCTGCCCTGTGGGTTGCATAGTTATAGAGGAGTAAATCGGCGGATTTTTTAGAAATAGAGGATGCTCCTTGCTTTTTTTCTGTGCAGGGGCGTATAATTGGCAACGCTTCTTTCCGGGCCTATAGCTCAAGTGGTTAGAGCCACCGGCTCATAACCGGAAGGTTCCTGGTTCGAGTCCAGGTAGGCCCACCACGAAAATCGCCGTTTCCTTCCGGGGAAACGGTTTTTTTATTTGGGAGGAGGAGTGCCGGATGTTGGTTAAAGAACTACTCAATACCATCGACAGCGTTGTCCCCTTCAGCTGGGCGGAGGAGTGGGACAACTCGGGGCTCATTGCCGGGGATCCTGAGGCTCCTGTAAAGGGTATCGCAATTTGCCTCGATCCGGATATTCAAGCCCTTGAGTTCACTGCCGGAAAAGAATGTTCAGTTCTTGTAAGTCATCATCCCCTTATTTTTTCCCCGCTGAAAAGGATTGATGTTTCCTCCGGCATAGGGGAAACCATTGCTTTTGCCCTGAAACATAACATTTCCGTAATCTCCATGCACACGAACTGGGACTCCAGCCCAAAAGGAGTCAACGCAGCCATCGCCTCCGGGTTGGGGCTCGAATCCGTCCAGCCTCTTGTTCCCTCATGCTCTGAGTCGTGGGGACTCGGAGCCGTAGGAACCCTTCCTTCAGCTCCCAAAGGGCAGGAACTTGGGAAAAGTATTCGCTCCGCACTAAAACTCTCTCGTGTTGATTTTTTCGGTGATCCTCTCCGCCCCATAAGGAAGCTCGCCCTGTGCGGAGGGTCCGGCGGCAGTTTTTGGACCGAAGCAAAAGATTCCGGGGCTGACGCTTTTTTCACTTCCGACGTGAAGTACCATGAGCGACTTGAAGCTTTGCGAAGCGGGTTGTGCCTTTTCACTGCAGATCACGGCGAGGTGGAGTCCTTTTCTCTCGAAGCTCTTGCTCTCGTTGTTTCCGGCGCATCGGGGATCGAGCCCTCCATTTTCAGGAAGCATTCTCGTGCCCCCCTCTTCTTTGACTGATCCCCTCGAGCCTATGACGAATGGGGTTCAAATGATATGATACAGAAGTTTTTTGACGGTTTTTTTCTACATTTCCCATTCGAGGTGGTAAAAAATGAACCAGCGCGTTTTTAGCGGAATGAGGCCGACAGGGCAGCTCCATCTTGGGCATCTTGCAGGAGCGCTGACAAACTGGGTTAAACTCCAGGAAGGATATGATTGTTTTTACAGCATAGTGGATTGGCACGCTCTTATGTCGGATTATGCTGACAGTTCCAAGATAGAATCGAACTGCATTGAAGTGCTTCTTGACTGGCTTTCTTCAGGTCTTGACCCTGAAAAGTGCGTAATTTTTGTCCAGTCACACGTACCACAGCATGCTGAATTGCACCTTGCCCTTTCCATGATCACGCCTCTTGGCTGGCTTCAGAGGTGTCCAACGTACAAGGAGCAGATTCTCAATATCCAGAACAAGGATCTCAGCAACTACGCATTCCTTGGATATCCCGTCCTTATGGCAGCCGACATTCTGCTGTACAAGGCCGGAATCGTTCCGGTGGGTGAAGACCAGAGCGCCCACCTTGAGATTGCAAGAGAAATGGTTAGACGGTTCAACGGATTTTTCGGCGAGGTTCTTATAGAACCGCAGATTATGCTGACACCAACACCGAAGGTTCCCGGAACGGACGGCAAAAAGATGAGCAAATCATACGGTAATTCAATAAATCTCGCTGACCGCCCGGAGGATGTCTGGAACAAGCTGCGGACCATGGTGACCGACCCCGCAAGGGAGAAACGCACCGACCCCGGCGATCCGGAAAAATGCCCTGTATGGGATATTCATAAAGTCTTCAACGATAATGACGCCGAGAAGCAGGAAATCGCCGAGGGGTGCAGGACGGCAGGCATCGGCTGTGTTGACTGCAAGAAAAAACTGAAAGTCCATGTGGAAAGGGTGATGGACCCTATCAGAGAGAAAAGAGCTTATTATGAAAAAACCCCCGGCCTTCTCAAAGATATATTAAGAGAGGGTGCGGTAAAAGCAAGGGAAGTTGCTCAAAAAACCATGGACGAGGTTGTATCAGCCATAGGATTCGTCCAGAGAGGGTAGGTTGATTTGGTTGGAGAAAACCACGACCTGAGCGCATTCCAGGCTGATATTATCGGTTTTTCCGGTCCCTTTGATCTTTTGTGCTATCTGGTTGAAAACCGGCAGCTCGTAGCTGCAGACATTTCCGTAGGACAGGTAGTCAAAATTTACGGGGCCTTCCTGGCAAATACGAGAAGAGTTTCGGTTGCAGTTGTTTCCGAATTTTTAACAATGGCGGCTTCTCTGGTGCTCAACAAGATTCGTTCTCTGCTCCCCGGAAGATCAGAGGGGGGAAGAGAAGATGCTGCTTCTCCTGGGGAAGAGTACTTCGATACTGAAGGAGTTGAGGAAAAACTTTCCCGCTACAGGCCCTATCGAAAGGCTGCCCTGTTGCTGTGGAACAGAAAAGAGCGGCAGGATCTTGCCTTTACGCGGTGTATGTCCGTAGAAGAGGGACAATCGTGGGATCTGGGCGACCTGTACGGCCTGTGCAGTCTCTGGTGGGATCTGCTTGAAGAAAGGAAATCCTCCGGGTCTTCCGGAAAAGCATCGTGGATTGACGGAGAAAATGAATGGGAGGGGATGCCCGTTCCCCTTCCTGATGAAGAGCAGATCGAAATGAAAATTTCCGAGATAATGGGAATACTCAGTCAGTTGAAGGCTGTTTCTTTTTCGGACTTGCTCGGAAACGGCAGGAGCGTAGCAGTTTTTGTCGTGACGCTCCTTTCCCTGCTTGAAATGAGCAGAATGGGGAGAGTCCGTATTGTTCAGGAGGAACTATTCAGAGATGTGTTCATATACAAGGTCTGAAGGCATTTCTGAAGCAGGCAGGAAAATTCAGGCAATCCTGTTCGTCGCAGGCTCTCCTGTTTCTGTCGTCGAACTGGCGGATTTGCTTTCCCTTCCTTTTTCAGTTACCTCAGGAGAAATAAAAAGGCTCGGAGCCTTCCTGGAAGACTCACACTCAGGAGTTCTGCTTCAGGAGGCAGCAGGCGGATGGCGAATGGTAACAGCTGAAGATGTTGCCGATGTGGTTTCCCTTTTCCGTGACACCTCTCAGACACAGAAAATCCGGCTAAGCAGGGCTGCTGTAGAATCTCTGGCAGTGATCGCCTACAACCAGCCGGTGACCCGGAGCGAAGTGGAGGATATACGGGGTGTCAGGTGTGAACGGGTGATAGAAACGCTCCTTTCCCATGGAATGATACGGATTGCAGGCAGAAAAAAAGGCACTGGTTCTCCGCTGCTGTACAGGACAACGGACCTTTTTCTCGAGACATTCGGCCTCTCGGCCATCTCAGAGCTTCCCACGCTCGAAGAGCTGCAGGAACTCGCTCCGTCTTCGGATGAGAGAACGGGAAACGATGCAGCCGGTCTTTCAGCAGATGATGACACAGGCGGAGAGGAGGAAGATCAGCCATGAACGAAGATATTCGACTCAACCGGTTTCTCGCGATGTGCGGTCTGGGGGCAAGGAGAAAAGTTGAGGAAATCATTTCAGCCGGAAGAGTGAAAATTGACGGGAAGGTAGTTCTTCTTCCAGGGTACCGCGTGGAGGAAACTCGTGATGTAACTGTCGACGGCGTCAGGATCCAACCTGAAGAAAAAGTGTATATCGTTCTAAACAAGCCTGCAGGATGGGTCTGTTCCGTGAGTGACCCCTTCGACCCGGTGGTAACAGGTCTTCTTCCGGCACAGTACGGAAGATTCCGTCTTTTTCCGGTAGGACGGCTCGACAAGGACTCCGAAGGACTGCTCATACTCACAAACGATGGGAGTTTCGCCCAGGAGATACTCCATCCCTCACGGAAAATTCTTCGGGAATACCATGCCCTGCTCGATAGGGAAATCAATAGGAAAGCAGTCCGGGACTGGATATCCGGAATAGAGCTTGACGGACGGGTACTAAAGCCTGCGAGCATTCGCATACTGGATAAAGAACCGTCCGGGAGATGGGTTTCCGTGGTTCTGACAGAGGGAGTCAAGCGAGAAGTACGCCGTATGGCTCAAAGCTTGGGTTTTGAAGTGGAAGTGCTAGTTCGGAAAAGAATTGGTAAAATGGAGCTGAAAGAACTCCCTGCAGGGAAATTTCTGGAAATGTCCCGCGGAGAGCTTTGGAAGGCAATCCGGTCGGGAGGAAGCGTTTAGGTCATTCAAGGAGGGCGGAAGATGGACGGAATTGACGAGCGATCACGGGAACTCATCAAAACACGCATCCTCAACAAAATAAAGGAAATCAAATCTTTTCCGCAGTTCGTCGTTGAAACGATGCGCAAGCTGAATGACCCGGACAGCAGCGCCCAGGACGTAGCTGCCAGTCTTTCCCGGGACGAAGGACTCGTAATCCGGACCCTGAAACTTGCCAACTCCGCAGCATACGGTATTTCCAGGGATATTTCCAGCGTTGCGGAAGCCATTGCCCTTCTGGGATACAAGAATATAAGCAACATTGTTCTATCCGCTTCGGTGTACTCGGTGATGGATAAATCCCTCACGGGATATGCTCTCGACAGGGGTGCGCTGTGGCGTCATTCCCTGACAGTAGCCTACGCTGCACGCCATATTTCCCAGAAAACCAGGAAAGCTCTCCCCGAAGAAGCCTATGTCGGCGGTCTTCTCCATGACGTGGGAAAAGTCGTACTGAACGATTATGTCCGCTTCGGATACGGAATAATTGTCAAGCTCGTGGAGGAACAGCAGATTCCCTTTCTTGACGCAGAAGTTCAGGTTCTTGGTTTTGACCATGCCGCCGTTGGGACTATGCTTGTGGAGAAATGGGGGCTTCCGGATCCTTTCAAGTACGCAGTGGCGTATCACCATGCTCCAAACTCTCTCAGGGAACCCAAATACCAGGATCTGGTAGATGTTGTTCACCTGGCTAATTCGCTGTGCCTGATGCTCGGTGTCGGCCTGGGTGCAGACGGTCTCCAGAGCTACCTCTACCCTGAATCCCTTGAAAGACTCGGCATCAGTGATTATGAATCCCTCATGTCCGAACTGGTTGATTTCGTTGCCCAGGCGGAAGCGGAGTTGTCTGAAATGGAGGAAGCCTTTCAATGAGGGACAGGCAGCCGCTCATCGTTGCCATCGACGGCCCGGCAGGAGCCGGGAAAAGTACCATTGCGAAACATGTTGCATCGGCCCTCGGAATTCCTTACCTTGACACCGGTGCCCTGTACAGGGCTCTGGCCCTGTTTCTGGACTCAAGGGGAATTCCTCCTTTGGAAAGCGACAGACTTTTGTTCGCTCTCAATGAAGTTTCTCTGGAAATTACCGGAAAAGAAATCTTTCTCGAGGGGAGAAATGTCGGAACCGAAATCCGAACCCCCAGGATCGATTCCATTGTGTCCGCTTACGCAGCTCTGCCGATGGTGAGAAACAGGCTTCTTGACCTTCAGCGAGCACAAGGGGAAAAGAAGGGGATCGTCGCCGACGGCCGGGATATGGGAACAGTTGTGTTTCCCCATGCACATGTAAAAATCTTTCTAACCGCATCAGACGAGGAAAGGGCACGCCGGCGTTTCACTGAGCTAAGAGATCGAAAGGAAAAAGCAGACTACAAGGACGTTCTTGAAATGATAAGGGAAAGGGACCGGGCAGACAGCAGCCGCGAAACAGCTCCTCTGAAAAAGGCTGATGACGCTTTGGTCCTGCTGACAGACGGACTTACCATAGAAGAGGTTACCGAAAAGGTGCTTGCCATGATCAGAGATATTGTGAGCAGGGAGACCCCTCATGACACTGTTCAATAAAGTCTTCTATTTTTTTGTAAAATGGTCTTTTTATATCTCCCTCAAAGTGTACAACAGGCTCTCAATCCGCTGGATTTCGTGCCTTCCTCAACGGAATTGCATTGTCATAGCAAACCATTGCAGCAACCTTGACCCGGTCATAATGGGAGCAATTTTCCCGGGAAGGCTTCGTTTCCTGGCCAAGGCGGAGCTGTTCGAACCTTTTATTTTCGGGAGCATGGTCCGTGCCCTGGGTGCCATTCCCGTTTCGAAACAGGACAGTCAAAGCGCTGGGGCCGCTCTGAGGACTTTCATGAAATTGCTGGATGGCGGAGAGAATGTTCTCCTCTTCCCTGAGGGGGGCAGATCACTGGACGGGCGGCTGCAGCCTCTTGAGGGCGGAGCCGCCCTGATTGCAATGAAATCAGGAGCTCCAGTTGTTCCAGCCTTTGTCGCAGGGACTTTTGAAGCCATGCCTCCCGGAGCCAAATTCGTCAAGCCTCTGCACCTTTCAGTCGTTGTAGGCAAAACTATTGAAACAGCTGATTACATAAACCTCGGCAGGGAAGGAAGAGATCTTCTGCTCAGAAAACTCGGGGAAGAACTGGCTTCCCTTGAACCGGTCGCACGCTCTCTTCTATGATGAACATGCATGAACGAAAGGCTGTGCTTGCAGGTCTCGAGCTACCTGATCAGCCCTTTTCCTCTTCGGTTCTCCTGGAGGAACTCGAACTCCTCCTTGGAAATTTGGGAATATACTCTGCTGGCACGGTCATTCAGCGTCGCGCAAGACCGGACCCCGCATTTCTTCTGGGGAAAGGGAAAGCCGAAGAAATAGCTCTTTTCTGCAAAACTGTCGGAGCAACTCTTCTTGTGTGCAACGAATCCCTGTCTCCAGGACAGAAAAGCAACCTCCAGAAGATTTCAGGTGTTGAGGTCTGGGACCGCCCATTCGTCATAATGAAAATATTTGAGCTCCGCGCGAACTCTTCCGAAGCGAAAATGCAGGTGGAAATGGCGCTGTGCAAATATGAGATTCCCCATCTGAAAGGCCTTGGAGCACAAATGTCGAGGCTTGGCGGAGGAATCGGAACCAGAGGCCCGGGAGAAACAGAATTTGAACGCCACCGGAGAAAACTTGAACGCCGCGTGCGTGACATCGCCAGGAAACTCGCTGTTCTGAAGCGAAAGAGAACACTCCAGCGCGACCGGAGAAAAAAGATGAATCTCCCAGTCGTGTCGCTGGTTGGATACACTAACAGCGGGAAGTCCTCACTTCTCAGGGCTTTGAGCAGGGATTTTTCACTCGTTGCTGAAAACAGGCTTTTCTCAACCCTGGATACATTCATGAGAAAGGTCAGCCTTCCCTCGGGAAGAGATATTTTGCTTTCAGACACTGTAGGTTTTATCAGGGACCTTCCTCCTGGCCTTGTTGCGGCTTTCAGGACAACGCTTGAAGAAATTGTTTCGTCCTCATTTCTTGTTTTTGTTCTGGACGTTGCAGCGCCGGATTTCCAGGAAGTGAGAGAAGTAGTCGAAAAAACGGTCCAGGAAATAGGCGGAGGAGAAATTCCCCGTTTTTTCGCGCTGAATAAATGCGATCTTCTCGGAGAGGAAGAACAGCGTACGGCAGAACTTAAGTTCCGCGAAAAAGGGGAGGCAGCTGTTTCGGTCAGCGCTCTTTGCGGAACCGGAATGTCTGATCTGCTCTCAACCCTCGACGCCTTCCTTCAAAAAAACGAGATGATTTCCAGAGAAGGGAATGGGGATTAATGTTACGTAGCATGACGGGCTTTACAAGGGAAAGCATGGCTTTCCAGTGGGGAACTCTAACAGTGGAAATTTCATCAGTAAACCACAGGTACCAGGAACTCTCGATCCGGCTTCCGAGAGAGATGGCTTCTTTCGAGTCTGAAATCGGAGCTATCATCCGTTCAGGGCTTGGAAGAGGGAAAATAAGGTTTTTCGCCGAAATAAACTGGGCTCCCAGCTACAGGGCGCTTACAATAGACGGGGAAGTTCTCGGCAATTATTATACCCAGCTGCTTTCTCTCTCGAAAAAACTTGAGGCTCTGCAAAAACCTGCAATTTCTTCACTTCTCTCTCTTCCGGGTGTCCTGGATTCTCCCTCGGTTCTCTCTTTGGTTGAAAGCCAGGTAAGGGATGCCATTGGAGAAATCGTGGGAACAAGTGTAAAACGCCTCGCCGAGATGCGGCAAAAAGAAGGGGAGAACCTGAGGAAAGCTGTCGACGAATATCTTTCCTCCTTTGAGTCCCTTGTCGGTTCGATAGAAGAATACTGGAACCGAAAAAAAGGAGAGCTTTTCGAAGAACTCCGCAACCGGGTCACTACTCTTCTCGAGGGAGCAACGACTGAGGCGGACCAGGGAAGAGTTGCCCAGGAACTCGCTCTTATGGGGGACAAATGGGATATCTCAGAAGAATTCGTCCGGTCCCGCAGTCACTGCAAACAATTTCGGACAATTATTGAAGGCCCTTCTTCCGAGGGACGAAAGCTCGATTTTTTGATTCAGGAAATGAACCGTGAAGTGAATACAATGGGCTCTAAAATTACAGACGCCGAACTCCGTTGGTTGGTTGTGGAGGCCAAAACCCTCCTGGAAAAAATCCGGGAACAGATTCAGAACGTGGAGTGAGAGAAATGACGGCAAAACTGGTTCATATTGGATTCGGCAATATGATAGTAGGGGAGAGGATCGTAGCGATAATTCATCCGACCTCAGCCCCGATCAAGCGGCTTAAGGAAGAGGCTAAAGAAGAAGGCAGGCTCATTGATGCTACCCAGGGCAGAAAGACGAGGGCGATTTTGATTACCGACAGCAACCATGTCGTTCTCTCGGCAATTCAACCCGAAACCATAGTGAACAGATTCGAGGAAGACATTGAGGATGAATCGCTCGGACAGGGGTAAACTTTTCGTTCTTTCCGGACCCAGCGGAGCCGGCAAAGGAACATTGCGGAAAAAAGTCTTCGAGACGCTGCAGGACATCCTGTTTTCGATCTCCTGCACAACGAGAGCTCCCCGGGAAGGAGAGCAGGACGGCACAGATTACCGTTTTATTTCCGAAGAAGCCTTTCTTGCTCTCCTGAAAGAGGATAAATTTCTCGAGAGTGCCAAAGTCCACGGCCACTATTATGGAACTCTAAGAGAAGATGTGGAAAAAGCACTTTCATGCGGGAAAGACATTCTCCTCGAAATCGACGTACAGGGAGCAGTTCAGATCCGCCGGAAAATGCCTGAAAGCATACTTGTATTTGTATCTCCTCCCTCTCTCCAAGAATTGGAGCACAGGCTGAGGGAAAGGGGAACAGAAAGCTGGAAAGATCTCGAACTCAGGCTGGACAATGCCCGCCTGGAGATGATGCGAGCCAAAGACTACGATTACGTTATAATAAACGACAAAGCGGAACGGGCTTCGGAAGAACTGAAGTCCATCATTACCGGCTACAGATTATGCAGGGGGGAACAAAAATGATTTTTTATGATATGGATTCTTTGGCTGCGAAACAGGGCATTAACAACAAATACCTCTTAACGGCAGCAGTGGCGGCACGAGCACGGGCTCTTAGTGAACAGAAGGGGCGTACCCTTGATGAAGACAATGAAAAATTCATCTCTACTGCCCTTCAGGAATTTGACCTCGGCGCAGTACGAATCTCCGTGGAAAATGAACCTGCCCATGAAGACGGAGTCGCTGAAGAATCCAGCCATGCCTGAATGGAAGCGTAACAGAAAAGTTCTTCTCGGCATTACAGGAGGTATCTCCGCCTACAAGTCCCCTGAGATCCTCAGGGGACTTGTAAAGGCTGGGTGCGAAGTGGAAGTGGTCCTGACCTCTGAAGGAGAAAGATTCGTCAGTCCTATGGTTCTTTCAACACTTGCCGGGAAACGGATATGGCGCCAGAATGATTTCCTTTCTGAAGCCGATGGCTGGAAGATACCCCACATCACTCTCGCCGATTGGGCAGAAGTGGTTGTTGTTGCACCATGCACAGCCGAAACGCTCTCGAATTTTGCCCGTGGAGCAGGGAAAGAACTGCTCTGCTCCATACTTCTGGCCAGCCGGGCTCCGGTAGTGGTTTTCCCGGCAATGAATGTGAACATGCTGAATCATCCCGCCACAGCACGAAACATCGAGATTCTGAAAGAGACGGGAGTCGTCATCGCCGACCCGGAAAGCGGAAGTCTGGCTTGCGGATACGAAGGCAAGGGAAGGCTTCCTTCTGTGGAAGTCATTCTGGAAGAAATGTGGAAAGCTTTATGCCCGTCAAGGAAACTAGAAGGTAAAAACGTTCTCGTAACTGCCGGACCCACGTGGGAATTTCTCGATCCCGTCCGTTTTCTCAGCAATCCCAGCACTGGGAAGATGGGGTACGCAATGGCTCGCACAGCATGGTACAGAGGAGCTGCAGTCACCTTCGTCCATGGCCCCGTTGCCTTTTCCAACCTTGGCGGTTTTTCTGTTCTGCCCGTTGTTTCTGCAGAAGAGATGAAACGAACAGTCCTTTCTCTATCGGAAGAAATGGATTACATCGTCAAGGCTGCTGCTGTGGGAGATTTTCGCGCAGCTTCGTTCAGCAATAAAAAAATAAAACGCGGGAGTACAGGTTCTTTTTCGGTTGAACTGCTCCAGAACAGCGACATCGCAGCATTACTCGGAGAACGGAAACTACCCGGCCAGACTCTTATCGGATTTGCTGCGGAAAGCCACGACCTTCTCTCCAATTCAGCCGAAAAAATGAGAAAAAAAAATCTGGATTTTATCGTCGCAAATGACATTACTGCATCTGGTTCAGGTTTCGGGACTGATACCAATACGGTAAAACTCTTGCGTCGAGAAGGAGAGGCCGAAGAAATCTCCGGGTCGAAAGAGGATGTTGCGGAAGGAGTATGGAGCAGCATTCTTGAAGAGGACTGGCTTCTGTGAAAACAGAAATTTCCCGGTGTTTCTGCAATGTAATCGTCCCAGGACCCTGGTGGAACACTCTCACGTACGAACTGTCTTCCCCCCTGCCCAGGGGGTCCCGTCTTAAAATTCCCGTCGGAAGGGGGTATCGTCACGGAATCATCGATTCCCTTCTTTCATCTCCACCTGAAAAGAGAACGTTTTCTATTCGAAAAGCCCAGCACCTTTCCGACGCTGCCCCTTTAGTTCCTGAAATCAAAGTCGATCTCATCAACTGGACAGGAAAAACCTTTCTCTGTGGAGCCGGCGAGATTCTTCGAATCGCTGTTCCGCCTTCAATCCTTACCTTTCCAGACTCCCTCGGTGACTTCGGTTCTTTGTCTGGTGAGCCCCGGAAAATCGACGGGAAGTATGAAGAATTTTTTGTCTATGAATGCCAGGCTGATAAAAGGTGGGAAAAATTGGCCGTTTCTCTGGAGCATGGGTATCCGTTTCTTGCCCTTTTTCCGGAACAGTTTCTCGCATCCTCTTTTTTTGAACATCTTTCCCCTTCTCTCAGAGAATCAACCCTTCTTTGGCCGTGTACCGGGGGGAAAAAATTACACGATGCCTGGCTGACAGCAAGAGCGGGAATGGTCAGGGGAGTTATCGGGGGCCCCGGCGCTGTTTTTGCCCCTCTTGGTGACATCCGTTCAATTATTGTTGATGAAGAAAGCAGCGGCGCCTATAGAACGTACAGGCGGCCTCATCTGAATATACGGACCATCGCCGCGAGAATGGCCCTTCTTGAAAATGCCTCCCTGACCCTTTCAGGCCGGCTTCCTTCCTCGAGAGTCTATCTCAGGGGGAAACCGCACTGCGCTGAGCGTCCGCCACGTGACGCCGTGAAATTCGTCGACCTGAAAAAAAGTTTTTTATCAGAATTCCAGGGAATATCGGGGTCACTTCCCCTGTCCTCCGGCCTTTTCTCAGAAACAGGAAGGGCTCTTTCTGAAGGGAAGGTGGCCCTCTGGCTTCTGGACCGAAAAGGCTACGCCGGTGAAGTGGCATGCGAAGAATGCGGAAGCCCCATTATCTGTTCTTTTTGCGGTCGGGTTATGGCCTGGGAAGAAAAGCGGCAAAGGCTTCGCTGCTCTTCATGCGGAAAGTTTTCGCCACTGCCCGAGGTTTGTCCATCCTGCAGGGGAGTACTCCTCGCCGGGAAACGTCCGGGGCTCGAAGCTCTCCTTCCCGTTGCACAAGCCGCTGTTTCAGACGGTAAACCAGTATTTATCTGGGACGGAACCAAATCCTGCGGAAAAAAAGAATGCAAGGCCCTAAAATCCCAACTTTCAGGAGGAGGGGTTGTCCTTGGAACCCGTTCTGCACTTTCTCTCTGCGATATCGCCGACGTAGGATTCACTGCATGGATAGACGCAGACAGCGAGGTTCGAAGCGTTGCCTTCCAGGCAAAATTCACAGCATACTCAATGATGTGGGAATCCTTGTGGAGGGGAAATTCGGGAAATGTACGTACCGTTCTTCTTCAGAGCAGGCGCCCTGGAAGAGACTGGCAAAAAGGTATGATCCGCGGCTGGGATCGTTTTTGGAGCGAGGAACTGCGAGAAAGAAAGGATCTTGGACTGCCGCCCTTTTCGTTTCTCCTGGAAATCTCTTCTCCTTCGAGGGAACTTAAAGAGAGTATAATGGCAAAGCTGGAGGAGACAGGGCTGTATCCCATGGATCCCGGAGAGCCGCCTCTTGTCTTCTGGATAACGGTGCCTTCTCCGGCAAGGGTTCATACTATTCTTGCTCCCTTTTTTTCCATCGAAAACTCCAGGACCGGTTTTCCCGAAATTACCGTCTGGATAGATTAAGCTTCAAGGAGGAGAAATATCCATGCCAGTAGTGTCCATCATCGGAAGACCAAACGTCGGCAAATCTTCGCTTTTCAACAGGCTTATCGGCCGCAGGGAAGCCATAGTCGACGATATGCCGGGAGTGACAAGAGACAGACTGTACGGCGAAGCAGAGTGGAGGGAAAGAAAGTTTTACGTTATTGATACCGGAGGTTTCCTCGCCAAGGACGAAAATACCTTCATCCAGGGAATGAGACACCAGGTCAGAACTGCTATCGCCGAAAGTGACCTCGTCCTTTTCGTCATCGACGGAAGAGAAGGTCCCACATGGATGGATGAAGATGTCGCAGATATGCTGAGAAAATCCGGAAAACCCGTAATAGTGGTTGCCAACAAGATTGACGATGGAATCCACGAAGATTCTGTCTTTCAGGCTTACTCCCTGGGATACGAGGACGTCATCGGCATCAGTGCGGAGCATAAAAGATTTATCTACGACCTTTTGGACCTTATTCTTGAAAAATTACCCGAGAAAGAAAACACCCCCGAAGACACTAACGCAGTAAAAGTCGCCATCGTGGGCAGGCCGAACGTGGGAAAATCAAGCATTCTAAACCGCCTTGCCGGTGAAGAAAGAGCTCTTGTAAGTGACATCCCCGGTACCACAAGGGACGCACTTGACACCCTGGTCAACATTGATGGAACTACGTTCCGGTTGATCGACACTGCAGGGTTGAGGAGAAAAAGCCGAGTTGAGGACAACATCGAATATTACTCCTATGTCAGGACGCTTCAGGCAATCGACAGGTGTGACGTCGCTCTCCTGGTCATGGACTCTTCAGAACCCTTTACAGACCAGGACAAAAAACTGGCGGGGGAAATCATCGAAAGAGGGAAAGGTATCGTTCTTCTTCTGAACAAGTGGGATCTGCTTGGCAAAAAGGACGACCTCGGCGACTCCATGAAAAAGAAGCTCAGGGACGAGATGGTCTTCGTCTCTTTTGCGCCCGTACATTTCGTTTCTGCCATTACGGGCAGGGGAATGCAGAAAATATCGGACCTGGTGCTCAAAGTGTTCGAAAACAGAAAAAAGAGAATAGGAACAACTTCATTGAACAGGCTTCTCCGTGATATCCTCGCTTTCGACAGACTGCCAACGGACAACAGGGGAAGGGCTTTCAAGATTTTTTACTGCACCCAGGCGGAAATTGAACCGCCGACTTTTATATTCTTTGTCAACTACCCGGAACTGGCGGAAAAATCCTTTGAAAACCACATGGAAAATGAATTGAGGACTCTAGGAGACTTCGAAGGGGTACCTCTTCGCATTTTTTGGCGCGGAAAAGAGGAAAAATGAAGTTTTTGCTTGACCAGAACTGGACTTGCTGGTAATAATAATCGTGATGATGGTTCGGAACTGATTTGGCTTTATTTTCTCGAACCGGCACCACATTATAATCCAGAGGAGGCTGTAAAAGGTGACCAAGGCAGAACTGGTAACAGAGGTTGCAAAGGCGACAGGGTTGAACAAAAAGGCTTCCGGCGCTGCCGTCGGAGCGATTTTCGAAGCCATTGAGAGTGCCCTCGCCAAAGGCGAAAAGGTTCAGCTTGTTGGCTTCGGAACGTTTGAAGTCAGGGAAAGAGCTGCCCGTGAAGGCCGGAACCCCCAGGATCCCAAGAAAGTCATCAAGATTCCTGCGAAGAAAGTTCCTGTTTTCAGACCCGGAAAAGCTCTCAAGGACAAGGTGGAATAATCTATCTCATCTGTTTTTTTCCGTGCGGGCCTCTTCTCCTGATCATGGAGAAGAGGCCATCTTTTTTGCACGTTCATAAAGAGAAAACCACTCGTCTCCCGTCAGTTCCTCGGCACGGGAATTCTCACCGATCCCTAGCTCTTCGAATACGACCGTCCATGGAATTTCATTCCTGTAATTCTTCAGGTTTTTCAGCAATTTCTTTCTGCGCTGAGAAAAACCGCTTCTGAGCATTCCTCTCCAAAATCCGTCAGTCACAAGAAGTCTGCGTTCTTTCTGAAGGGAGATTTCCAGAAGACAGGACTCCACTTCCGGAACAGGGCGGAAAGCGGTCGCCGGGACATTCATAACTTTCTGTGTGCTTCCCAAAAGTTCCAGAGTTACACCGAGAGGATACCTGTCTTTCGTCCTCGGTACGGCTGTTATTCTGTCAGCAGCTTCTCTCTGAACCATGAGAAGAAAATAACCGACAGAAGGAAGAGTCTCAAGCAGTTTCCAAAGAATAGGTGTTGTTATATTGTAGGGTATGTTGGCGACTACCTTAACCGGTGCAGGAGTAAGAATGGAATAATCCGTTTCCATCGCGTCGCCCCAGAGAAGGAGAAATCGTTCAGGGTAAAGAATATGAATATCTGAAAGAAAAGGCTCAAGGGTCCTGTCGATTTCCACACTGTATAAGAAGGAACAGGGAGATTCAAGAATTTCCCTGGAAAGAACTCCCTGCCCCGTTCCTATTTCAAGAATAACATCCTCGGGCTTCAGTGCGGCTCTTTCCACTATTTTTCGAAGGATTGCCATGTCTGCAAGAAAATTCTGCCCAAGACTTTTTTTATGCCGGAATGACTTCGTTTCATTCATCCAGTCTTCACTCCCATAAAAATACAAAAAAAGCGGGGTAATTAACCCCGCTGCATATTTCTGGTCGGGACGAGAGGATTCGAACCTCCGACCACCTGCACCCCATGCAGGTACGCTAACCAGACTGCGCTACGTCCCGTACTGACCGGGATATTCTACCCTGTTCCGGCTCTCCGGTCAAGGGAAAAGATAATGTACTCTTTTGAAAAAAAGGGGAGAGGTCACCCTCTCCCCAGGAACCTTAATATTATGCTTCTGCTTTTACGGGCTGTTTACCCATTTCAGCAAGCTGCTTGTAGATTTCGTAGCGCTGTTTTGCGTCCTTCGCGGCTTTCTCGAAGAGCTGGTCAGCCGTATCGGGAAACTCCTTCTTTAATGAGGAATACCGAACCTCGCTCATGAGATATTCCTTGAAGTCCGCCTTCGGTTCCTTGGAATCAAGAGTGAAGGGGTTCTTTCCCTCAAGCTCGAGATCCGGATTGTACCGGTAAAGATGCCAGTAACCGGCTTCCACAGCTTTTTTCGTCTGTTCCTGGGTCTTGCCCATGCCGGCTCCGATTCCGTGGGCGATACAGGGGGCGTAAGCGATAATGAGGGAGGGGCCCTTGTACGCCTCAGCTTCCTTTATTGCCTTCATGAGCTGGTTCTTATCGGCACCCATTCCGACCTGGGCAACGTAAACGTAGCCGTAGGTCATGGCGATCCTTCCCAGGTCCTTTTTCTTCACACGTTTGCCGGCAGCGGCAAACTTGGCAATAGCAGCAGTAGGTGTGGACTTGGAAGACTGGCCGCCCGTATTGGAGTATACCTCGGTGTCGAGGACGAACACGTTCACGTCTTCACCGGAAGCAAGGACATGGTCAAGCCCGCCGAATCCGATATCATACGCCCATCCGTCGCCGCCGAAGATCCAGAGGGACTTCTTGACGAGGTAGTCCTTTCTGCACGCTATCTCGCACAGGAGTTTGTTCCCTTCTTCTCCGATATCGCGGTCAAGAACTGCAAGAACCTTTTCAGCTGCGGCCTTGGATTGTTCTCCGTCGTCCATGGATTCAAGCCACTCGCTGAAAGCGGCCTTCATGTCTTCAGGAATATCCATCGCCACGAGATCCTTCATCGCATCGACAAGGTATGTCATTGTGGCGTTGAGAGAAAGCTTCATTCCGTAGCCGTACTCCGCATTGTCCTCGAAGAGAGAGTTGGCCCATGCTGGTCCCTGTCCCTTTGCGTTGGTGGTGTAGGGCATGCTCGGCGCTGATCCTCCCCAGATGGAAGAGCATCCGGTGGCGTTGGCTACGATCATCCTGTCACCGAAAAGCTGCGTAACGAGCTTGATGTACGGAGTCTCTCCGCACCCCGCACAGGCACCGGAGAACTCAAGGAGCGGCTGGGAGAACTGGCTTCCCTTTACGGTAAACTTGTTTGTCTCGGATGACTTGTCAGATACGGCAATCCCAAAGTTCCAGTTCGAAATTTCCTTTTCCTGGCTTGCAAGGGGTTTCATTTCGAGAGCTCCAACCGGGCAGATATCTGCGCAATTACCGCATCCGAGGCAGTCGAGAACATTGACCTGCATCTTGTATTTGTGCCCTGGGAACTCCTTGCCCTTAACTTCAACGGCGCCGAAACCTTCCGGTGCGTCAGCAGCCTCTTCCTCGTTCAGAAGGAAGGGACGAATGGCGGCATGGGGGCACACCATGGAGCACTGGTTGCACTGGATGCACTTGTCGCTCT
>CAZJAR010000042.1:4919-19296 GCA_964543785.1 uncultured Synergistaceae bacterium | reverse complement strand
CTACAGGACCGTGAACCAGGGGTCGCCGGCGACCCCTGGTTCACGGTCCTGTAGCCATACTCGAAGCGCTGGATCTGCTCCGTGTTCACGATGGTGACGAGGTCGATGACGGGCAGCTTGAAGTTGATGCCCTGGTCGGCTATGCCGGAGATTTTTCCGAGACGGAAAACAACGCCCCGGGAGCCTGCAGGCACGATGTAAAATCCCTGGTAGGCCACCAGGGCAACCACGATCAGCAGAACAGCATACTTGAGAAACCCCAGGTTCAGCTTTTTTTTCTCCCTTGGCGGAGGCGTTCCCCACTCTTCACCGTCGAACCGCTGCTCCTGTTTTTTCCCCTTCTCGAGCATACCGAGAAGTTCCTCCAAAATATTCCTCATATTTCCCCTCCACTTCTTCCGCCAGCATGAAAAGCACGCTGGACGGGCACGCTATTCTCCGCTCCGGAAAATATCCAGGCTCATTTGTACGCCACAATGTTTCCTCCGCACCGGAGGCTGTCTTTATTGTAGCCTATTCCCATATCCCCACGCCAATTTTTTCTTCTCGCTCCCGGCATGGCAGGAATTTCCAGAAAAAAGACTAATTTCTGAAATAACAGTAAATATATCATGGAGAATCGTTGACTCTCCCGGGGAACAACGATATAATGTTTCATGTAATAAAGCATCGTCCTATATAGTGAGACATAAGGAGGGCCCCATGGATCCTTCAAGATATCTCAACCAATCAATTCTTCGCTCTCTCCTCATTCTGGAGGCTTTCGCAGAACCCCACCCGTCCCTTGCCATTCCGGAAATCGCACGGAGGGTGGGACTCCATCGAAGCACTGTTCACCGTTTCGTCGTCACCCTTGAAAGCGCCGGATGGCTCCGCAAGCTTCCCGGCACGGAGAAATATACTCTGGGCATCAAAGTCTTCACCCTCGGACGCATCGCTGACCAGGGGGTTTCCTCTTGCCAGTCCGTCCGTCCTCTTCTGGAGGAACTCGCGTTCAGAACGGGAGAGACCGCTATCCTTTCAATGTCCGATAACGTGGCTGCAGTATGCGTGGATAAGATCGAATCCTCCCAGCGGCTGAAAATTTCTTCTGAAATCGGTCAGCATTTTCCCCTCCATGCCGGAGCCACAGGATTTGCCGTTCTTCTCGGAATGCCGGAAGATCAGGTCCGGGACTATCTGTTCCGGGACACCCTCCTGTCTTTTACCCCAAAAACGGAAATTGATCCTCATAAGATTCTCGAGCGGTATCACTCCCTGAAAGAGGCAGGTTACGTTGTCTCCACAGGGGCCGTTGATCCCGGCGTTACAGGCATTGCCGCCCCTCTGTTCTTCGCCGCTGAAAATTCTTACGGAAGTGTGGGCATCACCATGCCGGAACACCGGGCCCAGGGAGATACTCTCAGGAAAGCGGTTGACGCAGTGCTGGAAACGGCGTCAGCCATGGCCGGGAAGATCAGTCTTGCCGGAAAGGGAGGGAAAATGATGTGAACAGGGCAGACGTTGTCCTCAGGAACTGTATGGTTTTTACTCCCGGCGGTTTTGTCGAAGGCGGAGTGGCCATTTCAGGCGGGAAAATAGCAGCCATTGGAGGAACCCCATTTCTTCCGCCGGGAGAAAGCGAGATGGACCTCCAGGGAGCTGCCCTGCTTCCCGGGGGAGTGGACACCCACGTCCATGTGCGCGACCCGGGCAGGCGGGAGCGCGGGGATTTTGCCACCGAATCCGCCGCCGCCGCCGCCGGGGGAATCACAACCATCCTTGAAATGCCCATATCGAGCCCTCCCCAATACACCGCCAAAATACTGGAAAGCAGGGTACGGTGCGCTTCGGAACGGTCGTCAGTGGATTTCGGCTTCTACGGTGCCGCCGGAAACCGCACGGAACACATCGCCGAACTTGCGGAGCGGGGAGTGGCTGCCTTCAAGACGTTCCTCTTCAGACCCCATGCGGGAAGGGAAGGGGAGTTCGAGGGAACCTGCGCCGAAGGGGACGGAAATCTTCTCGAAATCTTTGAAGCGGTGGCGAAAACGGGAAAAATCTGCGCGGTCCATGCTGAAAACGACGACCTCATCAGGAGTTTCACCCGGGACGTGAGAGCTGGAGGAGGCAGGGACCTGGCCGCCCACGGCAGGTCGAGGCCCCCCCTGGCGGAAATTTCGGCGGTGGCGAAGATCCTCGCGTTTGCACGGGTAACCGGTGTCCGGCTCGGAGTTTGCCATGTCTCCACCCCGGAGGCCATGGAACTCATCCGGAGGGAAAAGGCAGACGGAAGGCCTGTGTACGCCGAGACCTGTCCCCAGTACCTGTTCTGCGACGAAGAATCAGTCGCTTCCCTTGGCCCCTTCGCCAAGTTCAATCCGCCCATACGGAAAAAGGCTGATGCCGACGCTCTCTGGAATTATGTGAGAAACGGCACGGTGGATTACATCGGAAGCGACCATGGTCCCTTTCTCCTCTCGGAAAAAGAGCCGGGAATAGGGGATATATTTGCCGCCCCTGCCGGATCCACGGGATTCGAGGAACGCCTTCCGCTGTTTGTCACGGCGGTCAGGGAAAGAAAGCTCTCCCTGGGGCGAATGGTGGATCTCCTGTCCACCAACGCCGCAAAAAACTTCGGGCTGTTTCCGAGGAAGGGCTCCCTGTCTGTTGGGGCCGACGCCGATCTTGTGGCGGTGAATCTTCACGAGCCCTTTACCGTGAGAGCGTCCAGGATGAAAACGGCAGGAAAGGGCATCGCCAGGCTGTACGAGGGGCGCCGCCTGTTCGGGGCGGTTCGGCTGACCCTGGTCAGGGGAAGGGTGGTTTTTTCGGCGGACGGGGCTATTCCTCCCGCTTCGGGGTGGGGGATGAACCTCTATTAGCCGTTGATCGCACATTCAGGCTGTCTAATTTTGCTCAGGCACAGGAATTCAAAGGGAGGTAGGTACTTTGAAAGCGGATCTGGCGATTCGAAACGGGCGTATTTTTGTCAACGGGGATTTTTTTGAAGGCGGAGTGGCGGTGAAGGACGGCAAAACGGTGGCAGTCTGCGAAGACAGGTTTCTTCCTGAGGCGGAAACGGTTCTCGACGCCGAAGGCAACCCGGTGCTGCCGGGGGTTGTGGATACCCATGTCCACGTGCGGGACCCGGGGCACAGGGAGCGCGGGACCTTCGTCACGGAGACCAAAGCCGCCGCTGCGGGCGGAGTAACCTGCTTTCTCGAGCACCCTATCTCGTCTCCTCCTCCCTATTCTCCCGAAATTCTCAGGAACAGGGTCCGGGTGGCAGCTCCCCAGGCATTGGTGGACTACGCCTTTTTCGGCGCAGCGGGAGCGGAGTTCCCCGAAGAGGTGGAAAAAGTGGCCAAAGAGGGGATCGTGGCCTTTAAGACCTTCCTTCACGAGCCCCCTGAGGGGCGGGATGAGGAGTTCCGCGGGCTGACCATGGCGAATGACGGCGAGATGCTCGACGGTTTCCGGGCGGTGGCGAAAACCGGGCTCATCCTCACGATCCACGCCGAGAACAATGACATCATCCAGCGTCTGATCCGGCAGTTCCGCGCCGAAGGGAAGGTGGGCTTCGAGTACCATTACAAATCCCGCCCGCCTATTTCAGAGATCGAGACCGTGGCCAAGCTCCTCATGTTTGCCAGGGAGACGGGCACCCGGGTGAGCTTTGCCCACATCTCCACCCCCGAGGCGGCGGAGCTGGTGAAGCGCGCCAAGCATGAGGGGATGGACGTCTATCTCGAGACCTGTCCCCACTATCTCTTCCTCACCGAGGAAACAATCGACAAGTACGGCCCCTACGCGAAAGGCAATCCGCCCCTCCGCAGCAGGGAGTCCATGGAAAAGCTCTGGGATTATGTGAACGACGGTTCCGTGGATTTCATAGGCAGCGATCACGGCCCCTTCCTTGTCTCGGAGAAGGAGAAGGGAATGAAGGACATTTTCACCGCCGCCGCCGGCCCGGCCTGCATCGAGATGACCCTTCCACTCATGCTCACCGCGGTGCGGGACGGAAAGCTCTCCATGAGCCGCATGGTCCAGCTGCTCTGCGAGAACCCGGCAAAGACCTTCGGCCTCTGGCCGCGGAAGGGCGCCATCCGGGTCGGAGGGGACGCCGATTACGTCATCGCGGACATGAAAAACGAATACACGGTGAACAACAAGGATTTCGTCACCCATTCCCGGGACACGTCCCCCATGTACAACGGGTTTCGCCTCGTCGGAAGGCCTCTTCATACCATCGTCCGGGGCAGGCTCATCATGAAGAACCGGGTCATCGACGATTCCGCCGAGGGCTGGGGAAAAAGGATAGTGCCCGGCTGGGGTTCGGGGAGGACCCTATGACAAAACCGCGGATTCTCATCATCAACCCCAACAGCAGCGAGGAGATGACCGGGGCGATCCACAGGAACGCGGCGGCATTTGCCAGGGACGACATGGAGGTCTTTACGGTTCCCACGCCGGGAACTTCCCCCTTTATCGCCACCTACGAAGACCACGCCACGGCAGCCCCGGGGATGGTCCGGCTCCTGAGGGAGAACGAAGACGGTTTCGACGCGTTCATCATAGCCTGCCACGGCGATCCGAACATCGACCTGATGAAGGAGATTACCGCCAAACCTGTGGTGGGCATCGCCGAGGCCTCCATGAAAATGGCCACCATGCTGGGGCACAGTTTTTCCGTTCTCGCTCCCGTGGAGCGGACGGTACCCAACAAGAAAGCCCTTGTCGAAAAGTACGGACTCACGAGGGACATGGCCTCCGTCCGTCCCGCAAGCGCCGAACAGGGGGCGGATGAGGAGGAGCGGCTTCTCGCGGCGGGCCGGCGGGCCGTGGAGGAGGATATGGCTGAAGTGCTGGTCCTCGGCTGCGCCGGGTTTGCCGGCCTCGACAAGAAAATTGAGAAAGAACTTGGAGTCCCGGTGCTGGACGGCGTCATCTGTGCCCTCATCATCGCCTCGGGTCTCGTGAAGTACGGAGTTTCCATCAGCAAGAAGAGACGGTATGACAACACCTTCGGCAAGCGCTGAAAACGGTCTGAACACTGAGGAAAGGGGTGAGAGGGGGACGACGGAGGCTCTTCGGAACAAAGAATCCTGGAAAAGCAAAACAATTACAAGGGAGGCGACACGAAAGATGACTACGATGAAACGGTTTGCTTTTTGCGCTCTTTTGGCTGCGCTGGTTCTCTCCTTCTCTGCGGCGTCCTATGCGAAGGAATTCGTTATGGGGCACACGGGACACCCGCTGGTGACCTTCGCCCAGGCGGGCGAAAAATTCGCCGAGCTGCTGGACAAGCATTCCGGCGGATCGATGAAGGTCCAGGTGATGGGAGCGGCAGCCCTCGGAAACAACAGGGAAGGCATCGAACAGATCCAGCAGGGAGTCACCGACTTCTGGCTCATCTCGACGGGACTCCTGGCCCCCTTTACAAAAGCCGTGACAGTGTACGACGTGCCCTATCTCTTCAAGAGCGAGAAGGCCGCCCTCGATTTCGTGAACAGCGATCTGGCCATGGAAGTGGTGAAGCCCCTTGAAGAAAAGGGGATCAAGCCCCTCGGCTACTTCATCATGGGGTGGCGCCACACCCACAGCAATATCGCCGTGCGGAAGCCCGAGGACCTGAAGGGCGTCAAAATCCGCACAGAACCCGCCCCCATCCGCATGGCCATATTCAAGGCCATGGGAGCGAACCCGATTCCCATGGATTTCGGCGAGGTCTTTACCTCCCTTCAGCAGGGCGTGATCGACGCGGGAGAAAACACCCTGGAGAACATCAAGTCCCAGGGATTCCACACGGTGCAGAAATACATCACCACCGACGGCCATATTCTCGATCCCATGCTGATCGTCATGTCGAAAAAATCATGGGACAAACTGTCTGACGAAGAAAAGGCAGTGCTCCAGAAGGCCGTGGACGAGACCTGCACATGGGAGCAGGATAACGTCCTCGCGAACAACAAAAAGATCCTGGAGGAATTCAAGGCCGCTGCATCTCCCGAAGTCATCGAGCTCACCGCCGAACAGCGCCAGGGATTCCGCGAGGCCAGCAGGTCCGTGCTGAAGGATCATGAGAAGGACATCGACATGGCAATCTACGAGAAGATCATAAAGTTCCAGGAGGCCTACCCCGAAGAGGCCCCCAACAGCTAGACCGTTTATTCCGGGGGAGAGCAGCTCCTCTCCCCCGATCTGTCCCGGAGGTGCCCGACTGTGAAAATTCTGAGCCTTATGGACCGGTATTTCGAAGAAGCCCTTGCGGTGGTGCTCTTTTCAGCCATCCTTCTCATAGGGATGGAACAGGTTGTTTCCCGCTATCTGCTCCGATTTGTCCATTCCTGGTCCGAAGAGCTGATGCGCATTCTCTTCGTGGCTCTGAGCCTCGTAAGCTTCTCTCTCTGCGCAAAGAAAAAGCAGCACGTCAAAGTGGAAATACTCACGATGAGCCTCCCTCCGAAGCTGGGAAAGGCGGTCTCCCTTTTCGCCTCGGCGGCGTTTCTCGGCTTCACCCTTCTCGTCGTGAAATACTCCTACAATATCACCCGCCTGCAGTACGAAAGCGGCCAGACCACAGCCGCCATGGACATGCCCACGTGGACCTACTTTGCCCTCGGCCCGGTCCTGTTCCTGCTGATGGCCTTCCGCATCGTGCAGAAGGATATCCTTCCCGTCCTCTTATCCCGCGGGAAAGAGGCGGAGACCCTGTCATGAGGAGGATGCCGGAATGCTGACCGCCGTCTTCGGAGGAATGTTTCTCGCGCTCCTGCTCAGCATACCCATAGCTGCCGCCATCGGATTCAGCTGCCTTGCCTTCATCCCCTGGATTCCCGGGGGGCTCGACCGGGTCATGTTCTTCGTGGGGCAGCGAATGGTGGTTACAGCCGACTCCTTCACCCTTCTCGCCCTTCCCTTTTTCATTCTCGCGGGAACCCTCATGTCCCACGGAGGGATAGCCCGGAAGCTCACAGACCTGGCCGAAGCCGTGGCGGGCGATTTTCCCGGAGGGCTGGGCATAGCCGCCATCGTGGCCTGCATGTTCTTCGGCGCCGTCTCCGGGTCCGGGCCTGCGACCGTTGCGGCCATCGGCACCATCATTCTGCCGGCCATGATCTCGCGGGGGTACGGCGTCGGCTTTTCAGGAGGGCTGGTGGCCTGTGCCGGCGGGATCGGAGTCCTCATTCCGCCGAGCGTTCCCATGATCGTCTACGGAGTGAACAGCGGCGTTTCCATCACCGACCTCTTCATTGCCGGGTTGTTCCCCGGAATCCTCGTGGGGCTCTTCCTCATGATACCCGCCTACTTCATCTCCAGGAAGAACGGCTATGCGGGGATGCCCCGCGGAGGGGGAGCGGGATGGGTCCTGAAGAGGGTCTGGCAGGCGAAATCGGCCCTCCTCATGCCCCTCATCATCCTGGGCGGAATCTACTCCGGAGTCTTCACCCCGACAGAAGCCGGAATCGTGGCCGTGGCCTACGCCATCATCCTTGGCTTCGCCACGGGAGGGCTCTCAATGAAGGGGCTCTGCAGCGCCATGGTGGAAGCGGCCGTCATCACGGGCTCCTGCATATTCCTCATGGGGACGGCGAGCGCCTTCGCAAAGCTGCTTCACATGAAGGATGTGCCGAACCTCATCTCGAACCTCATTTTTTCCCTCACCACCAACAGGTTCCTCATCCTGCTCATGTTCAACGCCGTGTTTCTCGTGGGGGGCATGTTCATCGATACCCTGTCCAACATCCTCATTTTCTGCCCCATCTTCCTTCCCCTGGCGCTGAAGATCGGCGTGGATCCCATCCATTTCGGAACCTTCGTTGTGGCCAACCTCGCCCTCGGCATGGCGACGCCGCCCATGGGGGTGGACCTCTTCGTGGCGTCGAATATCTGCAAAACACCCTTCGAGAAAGTTCTGAGGGGATCTATACCCTTCATGGTCTGGAACCTCGCGGCGGTCCTTCTGATAACCTATGTTCCCATGCTGTCCCTCTGGCCGCTGCAGTTCTTCAGGTAGGGAGCAACGTGCCGGGAGGCATCTTCCGGTTGGGCGGGTTTTGAAGTATCATATACGAAATATCATATATTTTAGACGAGGAGAGAAACGAAATGAAAAAAGTCCGTGGAATTTTCGCCCCCATCGCCACCGCCTTCGATGCTTCCGGAGAGGTTGATTATTCGACCTTTGCCGGGAACACTGTGACTTTCGGCGCCACGAAGCTGTCCGGTCTTGTGGTGCTCGGCAGCAACGGCGAGTTCACCCTGCTTTCCCATGAGGAAAAGGTGAAGCTCGTGGAGACTGCGAGAAACCACCTTCCGGAAGGCAAGATGGTCATCGCCGGAACGGGATGCGAGTCCTTCAGGGAGACCCTGCAGCTCACGAAGGAATGCGCCGCCGTGGGGGCCGACGTGGCCCTGGTGGTGACCCCCAACTACTACAAAAAGGACATGAACGAGGCCGCCCTCGGGAATTTCTACACCATGCTCGCCGACGCCTCCCCCATCCCCGTGATGATCTACAACATGCCCGGCAACTCCGGGGTGAACGTTCCCTCGTCCCTGACGCTGAAGCTCGCCGCCCACCCCAATATCACCGGCATCAAGGACAGCGGCGGCAATATCGTCCAGATCTCCGAAGTGCTCGCCAAGGCTCCTGAAGGTTTTTCGGTGTTTGCAGGCTCCGGCAGCTACCTTCTCGCCACCCTTATGCTCGGCGGTGTCGGCGGGACCCTGGCGGTGGCCAACGTGGTTCCCGACTATTGCGCCGAGATCCAGGAAAACTTTGAAAAGGGAGACCTCGAGAAGGCCCGGAAGATGCAGCTCGCCCTCCTTCCCCTCAACACCGCCGTCACCAGCCGCTTCGGCATCGGCGGCATGAAGGCTGCCATGGATATGGTCGGCTTCAAGGGCGGACTGCCCCGCCTTCCCATCCTTCCCGCAGGAGAGGATACGAGGAAGGAAATCGCCAGGATCCTCAAGGAGCTGGGGATCCCAACGGTCTAATGAAATGATCATCTCTGGGGACCGTTTTCTTGCGGACCTGGAAGCCCTCGGCCGGATCGGCTGGGTGGACGGAGAGGGCATGAACCGCCCTGCTTTCTCTCCTTCCTATGAGACGGCCAGGAAGTTCGTGGAGGACAGGATGAAGGACGCCGGCCTCGCCGTGACCGTTGACGGCGTCGGGAACATTTTCGGAACACTGGAGGGGGGCGATCCCTCCCTGCCTGCCATATATGCCGGATCCCACCTGGACGCCGTGCCCGGGGGAGGGAAGTACGACGGCCCCCTTGGTGTAATGGCGGCACTGGAGGCTGTCCGGACCTTCAGGGAAAAATCGCTTCCTCTTCGTCATTCCCTTGTGGTCGCCGGGTTCACCGGCGAAGAGGGGGGCGAGATGGGAGGCACCTTCGGGAGCAGGGCATTCGCCGGACTCCTGCAGGAGCCCTTCCCGGCCGAAAAGCTGTCCCGGGCGGGGCTCACCCCTGAAGGAATCCTCTCGGCGAAGGCTAATCCCGGTAGAATCGCCTGCTATTTTGAGCTGCACATTGAGCAGGGACCCTATCTCGAACGGCGGAACATTCCCATCGGCATTCCAACCGGAATCGTGGGAATCAGCCGGTACGCCGTCCGGCTGGAGGGTGAGGCAAACCATGCGGGCACCACGCCCATGAAGGAGCGGAAGGACGCCATGAGAGAGGCGGCGGAGCTGCTCTCGGAGTGGTTTGCCTGGACAGACACGAGGGACGATTTTGTCTGCAACGTGGGCGTTTTCTCCCTTCATCCGGGAGCTGACGCCATTGTTCCGGGAAGGGCCGACTTCCTTCTCGAGATCCGCTCTCTCAGGGATTCAATCATGGATGAGGCTGCGGCAAAGTTTCGTTCTTTCCTCGAACAGAGGGAGAAAGTCTCCGTATCCATGGAGCAGGTGGTGTGGAAAGGAGCCGTGGATCTGGACCCTCTTCTCCAGGAAGCGGTGGAAGCCGCCTGCAATGAGGCGAAAGTCTCTTCGGTGCGCATGCCCAGCGGCGCGTCCCACGACGCCAATCCCATGGCAAGGATCACAAGGGCGGGGATGATTTTCGTGCCGAGCGCGGGCGGCATCAGCCACTCGAAAGAAGAGTACACCTCCCCGGAAGACCTTGCCGGTGGTGCGGACATTCTTGCACGGTCCATCCTGGAGGCCGACCGGAGACTGTAGGGACCATTCGCGAACGAAAGGACGGGGAGCGGAAGTACCCGAAGGGGTTTTCCGCTCCCCGTCCTGTTTTCAGTGACCGGGGCAGACTGTTTTTTCCCGGACAAGTGCAAGTTTTCCGAAGAAACCGCAAAAACTTCTTCCAAAAAGCTCATCCTCCTGTAAAATAGAAAGAGGAGAAAGGCTCATTTCAGGGGAGAGGATACTGTGGGGAACTTCCAGGTCATCATCGGTCTTGTAGGCATCATCTCCATTGTGGCCACGGGGCTCGTCCTCAATTTTGCCCAGGCGGTGTTCATACCGCTCATTATCGCGTGGCTCCTCTCCTATCTGTTCGGACCCGTGGTGAGGTTCCTGTCAAGGCTGAAAATCCCCACCTTCCTGACCATCATCGTCGTTCTGGCCATCTTCTTTGGTGTCTGCGTCCTCGGGGCTCTCTTTCTCAACGCCCGGATCCTCACCTTCACCGAGGCTTTCCCGAGGTACTATTCCCGGCTTCTTGACATAGGAAAGACCCTCACTGTCAACCTGGAGCTTCCTCCGGATTTCTGGTCGTCCATCAACTGGGGCGTAACGGCCCGCGGATATCTCATAGAACTTTCCGGTTCCTTCGTCACCATCGTCTCCAAGCTCGTCATGGTCATCGTCTTCCTTGTTTTTCTCCTTCTCGGGGCTCCCTACTTCGACTACAAGCTGCAGAAAGCCTTTTCTCCCGCCACATCGGAAAAAGTGAAGGGCATTCTCGGGACCATATCCTTCCAGATAGGACGATACCTGAGTGCCCTTGCCCTCATAAGCGCCGTGACCGGTTTCCTTGTGTGGTTCGCCCTTGAATATCTCCAGGTGGACTTCGCGGTGACCTGGGGCGTGCTTGCCTTTATCCTGAACTTCATCCCCACCGTGGGGTCCATCGTGGCCTCCATTCCTCCCATTCTCGTGGCGCTGGTTCAGTTCTACCCGAGCTATATGCCTGCTGTCATCACCGCCCTGATCCTTCTGACCATCCAGGTGACCATAGGCAACTTCATCACTCCCAAGGTCATGGGAGACAGGCTGAACCTGAGCCCCGTCGTCGTGCTCATCTCCCTGCTCTTCTGGAGCCTCATCTGGGGCGTGGTTGGAGCCCTTATCTCCACCATCATCGCCGCCATCATCAAGATCATCTGCGAGAACATCCCCTCCCTGAATTTCATCAGCGTGATGATGGGATCAGGCAAGGTCTACCAGAAGGAATTCGAGGAAAGACCCTAAGACCTGACCGGCTTTTTTGAAAGGATGTGCGAAAAATGAAGAAAACCGCCATTGCAGCGGCTTCTGTTGCTCTTGTGATTACCCTGGGAGGTTTGCCATCCATCGCGGGAGGAGCTTCCCTCGCCCCACTCAACCCCGACTTTCTCCGGGAACGTGATCTGGCCGCCGGTCAGGGCGGACCCGAAATTCAGGGAACCCTGTATGGCCGTGAAGAAAGGCGATCCGGGGGCAAGCGTCCGTCTCCTCTGAACCTGGATCATCTCCGGTCCCGGGAAGAGGCTGTCCGGCGCCTCTCGTCCCGGATCTTCAGAGAAGACGCAGCCTTTCCCGCCCGGTTCGACCTCCGGGAACAGGGAAAACTGTCCCCCGTACGGGATCAGGACCCCTACGGCACCTGCTGGACCTTCGCCGCCCTGGCGGCTTTGGAATCGCCTCTTCTGCCGGGAGAGACAGCCGATTTCTCGGAGTGGCACCTGGCCTACTGGGCCTATAATGACACTCCCGACGGATTCCCGGCCTTCACCGTGTATGACGGGGTCGGCATCTTCGACCAGGGAGGGGATGACTGGAAGGCTATGGCCGTCCTCGCGAGAGGCACCGGTCCGGTGAAGGAGGCGGATCTGCCCTACGGCGGACCCCTGCCGCCGGAAAAGCCCCGGCTTCCGCGACAGAAGCTTCTCACCAGTGCTCTGTACATGCCCTATCCGGCCGTGGAAATCTGGAGGGACGGCTACCCCTATCTCGCCGTGGAGGAGGTCAAACGTTCCCTCATGACCCGGGGGGCCGTGTCCATCGGCATGATGGCCGACTTCAACGAAGACACCTGGAACGAAGGCACGGCCGCTTTTTATTACAGCGGTCCCCGGGGAGCGAACCACGCGGTGAACATCGTCGGGTGGGACGACCGTTTTCCGAAGGAGCGATTTGCGACCCGGCCGGCAGGCGACGGGGCGTGGATCGTCCGGAACAGCTGGGGAACATCTTTCGGCGAGGATGGGTATTTCTACATGTCCTACGAGGACACGAGCCTCGACAGCGGAATAGTCTATCTCGCCTCGCCCGCGGGAGAATACGGTATCATCCACCAGTACGACCCCCTGGGGTGGATCCGGTCCGTCTCTCCCCTCGAAACGCCTGCGGCAGGTTCTCCGGCCTGGATGGCCAACGTCTTCGCCTCGGAAGAGAGGCAGGTCCTGAAGGCGGTTTCCTTTTACGTGCCCGACTACGGAACGGAATATGAAATTTCGGTGGCGGTCCTGTCGGGAGCCACTCCTGCGGATAAAGAGTCCGTCCCCATCCGGGGGCAGCGGGGTGTGCTGGAAAAGCCTGGATACCACACCGTCACCCTTGGAAAACAGGTCTACCTCCCCCGGGGAACGCGGTTCTCAGTGGAAGTGAAGGTGACCGCCCCGGAATACGCTTATCCCCTGCCGGTGGAAGTCCCGGTGGCTGGATACTCAGACGGCGCCTCCGCCGCGCCGGGGCAGAGCTTCTGCAGCGCCGACGGCGTAACCTGGACCGACCTCACATCGGTCGTGCCGGGGGGGAACTTCTGCCTCAAGGCACTTGGAGAGGGACACGAATCCGGAGGATGCAGCACAGGGGCTCCGTCCCTTTCGGCGGTCCTGCTGCTGGTTCCTCTCGGGCTTGTAGTTATCCGGAGACGACGGAAGTAACACTGCGGAAAAAAGCCCGGCGGCTGGTTCTCCCGGGCAGAGGTTTCCCTGGCGGACTGGCATGCCGAAAGAGGACCCCCGTTTTTTGGGGGGTCCTCTTTTTTTGCGCCGGAAAGGGTGCCATGGATGCCAATCTGATCCCGAATTCTGATGGAGGGGCGGAAATGGACAACTCCAAATGCTGTAGAGAGGGCCTCGGGAAGAAAAAAGCGCATGAAGCATTTGATTAATAATGACCTATAAATAACAGAGTATTGTGTTTATTTATTGCTGCGCATGGAGGACAGGGAAGATCTTGCATACTCAGGAAAAGAATTCGTGTTTCATGGTTCCTCCTCAAGAACCCGGGCTGCAAAGTTTCGGGCTCGGGAGTGTGAGAAGGGTCCAAAAAAAACGGGGGCGCCCCGATGAAGAGGCGACCCCGTTTTCGTCTTTCTGATCAGAAAAAAGTGTTAGTCCTCGAACGCCGCTTTCTTCGTGAAGGTCTCGTCCGCAGCCAGTTCAATGCCCCGCATCCAGGTTTCCCGTTCCTCTTCGTCACGAATCCGGAAATCGTATGTTCCGGGAACGAGGAAGAACTGGATGAACTGCTCAGAACCGCCTTCCGAAACCACTATTTCCTCGTTTTCTTCCGCAGGGTGGGGGAAGACGTCCACGGAAATATAGGCCCAGTCCGTTCCCTTTTTGGGAGGCGTGATCCTGACCCTGCCGGCGGAGAAGGCGAAGGACGCGGCTGTTTTCGCTCCGGCCTTGACTTCCATGCCCCTCTCCCACAGCCCGGCCGCGGGCTCCTCGGTCCTTACCCTCACATCGTAGGTCCCCGGGACGATGGGGAAGGACACTTCACCCTCCCCGCTGTCGGAGAACACGGGTTCGTCGTTTTCTTCCGCAGGGGACTGGAAAACCTCGGTATAGAAATAAACCGGTTTCCCTTCAAATCCCTTTGCAGTGAGCCGGACCGTTCCCTGTGCGAAGGACACTTCCTTCCGTACGGTCTTCCCGCCTTCGATGACCACGCCCTGTATCCACTGCTCCACCCTGGTGTTGTGGTCCACCACGAGAACGTCGTAGGTGCCGGGAACCAGGGAGTATTCGTGGCTGTCGCCGCCGTCCCGCCCCGCCTCGTCGGGGTTGTCCCTGTCGAAGGGAGCCCGGTAGACGTAGGAATCGGTGTAGAGGGGCTTGCCCCTGGAGTCCAGTCCCGAAACCATCAGCTTGCCCTGTGCGAAGGACACTTCCTTCCGTACGGTCTTCCCGCCTTCGATGACCACGC
>CAZJAR010000042.1:0-4819 GCA_964543785.1 uncultured Synergistaceae bacterium | reverse complement strand
CGTGGCTGTCGCCGCCGTCCCGCCCCGCCTCGTCGGGGTTGTCCCTGTCGAAGGGCGCCCTGTAGACGTAGGAGTCGGTGTAGAGGGGCTTGCCTTTGGAGTCGAGGCCCGAAATGAGCAGTTTGCCCTGGGCGAACACGAGTTCCACCGTCGCGGTCTCCCCGTTACCGGGGGCTGCGTCCGCCGTCAGGGTGACTTTTGTGTCATTGTGGTACGCTTTGAGGGAATACTCGCCCGGAAGAAGGACTTTCTCGGTCCATTCGCTGCCGGAGAAGCGCATCACCGGTTCATCCGGAGCGTCCTTCCTGAAGATTTCCCATTCCGCAGGGACGGGCTTTCCGGCGCTGTCCAGGGCCCTGGCGCGGATCCGGGCAATGGAAAACACGGCTTTGAGAGAGGTGAGCTTGTCTTCCACCAGGTCCACACCCTCGAAGAAGACCTCTTCACCGGTCTCCGCGGCTGTTGCCCTCACGAGATAGCTTCCCTCGGGGAGGTTTGCCTTCACCGCTGCGCCCTTCTCCGAGAGGACCTCATCTCCTTCCTGCAGAACCGAGACCGTCATGTCCACGGGTTTTCCTTTTCCGTCCAGACCCCGGACTTCCAGGTTCGTGTCGAGAGCGGTTTTCACGATGGTATCAAAGGCTTTCGCAAGCTCGGCGGCGCTGTTTGCCTCAAGGAGCAGTCCGCCGGAGGGTTTCACGATGCACTCGAGCTGGGAAACCGATTTTTTGTCCATTCCGAACCCCACCACGTGAATCTTCGAAACGATCCCCTTGTCCGCCAGGGCCTTCGCAGCCGCGCAGGGATCTCCGCCGCAGCTTTCAAGACCGTCGGTGACGAGGATGATCACCTTGCCGCCGGTAAAATCCTTGCTGAAATCCTTCGCCGCCTCCTGGAGAGAATAGGCGATGGGAGTTTTTCCCTTGGGCTTGATCTTCCCGATGAAGCCCTTCATTTTTTTCCCGTCCAGGGGGCCGATGGGGATTTCCAGTTTCGTGTCCTTGCAGTCGTTTGTCCTGTGGCCGTACACTCTCAGCCCGACAGCGATTCCCTTCCGTTCCGACAGGTCGTCGATAATCTTGTTCAGCGCGTCCTTTGCCACCTCAATGCGTGTGGATCCGCCCAGTTTCGCCCACATGCTTCCCGAAGCGTCAAGGATGAGCTCAATGTGGGTTGTGGCGTCATCCTGGGCCAGGGCGGGGCTCCAGGAACCCGCCGCCAGGAAGAAGAGAAGGAAGAGCAGTACCGCACGGTACACTACGGAACGATTCACAATGACCAGCCTCCCTGAAAATAGTGGGTATATTCAGGGTAATTCTAGCATGGAGGAAAGAAAAAAGAAGAGGCGGACGAGAGACAGGACGGTGCGCGCAAGGGAGAAACAAGAAAACTAAAAATTCAATCTAGATAGTGAATTTTGTGCTATACTGATTTTGTGGAAAACCTTCCGTGGCTGGTGGAACCGGGGACTGGTCCGCCGTTTTCAGAGGCGGTGAAGGAGGGATTCGAATGAAGAAAGTGGTCGTGGCGATCGATGGAAGCGAGGCCAGCAGGGGCGTGGTCGATTACGCCATCAACTACGCCAACCGCGAAGCGGATGCAGATATGCTCTTTCTCCATGTCATCGCCCTTTCAGAGCATAAGCCCGTATTCTACGGAGAGGGGACGGTGGTGGTCCCGCCGTCCGACGAAGAGGTCAAGGCGGAGTTCGGGGAGTTTATCCGGAAGGAAATGGAAGCCCTCGGGAAGACCATTCCGAAGATGTCCATCTCGGTCAGGTCGGGAAAGGTGTACGACCAGATAGTGAAGTTCGCAGAAGAGAACGGTGCGTTCATGATCATGATCGGTCACCGGGGGCTGGGGGCCATGGAACGTTTCTTCCTGGGCAGCGTCGCCGCGAAGGTTGTGGCCAATGCCCCGTGCAGCGTCTATGTCCATCGCCCGAGGGCCGAAGCGGAAGTGAAATGACCATCCTTTTTTCTGAAGGCATGAAGCTGAAGTTTCGATGTGCAAAAAACCCCGTCCCGGTTCCGGGCGGGGTTTTTTGCCGCTGCCTGCAGGCTTCGAGGCTGGGGGAGGATGGCGTCTGGTATAGTAAAAAGACAGAAAAGGAGTTGGTCTCATGGAGAAACTGTTCGGCTATGCAGGCACACTTTTGCGGATCGACCTGTCTTCGGGCGCGGTTTCCCGGAAGAATCTTTCCGCTGAAACCATCCGTCCGTGGCTCGGGGGAACCGGATATGCCGCCCGCCTCCTGTTCGACGAAGTTCCTCCCGGGGCGGACCCCCTGGGGCCTGAAAACCTGCTTATCCTCGCCACCGGACCTCTCACGGACAATGCCGTTCCGGGCGGCGGAAGCCTCTCGGTCTGCTGCAAGTCCCCCCTTACGGGAGGGTGGGGCGAGGCCAGGGTCGGATGCGACTTCGGCCCGGAACTGAAGCGGGCAGGGTATGACTTCGTCGTGCTCTCCGGCGTCTCGGACCGCCCCGTGCACATTGTCATCACCGATGACGGCGTTGAACTCCGGGACGGATCCTTTCTCACCGGGAGGACGGTCCTGGAAAGGGAGAAGCTTGTGAGGGAGGAAGAAGCCCTTGAAGGCCATTCCATTCTCACCATCGGGCCGGCGGGAGAAAAGGGCGTGCTGTTCGCCTCCGTCATGGTGGGGCACAGAGCTGCGGGACGCATCGGCGCCGGAGCAGTTCTCGGTTCAAAGAACGTGGCCGCCGTCTCGGTGAAGGGAACGGGAAGAATTGCCCCCGCCGATCCCGCCGCCTGGATGCGGGAGGTGCGCGCCGCTCACAGAATCGTGAAGGAAAACCCCAACACGCTGGGGTTTACGGAACTCGGCACCATGGGAGGGTATGAAAACTCCGACCGGATCGGTGATCTTCCCACGAAAAACTGGCAGTCCAACTCCTGGGGGAAGGGGGAGGCGGTCTCCTCCCATTTCTTCGGGAAAAACCAGGTGACCTCCACCGGCTGCTACAAGGGGTGCCCCATGAAGTGCGGGCGCAGGGTCCGCGTGACGGACGGTCCCTGGAAGACCCCGGAGCACGACGGGGGAGAGTACGAAACCGTGGGATCCTTCACCGCCAGCGTTCTTAACGAGGACGTGGACTGCGCCGTTCATTGCGGGTATCTCTGCAACGAGTTCGGCATTGATACAATCTCTGCGGGAGCGGTCATCGGCTTCCTCTTTGAATGTGCGGAGAAGGGACTGGTCTCCCCGGAGGCGGCCGGAGGGCTGGATCTCTCCTGGGGAAACGGGGCCGCTCTTCCCCGGCTCGTGGAGATGATCGCCAACAGGGAAGGCATCGGCGATATCCTCGCCGACGGCGTCATGAGGGCGGCGGAGACAATCGGCGGAGGAGCCGGGAGGTTCGCCGTCCACGTGAAGGGGCTGGAGGGCCCCTGCCACGACCCCCGGGCCGGAAAGACCCTTGCCGTCAGCTACGGCACGGGCAATCGGGGCATGTGCCACATCCACCCCCTTGAAACAGTGGCCTACGACTGCTCCCACACCGACTTCGGACTGATCCCCTTCGGCCTGCCGGACCCGAAACAGTTCAACCGGTGGGACGAGGAAGGAAAGGGCGAGGCGACCAGGATCCTCCAGGACGGAGGAGCCCTCCCCGATATCCTCGGAACCTGCAAGTTTTACATGTACGTCGGCATCACCCCAAAGGAATATGCGGCCATGCTCTCGGCACTGACGGGGTGGAGGGTGACGGGGGAGGAGCTTCTGCAGACGGCGGAGCGGGTGACGAACCTGCAGCGCCTCTTCAACTGCCGGGAGGGCTTCGGAAGAGAGCAGGACCGTCTTCCGGACAGGGCCCGGTCCCTGCCTGCCTTCGGGAAGTATGCCGGCAGCCCGGAAAGCGCCGTCCGGAACTACGACCTCATGCTGGACGAATATTACGACGCCAGGGGATGGGACAGGAAAACGGGTGTCCCCCTGGCGAAAACGCTGGAGCGCCTTGGAATTGACAAAGCAAAACAGGATGCATAAAACATTTGCGCGGAAATGACGGGCGACAAACCGGAAAAAAAAAGGTAAAATATGAATCGATTATGTAAAGATAGAGTTGAAGACGAGGTTTCCAGGCAGAGGCACCACACACTTTCAGGGAATGGGAGTTGATGTCCAGATGCTGACGGAGAACATCGTGACGGTTTCGGGGACGCTCCATCTGATCCGCGTCGAGCCCAGCGCCGGCAAGCCGAAGAAATACATGCCCTTTTCGGTGCGCCAGGACACGCCGGGGATGGACGGGAGCGTCAGAAAAGACTTTCTTCTCGCCAGAATTTACGATCCCCGCATTCAGGAGGAAGTGAAGGAACTGAAGGAAGGGAAGCCTGTTAGAGTTCAGGGGGATGTGCGCTCGTCCCTTGGAAGCGGCGAGATGTACATTAACGTGACCGCTATCGAAGCGCTGGAGTAGGTTCTCCCCGGTTCCGGCCTGCGGGCCGAAAGATCGCTTCGGGACGCGCATGGCAGTGCGTGCAGATGGTGTGCGGCATCAGGGATAGCTTCGATTGGCTCCTGATGCCGGAAGGAATCGTCCCTTTTTTCTATCCCCTGGTCCACTTCTGCGTTTTTGCCGGAAACTCTGTCGCAAGGAATTCATCATTTTTCCGTTCTCTGTCGTCTTTTTTTTTTGGAATGCCCCCCGGAAGGGGGGCGTCCCGTTTCCCATGCACACTGCAATCTTTCTATTCAGGAGGTCGATTCAATGGTAGGGAATACCGGCGGAAGAACAGCCGTCCGGGTCCTGGAGCGCATGAATATTTCAGTTCTCTTCGGCATACCGGGCAT
>CAZJAR010000041.1:0-19307 GCA_964543785.1 uncultured Synergistaceae bacterium | reverse complement strand
TGGGGCTGGTCCCGAAGAACGACAGGGAACCCGACCTGAAGTCGAAGCGGAAGATCGCCGCGTACGTGACCGCCGCTGTTCTCGGCTCGCTCGCATGCGCCCTGGTAATCGCGTGGGGACTTGATGTGCTGGGAATGGTCCCCTTCGCTGCTCTGGGCAGCATTGTCTTTCTGAACAACTCGATCCCTGCCGTCTTTCTGGGAATTCCCATGCTGCTCTTCCTGTACCCGGGGGTCAAGAGGTGGAATCTTCTCTGGACCGACATTATGAATGAGGAGGATATTCCGGCAGCAGGCGGCATATCCGGAATCGGCGGCATCCTCATGACGGTCAGTATTCTCGTCGGCATGACCGGCGGTTTCATAATGGCTTCCGAGGCCGGGCAGGCGTTCTTGTACAGGGGACTCGGCGCCGTCGGCGAAGTCGGGTCATTCGGTGTGTTTCTGGTCGCCGGAATGGGCGTTGCGGGGCTGGTTCTTTCGGGCTTTCTTCAGTCGATGCCGGGGAAAAAGCAGTGACGATGTCTTCAGTACAGGGAGATGATGCCTTTTGCTGTCCCCCGGCGAAGAAGGAGCTTTTGCAGAGCATGTTGCGGGAGCGTTGAACGCCTTTGGCGGAGGAATTGAAAGGGGAGGCTCCCGGAGAGAAGCAGGTTGAGACGATTTTTCCGGATGAAGAAGACACTGCAGCAGAAAATCCCGGGCAACGGGCGCCTGCCAGGGGGGATTTCCGCCCCGGTGGGGTCGGGGATTACTCCGCCGGCCGGACCCATCGCCCCATCACCCTGTCGGCTTCGGCGAGGACGAGCCACAGTTCCTGGATTGCGTTTATCAGCTCCGTCCTGCTTTTCTGGTCGGCCTCCTGCGCGGTGATCAGGTCAAGCTGGGATCCCAGCCCTTCGCGGTACATCATCTCGGCGATCTCCAGCTCCTTGTCGGCCCGCTCGGCCTGGCGGCGGCGGATGGCGACGATTTCGAGCGCCCGTCCCCATCGTTCACGGACGAGATCTGCTTCCCGCTTCAGGCTGTCGCGCCTCGCCTCCAGTTCATACTCGGCTTTCCCGAGCATCCGCGCTGCAGCCCGGGTGTTGTTTGCTGTTTTTCCGCCGTCGGCCATAGGAATCGTCAGGACCGCCCGAACGAAAACCTCCCCGACCCTCTCTTCGGTGAAAGGAGAGGAGGAGTCCTGTCCGACCCGCAGCCCCACGGAGAGGTCAACGAACGGAGAGAGCCCCTTCGCGGCGAGGGACCGCTGCACCGAGGCCCGTTCCTTTGAGAGCATCAGCGCGGCGACGTCGGGGCGGCGTTCCCACGCCTTTGCCTCGTCGACGGCCGGATTCCGCCCGTCGAGTTCGGGGAGCATTATCTCCGGCGTAACCGGGGCTCCCCCTGCGAGGGCGCTCATCTCGACGAGCTGCTGGTCATACTTCTGGCGCGCCTGGAGAAGAAACGCCCCGCCGTCGTCAACCTGCGACTGAGCCCGCAGCAGTTCCAGCAGGGAGACCATCTCCTTGTCGAATTTCTCCCGGGTGATCAGCAGCGACTCGCGGCGCTTTGCCAGGATCTGCTCCATTGCCTCCCGGTTCAGCGCCGCCATCACCGCCTGGCGGTAGGCGGACGCGGCGAGGGCGAGCCGTTCATTGACCGCGTCGGCGTACTGGTTCCGGAGTATTTCGACTCCGAGGAGAAGATCCCGCTCCTGGAGTCCGTAACTTCCCGAGAGGTTGATGCGGTGGGAGAGGGAGAGATCGACCTGCTGATCGCCCCGCTGCTGGTCGAGCCATTTGCTTGCCTCGGCGGAGAGCCCCAGAGAGGGGCGCTGAACGGAAAGTTCCGCCCGGGCGGAGAAAAGACGGGCCTCAATCTCCTCTCTGACAGCGGCGAGGTCGTTGTTCCGCTCCATCACGAGCGCCAGGTACTCCGCCTCTGGAAGCGGTACGGAGAAGGCCGCCCAGGGAAAGAGAAAAAGAAGTGCAGGCAGTGCGGCGTAGAACACGGCAAATTTCATGAAATCCTCCTTGTCGTCACTTCGGCAGGATGGAGATTTCGGTTCATCGGAATCATTCTACTCCAAGGAGGGAACAAATAACCTATACGGCGCAAAAAACAATCAAAAACATCTCGGAGTCTGATACGGAAGCAGCACGGCCTGAAAGGTTTTCCACAGGCAAAAGTGTGTTGCAGAGGGACGTAAATATAATTGCTGCCGGAGCCGCTGCAGCCTGATCAATTCGAAGGGTTTCCGGGAAACGCGGTTCTTTAGCGATTCAGAGAGCCGCTGATTGACAATGCTCTGCTGGCTTGCCATACTGTTTCAGTATATTCAATCGATTCAAGGGGCTTCTGAAGAACGAATATTGTACTCTCCCGCGAATTGCTAGAATTTGTTTTTCCAGGACGGGGACCGGCATAATTCAGAGGCCTCGGATTGGAACTGTGCGGATGTGACCAGGAAGAAGCAGATGACGACTGTCTATTTTCAGCCGGTATCTTTGTGTAAAAACGCCGGACGCAGGTTCATACATCGATCAGTTGATATTGTATCAACTTGATTCCAAGTATTGGCTGACCCATTCTATGCTTCAGCCAAAATACCCAGCAAAGGAGAATAGAAATGACGATTGACGGGGCAAAAGCATTGGCTGCAAAGGTTTTAACCGATGAAGGCCTGGCGAAGCAACTGGGTGACGTGAAAACCGAAGCGGAATTTAATGGGGTGGTTGCAAAATTGGGGTACACCTGCACGGCGGCGGAGTTCGAGGCTGCCTTCAAGGAGGCGCAGGAAAACACACCGCTCAGCGACGAGCAGCTGGATCAGGCTTCCGGGGGCCTGAGCATCGTCGGCGTGGATTACGCCTTTACTGCGGTACAGACATCCAAATTGTAGCGAAGGGGTTTTCTCCTTCCGGGATAATGAAAACGGAGACTGGATGACCATCCAGCCTCCGTTTTCAGGTGGGGGCGAATACGTGGATCTGCTGCTGATTAAAACACACCGCTACGTCAGCGGGTACATTCCCGGAAGCAATCTGGGAATGAATATATTGATACAGCTGCTGACACGACAAGGGTATACGGCACGGATGTATCAGGGCTATGCAAAAGAAGCCCTGAACTACGTGAGAGCAATCATGGACAGCGAGGACCGGCCGAAAGTCATCGGCTTTTACTGTGATTTCGACAATGTTCACTGGGTGAAGACTTTTGCACGGGAAGTGAAAAAAAAGTACCCCGATGTAATTCTGCTGGCAGGCGGTCCTCAGGCCGTCGACATGGACGCCGTTTTTTTTAAAGAGACGGGCATTGCTGCCGCCTGCATCGGCGAAGGGGAAGAAACTGTTCCGGAGCTCATGGAGTATTTCATTCATAACCGCGGTGCCCTGGAGGCGATTCAGGGAATAGTGTTTCTGGACGCCTCGCCGCAGCTTGTGAAAACACCACCGAGGACCCCGCCTGAGGCACTGGATGATATTCCCTGGCCGGATATCACCCTGACCAACGATTACAAGCACTACGCCCTTCTCCCCATTTTAACCGGACGGGGCTGTCCTTTCGGATGCACCTTCTGTTACGAAGGGGCCAATGCCAAGCGGGTGCGCCGTCACTCGGTTCCCTCGCTGATGAAGGAGATCAGGGCGAATTTCAAGCGCAATCCTGACATCAAGTATATTAATTTTCTTGATGACACCTTTACGCTGGATTCTCAACGGGTCGACCGGATTTGTGAAGAGATCAAAGAAATCAGGAAAGAGTATGATTTTGTCTGGTTTGCCAGCGCCCATATTTCACTCATAGACAAACACCGGGACATGGCGCGGAACATGGCGGAGGCAGGGCTGAAAAAAATATTTTTCGGTCTGGAATCCGGAAGCGACGCTGTTTTAAAAAGCTACAACAAGAAAATAACGCGGAAAATGGCGGTGGATGTCATCGGGCATTGCGTTGCATCGGGAATTTCCGCTATTTCCGGCAATATTATCCTGGGAGGACCCCACGAAACCCGGGAAACCGTTCAGGAATCCGAAGATCTGATCATGGAACTGCTTCATCGGGCACCGGGGCAGTTTGAAACAGCCTACTTCTCCTTTCTGCCCTTTCCCCAAACGCCTATTACGATGAATCCTCAAAAATTCGGGATGGAAATTTACGAGTCTCTCATCGACTGCTGCAACGAAGACATTCCTTTGTCCGGAACGAAAGCGCTGGGTTTTCTGGAGCTTACGCAGATTCGGCTCGAGGCCAACAGGAGACTCCAGAATGAAATGCGGAAGATCTATCTCGACGGGAAAATTCCCGAGGCTGTGATTCTGGATGCGTACCGTTTGGGAGGGCGCTACGGAGTGTTTACCCGCTGGAACGATTACGTATACAAGAATCTGCCCATTGATGACGCCTACTGGAAAATGCGGGTATTCGGCGGGTATTTCGTCAGCAGTCAACTGGGCGCTCGCGAAGAGGACGCCATTCCTCACCGGACCTTCGAGTTGTGGCTTCACGCCGACACGAGCGGCGAAAAACCGCAGATTGCCGATACAGTCCTGGACGAATTTGACTACACCCTTCTAACATTATGCAGCGGGAAACTCTCGAAACGGGAAGTACTTCAGCAGGGGAAAATGATGCTTGACCCTTCGGGGTGCCGTCCTGATTTTTACACACGGGCGGAAGAATCGCTGAATGCAATGGAAAAAAATAAATGGATTCTCTACCAGAAAGCATGAAAAACATGCCCCTTATTCTCCTCGTGTACACCCAACGGCTGGTCCAGGGGCGGACCTTTGAAATGATCGGGAACCTGGGGATTCTCACCCTGGCGGCCCAGCTCAACGCCGACGGTTTTGAAGCGTACGCGTACACAGGCATCACAACCGATGTGGTCAAAACCATTGGACGAATGAAAGACCGCCTGTTCGCGGTCTGTTTTTACTGCGATTTCGACAATCAGTCGGCGGTGGCGGCGATCATCAAGGATCTGAAAAAAGAAGCCGGAAATGCTTTTTACCTGGTGCTCGGCGGCCCGCACACGCTGCACATGACGGAACGGGATCTGGAAAAATACGGCGCGGACGCCATCATCAAGGGAGAAGGGGAAGAATCCCTGCCTGCATGGCTGGGGGCGCGCGTTTCAGGAGAAACGGCCGTCGTGCCGGGAGAAATCCTTCCCCATGAGAATTCGGAATACGTCTATCTCGAGGATTTTTCTCATTATCAGCTGCCGCAGGATGAAGCGGTGCCGGATTACACGGAAAGGCCCCTGATGTCCGTGATTACGGCCAGAGGCTGCCCATACCGCTGCGCATTTTGTTTCGAAGGCGGCAATTCAAAGAATTTGAGAATGCGCACTGCGGACGATGTATTGTTCGAAATCGAAACACGGCTGCAGAAAAGCCGGGGTCCCCGGTACCTGTTTTTTTGCGACGACACCTTCACCGCCAATCCCCGGAGGCTGGAAAAACTTCTTGCAGGATTGAGGCGTTTTCGGGAAAAATATGACTTTGTCTGGTTCTGCGAAGGACATCCGGGATTTCTTTCAAAACGCCCGGAGCTGATCAAAGAAATGATGGAAAGCGGCATGGTCCGGATGCAGATCGGCATGGAGTCCGGAGCTGATCATGTTCTTCAGGCCTACGGGAAGCAGGCTGTCCCGGAGGACGTGAAGAACGTTGTGGATACCTGTTACCGGGAGGGGCTGCCCCAGCTCGCAGGAAACTTCATCATCGGCGGGGCCTTTGAAACGCCGCACACCCTCGAGGTGACCACCCGTTTTGCCCTTGACCTGCTCGAGCGGGCCCCCGGAATGCTGGATTTATCCACCACCTTTCTGACGCCGCTGCCGGGTACCCGGATCTTCGAGGATCCCGGGCATTTCGATATTGTGCTGGAAGACAGGGACTGTCTCACCTCCATGGAGGATTTTCCGGTGAACAGCACCCGGGAGTTATCCCTGCCGGAAATATGCAGGGCACGCTCCGTCTTTCTCACACGCATTTCCAACACCATGAAAGACCAGTTCAAGAACGGCCGGATTCCCGAAAGACGGATTCGCCGTGACTTCGAGCTGGCCTTTCGATACGGCATCGCGGCCGGATATCTGAAATTTATCTATGGCCGGAACCCTATAATGGTGGCCTATTACCGGAAACTCACGGAGTCCCGTGGGCTTTTGAAGGAATGGGAGGAGCTTGAAGCGGCTGAAATGGAAAGGTACATCATCCGGCGCATTCCGGATTTTTCGCTGGTGGATTTCAAAGCCCTGAGCGGCATAGAAACGGAAATTCTTCTGGATGCCGGTGTGTATTCGGTGAAGGAGATGGCAGAGAAGCTGACCGTATCCGCGGAGGAAATGGCTGTCTGCCTTGAAAGACTGAGCCGGCGGCATCTGGTGTTATTCTCGCCCTGCCTCTGAGGCACCGAAAAGTGAGCGGTACGGCAGGAAATACCTGAAGATGCGAGCGATCCTGCTGGCCGGTTGCCTGACCTGATTCGGGCGTCGGGGGTGATTTCTCGAAGAGCCGGCAGCAGGTTGTGCATAAAAATTAAAAAATTCGGAGGCACGGCGTGAAAACGATCAACCTGAGACTGATGCTGATTCATCGCGGAACGAGAACCCATTCGATCACCCAGATCGAGCCCATCGGTCTTATGTCGCTGGCGGAGATGATGACCGGCAAGGGGATCGAAACAGCCGTTTTTTCAGGAGAGCTTCTGAAAGGCCTGGAATTCCTGAACGCAGCGGGCTGCACCCGGAATACGGTAGTTGGATTATATTGTGATTACGAAAATCAGTCGGCAGTCGAGAGCTTTTCCAGGGTGGTCAAGGAGCGTTTCGGCGCCGTCGTTCTTATCGGCGGACCCCAGACCGTGGGGCTGGGAGAAGAGTTCCTGCGGATGAGCAGGGCCGACGGGATCATGCGGGGCGAAGGGGAGTACTCGCTGCACGACGCCATCCGCGCACTGGAAGAAGACAGGAGGGACCTGTGGGAGGCCATCCCCGGGATGTGTTCGTTCACACAGGACGGAGCATGCTACGACAACGGGATCTATCCCGTCATCGAGGATCTGGACGCCGTCCCCGGCATTTCGGGAACCATCAGGTCTGCCCAGCACAGGGGGATCAATCACATGGCGGTGATGACGGGACGGGGGTGTCCTTTCCACTGTTCTTTCTGTTACGAGGGCGCCAACAGCAAGAACGTCCGGCAGCGCAGCGTGGCGTGTGTCATGAAGGAAATACGCCGGCGCCTGCGGGAGAATCCCAATGTGAAGTATCTCTTTTTTTGCGACGACACCTTCACCCTGGATATGAAACGGGTGCGCGCTTTTTGTGATGAACTGAAAGAGCTGCGGAAGGAGCACGATTTCGTCTGGTTCGCCGACGCCCATGTGAACGTCGTCATCAACCACCCCGAAATGGTGAAGATGATGGTGGATGCGGGCCTGGTCCGGATGCAGATCGGCATTGAAAGCTGCAGCCAGCCCATCATCGACATCTACAACAAGAACGTGAAACGGGAAGGGTTCTTCGAGGTCATCGGGATCTGCAAAGCGGCCGGACTTCCCCAGCTGGTGGGCAACATCATCATCGGCGGGGCCCTGGAAACCCGGGAAACGCTCACATATACGTTCGACACTGTCTATGAAATGATACGCGCAGGCAGGGGGATGGTAGAAGTGGTCAGCACCTTCTACATGCCCTTCCCGGAAACGGCGATGTCGAGGGACCCCGAAAGATTCGGCGTTATTGTGAAAGACGGGAAGGCGCTCACTTCGGTGGGGGATTTTCCTGTGATCGAGACAAAGTCGCTGGGCATCGAAGAAATCTGCGCCGCCCGGAACGAGTTTTTTGAAGGGACGACCGGAGTTATGCGGAAAATGTTCCGCGACGGCGAAATCCCCGACGAGACCGTCCTGCAAAGCTACGCGCTGAGTGAACGCTACGGTCTCAGCGGGATGTGGCAGAGCCTGGCGTATGCCCGATACCCCTATTTCGACGCCCAGTACAAGGCCCGGATTCGGGGAGACAAGCTCACCAGGGACTATGACGACACCGCCGTGTTCAATACCCACCCGCAGCGGCTCTTTATGCTTTCGCTGACGCCCGCCCTCTCGGCGGAAATTCCGGCCCTCAACGGGTTTGTCTTTTCTCCCTTTGAATTTGAAGTCCTGACATACACGTCCGGAAAGCTGACCATGCTTGAAATGGCGGAAGCGCTTTTTCCCGGGCATCAAATGAACTTCGGGAGTTTTGAAGCGTTCTCTCTGCACCTGCTGGAAACTGTCAAAAAACTGGAAGCGGCGGGAATGTGCGTGCTGTCCGGCCCGTTGAAGCCGAAAGCAGCCGATCGGGAATGGAAAAATCAAAAACACTCAGAGGAGCCCCCCGTGAAAAACAAGGTCATACTGTTCAAACTATCGACCATGGGCATGCAGATAGCCGGTTACAGCCGGAGCGGAGCATTCCTGGGGATCTACGGGCTGGCAGGCTATTTGGATGAAAAAGGGTATGATGCCGTGGCCTGCGAATGCCGGCCTGATGAGGTCATGGCGTATCTCCGGCGCATTCCCTTCGAGGAAATCTGCTGCGTCGGCTTCTCGGCGGACTTCGAGAACAAACATGCAGTAAAAAAGGCCTGCGCCGCCATTGCGGAGACCTGCGGGATTCCGGTGCTGATCGGCGGCCCTGAATCCATAGCTCTGGATGAAGAGTACCTTCGCCGGTCAAAGGCAACCGCCATTGTTCGGGGCGAAGGCGAACTGCCCCTGGTGGCGGTTCTGGAGGCCCTGCAGGAGAACAGGAGCCTGGACGGTATTCCCGGGATTTTCTATATCGGCGAAAAAGGGGAGTGCATCGACAGGGGCGAAGGACCGGCGGTGGAAAACCTGGATGAGCTGCCCTTCCCCGCCTATGACAAAAGCATGACTCCCATAGACTGCTCCAACCTGTACATCATGACCAGCCGGGGGTGCCCCTTCCACTGCGCTTTCTGTCATGAAGGCGCCCTCAAACGCCCCATGCGGCAGCGAAGCGTGGCGAATGTCATTGCGGAAATGCGCCATTTCCTTTTGAAATATCCTGAGCTCACGTACTTCAGTTTCTGCGACGATACACTGGTCACCAATCCCGCGTGGCTGGACGAATTTTGCCGGGAGGTAAAGGCGCTTCAGGCCCTCAGACCCTTCCGGTTCTACTGCGAGGCCGATGTGGCCTCCCTGAGCAGGCGTCCGGAGGTCATAAAGGAGATGGTGGACGCGGGGCTCAACAGACTGCAGATCGGCATTGAAACTGTCGACCGGGAGATGCTGAAGATTTACCGGAAAAACATCACGCCGGAAATGGTGGAAATTGTTGTGAAAGCCGCCTATGACGCCGGGGTCCGGCAGGTTTTCGGCGCGCTTCTGGTGGGCGGCCCCTTTGAAAACCGTGAGCATATCGAGAAGAACAAAGCCTTCGGCGCAAAGCTGCTGCGTCTCGGACCGGGGATGATGGAAATATCCCCCAGTATCGTGATGCCCTATCCTATGACCGACATCGGACAGCACCCCGAAAAATACGGACTGAAGATCACTGACAGGCAGGGGGTGGCCTGCAACTCCGACTACCCGCTCCTGGAGAGCGAAACCATGAACAGGCGGGAGATCATGGCGGCGTACCAGGAGTATCTTCAGAGTTTTGTGGACGAAGTGAAGAAAATGCTCGATACAGGCGAACTGGGTCATGAGGACATCCTGGGCTGTTTCCGCTCATCCCTGAATTCCAGGGGGCCCAAATACTGGAGCAACATCATAGCCCATCATAAACCCGCTCTGACCCCCTATTACACCATGCTGGCCAGGGACGCCGCCAGCCGCATCGGGGACGTGAAGCCGGAGGAGCTGCCCGAGTGGCGCCCGCAGCGGCTCCTTGAAATGTGGCGCGATGTGGACTTCTCCCGGGGCTATCCTGTCGTGCGGGGAGAGGCGCTGTCGCCTTTTGAATACGAGGTGCTGAAATACTCCACAGGAAAGAGCACCATTGCCGCCATTGCCCGGATCCTCCACGGGCGGTTCGGAAAACCGTTCGGGGAAACGCAGGAAGAATTGATGGAGCGAATCATTGAAACCCTGAAGGCTTTTGATGCAAAATACTGGCTGCTTGTCGTTCCGTACTAGAACAGGTGATGCGATGAAGATCCTTCTCTGCAACGTGTCGAAAAAGTCCGATACCAATGCCCATGATTACGTGGGGCTCTTTTACCTGGCGGGCGCCCTGGAAGAGGCCGGTTTTGAACCTGTGGTCTTTCATGGGAAACCGGAGCATCTCCTGGATGAAATAGAAAAGAACCACCCCGGGGCAGTGGGATTTTCCTGCGATTTTGACAATGTCCGGATCATCGAAGACATGTCCGGAAAAATTAAGGAGCGCTGGGATATCCCCGTGATTGTGGGCGGTCCCCAGAGCATTGCCTTGGGAAGGACGTTTCTGGAAAGCAGCGGTGTGGACTATATCCTGCGTGGCGAAGGCGAAATCTCCCTGCCCATGCTGCTCAAAGCGGTCCTGATGGATGAAGGCGAAATTGACCGGGTGAAGGGATTGGCGAGAATTCAGGACGGGGTATTTCTGGAAACCCCGCCCGAGATCATCGACGATCTGGATGCGTTGCCGCTGCCTGCCTACCATACGTCGCTGCACAAAGACCGCGCCTACGGGAACTTGATTTTTACCGGCCGGGGCTGCCCCTACCGGTGCGCCTACTGCGCTCCAAGCCCCGGCAAGCGGAAGGTTCGCCTGCGAAGCATGCCGCTGGTGCTGAAGGAAATCGAAACAAACCTGAAAAACAACCCGGCGCTGAAGTCCCTGATCGTTATGGACGACACTTTTACCCTCGGCCGGGAGCGGATCGAAGAATTCTGCCGCGGCATGATGGAGCTGCGGAAAGGCCGTGACCTGGTGTGGTATTGTGAATGCCATGTTGGCCGAATCAGGGACTTTATGGATATCCTGCCCGCCATGATAGACGCCGGGCTGATCCGCCTGCAGATCGGAATAGAATCCGGGGATCAGAACGTCATCGACCAGTACAACAAGCACGTCAAAATCGAGGACATTGTTGAATTTGTGACCTACGCGGCCGACTGCGGCCTCGCCCAGATCGCCACAAACTTCATTGTGGGGGGGCCCACAGAAAAAGACGGGGCGACCGCCTCGCTGATCCGGACCCTGATCGATCGGGCCCCGGGAGTCATCGATATCATTACCGGTTTTTTGCGGGCCTACCCGGGGACCGAGATCTTCGAGAACCCGGATAAATTCAGCCTGCAGCTCCATGACGAATCAGGCCGCCGGACCGGGGACGACTACCCCTTCGTAACGCCGGTCGGATGCAGTCAGGATCAGGTGATGCGGCAGCGCCAGGAACTCAACCGGGTGATTCGCCGCAGCATGCAGCAAAAAATCAAACACCGCGGGCTGAAGGAGGAAACGGTGAGAAAGCAGTTCGAAGCCGCATTCAAATATGGTATTCGAAGCCGGTGGTTCGCGGAAATTTCGGCCAATCCCAGGGCGTACGAATATTATTATGTGCTTTTTTTGAACGAGGGCCAATCTTTCGAAGAATCCCTGGATTTTTCCCGGGATTATCCCCAGAGGACCTTTGAATTATGGCGCGCCATGACGTTTTCCGAAGGATTCCCCCAGCTGGACGGCACGGCGCTCTCGCCGTTTGAGTATGAACTGCTGTTGCGGTGCGCAGGAAAAAGAAGCCTCGGGACCATTGAGAATGAACTGTATGGATTGTTTGGTGCCCCGTACGAGGACCAAAGGGAATTTCATGCAATGCTGCTCGGCATGCTCGGTACATTCGATTCCAGGTATTGGCTGACCCATTTCGTGGTGTAGGTGGAAAAACAGGGATCCGGAAGAGCCGCCGCTCCGGACGTGCAAGAGATATGGCCCGGGCATAGGGGCGGAAACATATCCTGCATTCCGTAACAGTCCGGTACGCCCCTGTTCTCCGGGAGGCAGCGGACGGGGGCTCTACACCGTCTGCCTGCGGACCAGCTCTGCGAAGAGGCCGTTTTTCGCCATCAGCTCGCCGTACTTCCCCTCCTCGACAAGCCGCCCGTCCTCCAGAACGCAGATCCTGTCCGCTCCGATGATCGTTGAGAGGCGGTGGGCCACCACGATGCGCGTCGCCTGGATACCCTCCAGGCTGCGGCTGATCATCGCCTGCGTTCTGTTGTCCAGGGCGCTCGTGGCCTCGTCGAAGATCAGCACCCGCGGCTTTCCGGCAATGGCCCGTGCCACGAGAAGGCGCTGCTTCTGCCCTCCGGAGACCGTGTTCGCCCCGTCGGTGATGACGGTGTGGATCCCCATGGGCATCGCGGCGATGTCCTCCTCCATTCCGGCCATCCGGAGCGCCTCGTCTATCTGCTCCACCGACAGGCTGCGCGAACAGCGGATGTTGGATGCGATGTCGCCCGAAAGCAGTCCTCCGCCCTGGAGGACGACGCCGATCTGCCGGCGGAGTTTCCCCAGGTCCAGCTCGGTGATGTCCCTGCTGTCGTAGAACACTCCTCCGGATTCCGGCTGGTCGAAGCCCAGGAGGAGCCTGATGAGCGTGGACTTCCCGGCCCCCGACGGCCCCACGACCGCCACGAACTCCCCCGGCTCGATGTGGAGGTCCAGCCCCTTCAACACAGGGGGGCCGTCCTTGAGGTACCGGAAAACGACCTGTTCCAGGTCGATCTTCCCCGAAATCTCCCCGGGATCGGTCTTCAGATCACCCGCCTCCGGTTCTGCCCGGAGAATGGGCGCGAGGTTCTCGACGAGGGGAAGCATGTTCATCGTGGCGGTAAAGGAGCTCACGATCTGGAAGAAAGCCGCCTGGAGCGCTCCGAAAGCCGACCAGAAGGCCATGAATTGTCCCGTGTTGTAGATGCCGTCCGCAGCGCTCCAGCGGACGAGGGCGTAGAGGACCGCGATTGAGACGGAGAGCGGGAAGAGCGCCAGTACGGTATTCAGAAAAACCTCGAGCTTTCTTGCCTTCGTCCCGAGCATCCGCTGTGCACCGAAAAGCTCGGCCCACCGGGCGAAGGACCGCTCCTCGGCCCCCGCTACCCGTATCTTCGAGATGCCGGTCATGATCTGGAAGGTGAGTGCCAGCAGGCGGTTCTGCAGGCCGGTCATCCTCCGCTGGAAGCGGAGCTGAACGAGATTCACCGCCACCATGAGCACCGCGGGGACGAGAAGACACCCAAGGCCGGCGAGGGCCAGCTTCCAGTCGTACCAGAACGACTGCCCGAGGAAGAATACCAGGAAGACGCTCTGCACGAGGAATGTCTTCACCGTCCTCGACGCCGTCTCCCGGAGAGCGAAGAGGCCGAGCGCCCGGTTGGCGAGGTCGCCGGAGGTCGTCTTCCGGAAGAAGCCCACCGGCAGGCGCAGGATGCGGTCCCAGAGCCCGGTTGCGACGTCGTGGTCCAGCACTGTCTCCGAACGGAGAAAGGCGATGCCGTTGGCGTAGTGCAGCAGCCCCGACGAAACCGCCACCGAAACCAGAATTGCGAAGAGCTGGAGCATGCGTCCCCGCTCGGCATGGGGAATCACCTCGCCGAATATCTGGCGGTTGACTTCGGGGGAGACCAGCCCGAGAAGGGCGAGGGCGACCGAGACGATGAAGACGAAGCCGAGGTCCTTCTTTGTTCCCTCAAGGCCGAAGCGGAGCAGGTCCATCCCTCCCAGCGGGGAGCCGGGAAGAGGGCGATAGATCTGCACTGCCCCCGGTGCGAGAGTTCCGGCGATCGCCTCGTCGACTGCCCGCTCTCCGTCGTCGTCCGCGATGCGGTATCCGCGGCTCGTGGGCAGCAGGGCAACCGGCGTACCGGCCCGGTACGCGATAAGGGGCGCTCCGTCGGAGAGCCACCACGGACCGGCGAGCGTCACCGTTCGATGTTTGAGGTTCGAAGCCTGGGCGAGGTCGCGCAGCGATTCGTCTCCTCCCCCCTCTCCTCCCGGGGCGATTTTCCGGCCGAGGTATCCCGCCACGGTGGAAAAGGCCCTCCGGAGCGGAGAGTCCTCCCGCGCAGCCCCATCCTCGCGGAGTTTTCCCGAGAGGGCCGACGCAAGGGTCGAGAGGGCCGTGGAAATGGCCCGCCTGCTCGACATCTGCATCTGCCGGAGTGCACCGAGGTCGTCCGCGGCCCGAAGCCTGGCGTTCATGGCGAGGGAGGAGAAAACCATCCCGCAGAAGGCGTCGAAGACGGACGGGAATTCGCCCCCGCGAAGCAGGTCCTCCGTGGATCGCCCATGCACGGTACAGGATTCCAGCGGAATGATCCAGCAGTTCGGCGGAAGGGCGAAGGGCGTTCCGCTCGGCGAGAGATCTTCGGTGCCGACGAAGAGGGCGCGCCCCTCCAAGATTTCTACCCAGAGAAGCTCGTCCGTTCCCGTCGGCTTGTTGGCTTCGAGGGCCCTTCTCTCTCCGCCTATCTTCTGCCGCACCTTGGGCAGAGGCACGATGTCCTTGACGATGCCCCGGCCCAGCCCCTCGAGAAATTTGTCGACCAGGGAGGCCGTGAAGGCGATTCCCTGCCCTTCAGTTCCTTCGAGCAGCTTCGACCGGGCGATTCGAAGGACCTTCGTTCCCGGAATTCCTCCGGCGAGAAGCCCCATGGTATCGCCGAAAAATCCCCTTTCTACGCCGAAGAGGGCCTCTCCTGCCTCCATGGTGAAGAGGTAATCCCGCCCGCCGGTTTGAAGGGCGTCGTCCCGGGCGGTGACGTAGACGTCTACCTGGCCGGCGAGGACACACCAGACGGTCTCCGGATCGTCGAGGAAGAACGGCGTTTTTCCGGTGATCTCAAGTTCTGTGCCATGGAGGGCTAGCTCTTCGAACATGGGGTTCATCCTTCCCTGGCGATCCGAAGCATTCCGCGGCAGAAACCGGAACAGCCCGCCGCGCCCGCCGGCTGTCGGCATGCACTGCTTCCTCCGGTACCGGCGGCAGAAATCTCAGTTCTCAATAAGACCGGCATAGCGTCCTCCAAGCCGCATCAGTTCTTCGTGAGTTCCCCGCTCCGCAACCATTCCCCGGTGGAGCACGATGATCTCGTCGCAGTCACGGATGGTCGAAAGGCGGTGGGCCACGATGAGGCAGGTGCACCCCCGGCGGCGGAGCGCACGGTCGATAGCCTCCTCGGTGGGCGCGTCCAGGGCGCTTGTCGCTTCATCGAGCACTATCAGCGACGGGGAGCGGACGAGCGCCCTGGCGATCTCCAGGCGCTGGCGCTGTCCGCCGCTGAAGTTGCGTCCGTTTTCCTCCACGATGGCGTCGTATCCTCCCTGGCGCGTGACCACGTCGCGGTGGATGCAGGCGTCGCGGCAGGCCGCCACAAGCTGTTCCGTCGGTATCGACGGGTCCCAGAGGGAGAGGTTGTCGCGGATCGTTCCCTCGTAAAGTGAGATCTCCTGGTCCACGAAGGAGAAGGATGTGGCCATCTCTTCCCGGGAAATTGACCCCAGGGGACGGCCGTCCAGCAGAATCTCACCCGTCCACGGCTCGAAGAGGCCGCAGGCGATGCGGGCCAGAGTGGACTTGCCCGAGCCGGATCCTCCCACAAGGGCCACCCGGGAGCCGGGAACGAGCGTCAGCGAAAAGTCCCCGATCAGCGGATCGGAAAGCCGCGAGTAGCCGAAGGAGATGTTCTTCATCTCCAGGCGCCCTGAGAGACGGACCTTGCGCCCTCCGGCCATGGCGCCGTCTTCAAGCGCGGGGCGCTCGGCCATCCGCGGGTAGCGAAGCACGTCGTCGAGCCGGTTCAGATTTCCCTGGGCCGTCTGGAAGGAATCCCAGAGGGTCACCAGCTCGGTTACCGGATTGATCGTCTGCTGCATCAGTGTCTGCAGCGCGAGCAGCATGCCCATGGTGAGCACACCGTTCATTACGCGGAAGCCGCCGAAGCAGAGCACCCCTGCGGCAGCCAGCGAGGTAAGGGCGGGAAGCACCGACTGGGTGCGGACGGCCAGGCGGGAGAGTCCGGCGCGGCAGTCCGCTATCTTGCTGAGTGAGCCGGCCAGGCGGGCGAACTGCTCTTCCTCGCCCCCGAAGGACTTGATGGTCTCAATGACCGCGAGCCCGCCGATGGCGGCCCCTGCGAATTTCCCAACCTCGCCGGTGAAGCGCTCGTTCAGGTCCGTCCGCCTGCGGTTCACCGAGACGATCAGCAGAGCGCACGTCACCGCTGTCAAAAGGGCGATCACCGAAACAGGCGGATCGTACAGGGTGATCATCACCGCGTAGAAGAGCACCATGACGCATTGGAGCATGGTCGTCGCAAGCTCCCGCGAGAGGAGCTGTGCGACGCGGTCGTTCAACTGCACGCGGTTGCCGATCTCCCCGGCGTAGCGCTGAAGAAAGAAGGTGTACGGAAGTTTCAGGAGGTGATGCACGAAGGATGCCGAGTCGCGGATCGCCATCGAGAGCTCCTGCCGGAGGAGCACCGACCCCTGCAGCCATGTCAGCGCGCCCTTGACGAGTGCGATGGCCGCCATAAGGGTGAGCATGGGGCGGAACCACTCGAACCGGCCCTCCACAAGAAGACGGTCGACGAAGATCTGCTGGAACGCGGGCTCCATCAACCCCGGAACGACCAGGGCCAGCCCTGCCAGAACGGCGAAGAAGAGGGCCGCTTTCGCCCCGGCCAGCCTTCTGCCGAGAGCCGCCCATGGACTGCGGCGGCGGCCTGCCGGGCGGAACTGCTCCCCCGGCACTATGGATATGGCGATCCCCGTGAACGACCGGTCCAGCGTCTCCCGGTCCACGGTGCGGGGGCCGGATGCAGGATCGTTGAGATAGACCGTACCGCCCTTGATGCCCTCGAGCACCAGGAAATGGTTGAAGTTCCAGAAGAGAATGAGCGGCAGCGGCAGATCGAAAAGACCCTGAGGCTCCTTCCGGAAACCCGAAGCCTCCATTCCGTGGCTCCGCGCGGCCCTGAGCAGGTTCGTCGCTTTGCTGCCGTCCCGGCTGACGCCGCATTCCTCCCGAAGCGTCTCCAGGGGCAAAAAGAGGCCGTAGAACCCAAGAACAATTCCCAGTGAGGCGGCACCGCACTCGGTGGCCTCCATCTGGATCATCGTCGGCGTCGAGACGCGGCGGTTCTTCCATAAGGGGAATTGTCCCGAAGGGGCAAGGGAAGACCCCCTGGGGGGCGGCGTCTTCATGACGGGGCGATCAGGCATCGCCCTTCCCTCCGCCGATTTCTTCTCCGATCCCGAGGAAGAACTTCTTCAGAAAGGGAAGGACCAGTGTCACCGGGGCCTGCCGCCTGACCACGACAGTCACGCCGCAGAGGGTGCCGCTCTGCAGGACTACGGGGGGGCCGTCGCCCGACGACCACACGTATCCGCTCTCCGTCTCCTCAGAGGGATAAAGATCCATCATCACGGTGATGGGGGAACCTCCCCGGGAGAGGGTCTGCACAAGCTGCTCGTTGCCCAGGACACGGGTCATTCCTCTCGCCGAAGCCGGAAACGAGGAGACGTTCGTCACCTTTCCGCGCAGGACGCCGAACTCCTCCTGCTTCACCACGGAAGGGGAGATCTGCGCCTCCATCCCGGACAGGATTTTCTTTCCGTCCTGGGGCTGGACGAAGGCGTGCACGTAGAGAGGCGCTCCGTCGCCGAGCGATTTCTCCACGGAGAGAAGCGCCTCCCCTGCGGATATGACCTGGCCTTCCGACTTGAAGACCTCGAGCACCCGCCCTGCGGCAGGACTGCGAACGGCTGTCTCCAGGTCATATCGTTCTTCGAGAGCGGCGAGCTGCTTTTCTGCGGTCAGCAGCCGCATGTCCACGTCGATCTTCTGCCGTTCGATCTGTGAGGTCGAGTCGGCCGCCGTCATCGGAAGGCGGGCCAGTTCCTCGTTGAACGAGAGGATTTCCTGCAGCACGGCGTTGTAGCGGTCCTTCACCTCGAGATACTGGGAACGGGTGATGTATTTTTTCGCGTAGAGGGCATCGTACTGCTCAAGCTGCTCACGCAGCGAGGCTGCACGGTCCCGGGCGACCTTGATGGAGGAGTTCAGCGCCTGCCTGCGCCGCGCGAGGTACTCCGACTCCAGGACTTTCTTGCTGTCTCCCATCTCCGTCCCCATGGTCCGTTCGGTCTTAAGGATCTCCACCCGGCCGCGCAGCTCGGTGATCTGGTGCCGCAGCTCCATCTGGGCCAGCCGCGCAATGACCTGGTCCTTCTCGACGGGGTCGTCGATATCGACGTAGATGGCTTCGAGACGGCCGTTCCCCGGGGAGGGAGCGTCCGCATGCGCACCGAGGCGCAGCAGAATACCCTGCCCGGAAACCAGCGTGGTCACCGTACCGTAGAAGCCCCATGCCGCCAGTACCCCCAGCAGCAGCAGCAGCGCTGACAGCGCCGCCCACGTCGCGGGGCGGACGACCTGAAAGAGCATGTCGAGCTGTTCGGGCGAGGAAAGCCTGTCGAGTGCGGACTGGCGGAATATCTGTTTTTTCACGGGCGAACACGCTCCTTCAGATACGGATCGACCTGCTGCTTTGCCTCCAGGAAAAAAGCCGCCTTGGAGCCTGTTAAAAAGGTTCTTTCAAAAAGGGGCTGCATCCGGCGCGCCGTTTTTCGGGAACAGACCCGGCGAAAAAAAGCCTGTGCGGCAGGATGGGGCTGCCGGTTTATTTTTGCACCGTTCCAAAGTATCAAAAAAGCCGCTCTCGAAAAAACACACCTTTTGGGGAGGGTGACTTCGAGCAGGCCTGTGATCAGGAAACGTGTTCCCGAACAGAATTATACACCGATCTTTCAAGCAAAAAAACTCAGTCGCTCTGTGCGTTTCTTCGAGATGGACCGCCGTGGCAAAATGAGGATGGCTGTATATTGCCCGTCTGGTGCACCGAAAAAATTGAACCGGGGAGCCTCACTACCCAGTAGTTCCGTTTTTCCCCTGCGATGTTCGTCCAAAACGCTCAAACATTAAGAGCGGCTGTAGGTGCTGTCAAGGGTCAGGGCCTGCAAAAAACCACTACTCTTCAGAAAAATCATTCCTAAGAGACGGTGATATGATAGAAAATGCAATACATCCTGATCAGCAGGTGAGCATTTTCCACGATTGGAGGCGAACCGGGTGGATTTGGGGCCAATCAAAGCACACCGTCTTAAAGGCACGGAAGAATTCCACAACGCCGGAACTTCTCTCGGGTTCAATGTTGCCGACTTTTGGGCTGGAGCGTGTCGGATCTTGTCAGCAACGCTTCGCGGGGAATTCTCGCGGAATATATTGTGGGCAGGGCGGTCGGTGCCGACCT
>CAZJAR010000040.1:2399-19462 GCA_964543785.1 uncultured Synergistaceae bacterium | reverse complement strand
GAGCCTTACATGATGGCCGGCAAAGCCGACATCCTCTTCGAAATCGACCAGCCCACCCGCGGAACATCCATCGTGGAAAAAGCGAAGGCTATGGGCGCCAAGACGTTCGTGCACTACTCCTTCCCCCGCCACATGAGCTATCCTCTCCTCGCAAAGCGCAGGGAAATTATGGAAGAAACCTGCAAAAAAATAGGCCTGGAGTTCGTGTTCGTCAACGCTCCAGACCCCACCGGCGAGGGTGGTGTGGCCGGAGCCCAGCAGTTCATCCTTGAAGATGCTCCCCGCCAGGTCGAGAAATACGGTCCTGATACCGCCTTCTTCAGCACCAACTGTTCCATGCAGGAACCCCTCATCAAGTCCGTGGTCAAGACCAAGGCCATTTATCCCGAGCAGTGCTGCCCCAGCCCCTTCCACGCCCTTCCCAACGCCCTCGGCCTGAAGGTTGAGAACAAGGGCGACGTACCCTACATCCTCAAGTCGATTGAAGAGAAGGTCGCCGAACTCGGGATGCAGGGACGTATCGCCACCTGGACCGCCCCCATCACCATGAACTTTATCCGTGCCGGGGCCGAATACGCCATGGACTTCGCCAACGGGAAGTTCGAAGACAAGAAGGATATCCAGAGAGCGAAGTTCACACTCGAGAAGGCGGCCGGGGATGTTCGCATCCGTGCTTTCGACGACGAGAAGGCCCCGAACTTCCTCATGGTTGTCGGCGAATCCGTCATTTTCGGGAAGAAATAAGCCTATCCCGGGAACGTTGAAACTCGAGGCAGGGCTGTCACCATGGGCAGCCCTGCCTTTTTGATAAAGGAGGTTGGTTTTTTGACCGGTACAGCCCGTCTTGAAATGAAAAGCATCAGCAAGCAATATTACGGGAACCGTGTCCTCAAAGACGTCTCATTTTCTCTCGGAAAAGGAGAGGTAATGTCACTTGTCGGGGAAAACGGAGCAGGGAAATCCACCCTTATGAATATTCTTTTCGGTATGCCGGTGATTCACTCCACAGGGGGATTTGAAGGCGGAGTATTCCTCGATGGCGAAAAAGCGGACATTAAATCTCCTGAAGAGGCCATGAAACTCGGCATCGGGATGGTTCATCAGGAATTCATGCTCCTCCCCGGCTTTTCCATTACCGAAAACATCAAGCTCAACAGGGAAGTCACGAAAGTCAGCCTGCTGAGCAAAATCTTCGGGAAAGCACTGAAATGGCTCGATATGCCAGCCATGAAGGCAGATGCCCGAGAATCCATGGACGCGATCGGCCTGGGCATAGACGAGATGCTTCCCGTTCGGGGCCTTCCAGTTGGGCACATGCAGTTCGTGGAAATAGCCAGGGAACTCGACAAGAAAAACATCCGCCTTCTCGTCCTTGACGAGCCTACGGCGGTACTTACAGAATCGGACGCGGACAAGCTCCTTGAGTCCATGAAAATTCTCACGGACAAGGGCATCTCAATCCTGTTCATCAGCCACCGTCTCGACGAAGTCATGGCGGCCTCCGACAAGATAGTCGTTCTCAGGGACGGAGAACAGATCGCCGAAACCCGCCCGTCGGAGACCACCATCGACCGGATAGCAGAGCTTATGGTCGGAAGAAAGATCGAGAGCGGCGAAATGAAGGGACGTCCGCCTTCGGAACTAAAGGACGACTACATTCTCGAAATACGGGATCTCACAGTGGCCATGCCCGGAGAGAGGGTCAAGGGCGTCAACCTGGACATTAAGCGCGGCGAGATTCTCGGCATCGGCGGCCTTGCCGGGCAGGGGAAAATCGGCATACCCAACGGGATCATGGGGCTCTTTCCTTCAAGCGGCAACGTGAAGAAGAACGGGGAAACCATATCGCTCAATGCGGCCAGGGCTTCCCTTGACAATGGAATGGCCTTCGTATCAGAGGACAGAAGAGGAACAGGGCTCCTTCTCGACGACTCCATTGAATTCAACATCGTCGCTACGGCAACCCAGGTCCAGGGGAAATTTCTGACATCCGGAAGAGTCAGCATTCTCGATTCAAAGGCCATGACTGAATACGCCAGGGACATTATAAAGGAGCTTGATATCCGGTGTACCGGTCCCGGTCAGCTTACGCGGCGCCTTTCCGGAGGAAACCAGCAGAAGGTCTGCATCGCCAGGGCCATCACCCTGGATCCGAACCTTCTGTTCGTTTCGGAGCCGACAAGAGGAATTGACATCGGAGCCAAGAAACTTATTCTAGATCATCTTGTGAAGCTCAACAGAGAGCAAGGCCTGACCATCGTCATGACGTCATCGGAACTCGCGGAACTCCGCTCGGTCTGTGACCGGATCGCCATTATCTACCAGGGAAAGCTGGAAGGCATACTTCTCCCGACAGACAGCGACAGGGACTTTGGGCTCATGATGGCCGGAGAGTATCACAAGTTTCATGGAAAGGAGGCTGTATGACATGGACAAAGATTTCTTGAACAAAATCGGCATTCCCAGGCTCATCATTTCCCTTTTCCTTGCGTTTCTCGTCGCCGCAGCCTTTTCCTTCGGGCTTCCCATGGGGCAGATATTCAGCGCGATGCTCACCAGGTTCGGGATGAACGCTCTCCTCGTACTGGCGATGATTCCAACCATCCAGGCCGGTGCCGGACCCAACTTCGGCCTTCCTTTCGGCATCATCTGCGGTCTCGTAGGGGCAACTCTGGCGATAGAATTTGACCTGAGAGGCTTCACCGCTCTCTTTTTCGCCATCGGCATTTCAATTCCTCTCGGTGCCGCGGCTGGCTGGCTGTACGGCCTGCTTCTCAACCGGGTCAAGGGGCAGGAAATGACCGTTGGAACGTATATGGGGTTCTCCATCGTGTCGGTCATGTGCATTTTCTGGCTGATGGCACCGTACAAGAGCCTGGAAATGATCTGGCCTTATGGCGGCGACGGCCTTCGTGTCACGGTGGTCCTTGACGGCAGGATGGAACAGCTCCTCGACCGATTTCTCAGTTTTACCTTTTACGGAGTGAAGGTGCCTACAGGGCTTCTTCTGGTCACCGCCCTGTGCTGCATTTTGTTGTGGATCTTCATGAGGACGAGAGCGGGCCTGGCCATGTCGGTGGTGGGTTCAAACCCCCGCTTCGCCGAGGCATCCGGCCTCAACGTGAACAAATACCGCCTTCTCGCCTCCATCATCTCATGCGCCATGGGGGCGGCAGGCATCGTCATCTACTCCCAGAGCTACGGGTTCATCCAGCTCTACCAGGCGCCCCTGTACATGGCTCTCTACTCGGTCTCAGCAATTCTCATCGGAGGGGCTTCCCTTCAGCGGGCAACCATCACCCAGGCGATCATCGGCACCTTCCTGTTCAACGGACTCCTTGTCATCGCCCTTCCGGTTGCCAACGTTGCCATGGACAGCGACATCTCCGAGATCATGAGAGTTATCATAAGCAACGGCATCATCCTCTATGCCCTCACCCGCAAAGAAGTGGGAGGTGACGCCCGATGAGACTCCTTCAGAAAAACATCGTTCCCGTGGTGTTCATTGTTCTGTGTACGATTGGTTTCCATTATTCGGGGCTATCCTGGATGTTCTTTGCAAACGATCTCATGTCGAGGCTTGCCCGGAACTCCTTCCTGGTGATTTCCCTCATTATACCGGTGCTCGCGGGAATGGGCCTGAATTTCGGCATCGTCCTCGGGGCCATGGCCGGCCAGTTTGCGGCCTTTATCACGGTAGTCTACAATCTTACCGGGATAACAGGGTTCTTCCTTGCATGCGTTCTGTCAATCCCTTTCGCGGTGCTTTTCGGATGGCTGACCGGCATCCTTTTCAACAAGGCAAAAGGAAAGGAAATGATCACCGGACTGATACTCGGATTCTTCGCCAATGGACTCTATCAGCTCGTCTGCCTCATCTTCATCGGGTGGATCATCCCGATTTCCAACAAGGCGCTGCTCCTTCCGTCTGGGGTAGGCTTCGTGAACACCCTTGATCTCAAGATCTGGCAGTATGCCATCGACAAATTCTACGTGTTCAGGATGAAGGGCATTACCGCCCCTGTTTTGAAGTACCTTAACAACCTGAATTTCCCGGTGCTTACCCTCGTCATCGTGGCGCTCCTGTGCACGGCTGTCTATCTTCTCTTCAAGACGAAGCTCGGCCAGGATTTCCGGGCCGTGGGACAGAACAGACACATTGCCGAGGTGGCCGGAATAAAGGTGGACAGGGTGAGGATCATCGCCGTCATCTTCTCCACGGTTCTCGCTGCATGGGGACAGCTCATCTTCCTCCAGAACATCGGGAACGTTCAGGTGTACGGATCCCATGTCCAGGTCGGAACCTTTGCCGTTGCAGCGCTCCTTATAGGCGGCGCATCGGTCTCGAAGGCCACCATCGGCCAGGCTATCCTTGGGACCGTGCTTTTCCATGCTCTTTTCATCGTGTCCCCCCTGGCTGGAAAAAATATCATGGGCAGTGCGCAGGTTGGCGAATATTTCCGTGTCTTTGTTGCCTACGGCGTTATCGGCATTGCCCTCGCCCTCCATGCATGGCAAAGACTGACAAAAAAAGAATAATCCCCTTTTTTTTGTGAAACTTGACAAATCAGCAATCTTCAGGATAATAATGGGATGTAATGGAGGGAAAATTTTGAGTGGACCCCCTGAACGGGGTCCACTCTTTTTTGAGGGCGAAAGACGGAGGCGTCGTTGCCCATCCCTTCTTTCGAATCTCAAGGAGGAACAAAATTTTAATGAATGACAACGGTTTTGCGAGCTATGAACTGCGGGAAGAGCTTCTTCTCGCCCTGAAAAAAAAGGGATTCTCCATCCCTACCCCGGTACAGGAAAAAGTCCTCGCCCTTGACAATTTTCAGACCGACCTGATCGTCCGGGCAAAAACAGGCTCTGGAAAAACACTGGCCTTCCTGCTGCCCCTTCTCCAGGGAATGGTTCTTCCACAGTCTTCCCCCATGATCCTTGTGCTCTCTCCAACCAGGGAACTTGCGCAGCAGACTGCGAGGGAGGCCGAATGGCTTTCGCGGTACATGGACATTTCGGTGGCAACACTTGTAGGTGGTCTCGACATGTCGTCCCAGATCCGGTCGCTCAAGGACGGAGCGGTGATCGTCGTCGGTACGCCTGGAAGAACTCTGGATCATGTGAACAGGGGGACACTGAGAACCGAAGGAATACACTCCGTCATCCTTGATGAAGGGGACCACATGCTCGACATGGGATTTCGGGATGAACTCGAAGGCATTCTAGACGCCATTCACCAGAGGGAACGGACTTGGCTTTTCTCAGCCACAATGCCGAAGGAAGTCAGGGAACTTTCGAAAAAATATCTCAACGCCCCGGTATCCATCTCTCTTGTCGAGGATGGAGAGCAGCACGAAGACATTGTCCACAGGGCTTACCTCGTGCCTTCGCGGCATAAAATGGAAGGCCTCGTGAATATTCTGCTCTGGGAACGTCCGAAACGAGGCTTAATCTTCTGCCATACCCGTCTTGAGACCATGTCAGTCGCCCAAAGGGTTTCTGAAGAGGGTTTCAGCGCAGGGTCACTCCATGGCGAGATGACCCAGAGAGAACGGAACGCAGTGCTCAGTTCCTTCAAAAACGGTCATCTTCCTCTTCTTGTCGCTACAAACGTCGCAGCACGGGGACTCGACGTCGAAGAAGTAACCCATGTTATCCAGATTGGTCTTCCAGACGACCGTGATACCTTCGTCCACAGAAGCGGACGCACTGGCAGGGCCGGTCATGAAGGAACCGATATCCTTCTTCTTTCTCCCCAGGAGGGAGAAAAATTCAAGTATATGCTCGGTTCAGCGAAGGTTTCTGTGGAATGGAAAAACGTCCCTGACGTAGCAGATATTTCAAAGGTCCAGAGAGAAATCGCGGAGGAAAAACTGCTGACGGTAAAAGAAGCAGGCGAGGACGAAGATTATCTTGTGTGGGCCGAAGACCTTCTTTCCAGGGTCAGTGCGAAGGATCTGGTTGCGCGGCTTCTCTGGACACTGGCTTCAAAAAGAGCGGCAGGCTACAACCTCGCTTCCGAACTTGACCGCGAACTCCGCAGAAAGAGCCGCTTCGCGGGGGAAAAGGACAGGACGCAAGGAACAAGGACTCTCAAGGGAAGGCGCCCCAAGGGAACGATGCTTCGTCTGAGCAAGGGACTTTCCGATGGCTGGGATGTCGGCAGAGTGCTGCATGCAGTCTGTACTTCTTTGAACGTGGACCGCTCCGAGGTTGGCGCCATCAGGATGAAAGAAGATCACGTCCTTGTGGAACTTCTTCCTGTAGCTCTTTCCCGCTTCGAGGAGGACTGCCGCGGGCTTGAACGGTGCGGTCTTCTCGAAGAAGGAAAAGGCCGGGATTTTCTTCTGTCCCCATCTTCCCAAACCCCGCAGGCACGGGGAAGAACGGCTGGCGGTGCACGCCCCCGGCGTCAGGGAAAACCTGAATTTAGAAAAAGATAAAAAAATCGCCGGTTCCTCGGAACCGGCGATTTTTTTTCCCTTGGTTTAATATAATCGAGGGAAAGGGTTACGCTTTGTGAACGTTCGCAGCCTGAGGGCCCTTTTCGCCGTCCACGACGTCGAAAGAAACCTTCTGCCCCTCGGCAAGGGTTTTGAAGCCCTCACCAGTAATGGCGCTGAAATGAACGAAAACGTCCTTGCCCTCGTCCGTTGTTATGAAACCATACCCCTTGCTATCGTTAAACCACTTTACTGTTCCCTGACTCATCCAAAGACAGCCTCCTAAAACTTTATTAAATTCCGTGGCACAAGCCACGTTCAAACAATAAAGGATTTTTTCGTTGATGTCAAGGTTTTTTTCTTTCTGGTATCAGTTTGCGCCTCTTTTTTCTTTTTCGCACCCTTTTTTTGTCGCTGGAATGAAAGTTAATAGAAAACCTTTCCATTAGATGAAACTTAATTCTTCTCTTCGAATTTGCTTTCCTGAATCTTGTTCCGTTTCACAGACCCGGTTTCAGGAATAAAGAAAGCGAACAGAACTGAGAGGACTGATGAGGCAAGAGGAAGAAAAAAAGCCATACGGTAGGCTCCTGACGGAGGAAGATCCGAGAAAAGGTCGATAACCCACCCCATCACAGAAGTACAGACGGCAATGGAAAGAAAACCTGCAGCATTGAGAACCGAAATAGCCAGACCGGTATATTTTTCGGAGGAAAGCTCCTTGGCAACAGACCATGCGAGGACAAAAGCCGTGTTCGTTATGCCCAGAAGGAGAAAAATAACCTTCAGGCCTCCAAGGGGCGGCATTCCGTTTTTCGAAAAGAGAATGACTGCCCACAATGCCATGTGGAGAAAAGCATTGATGAGCATGGGAGGCTTTCTCCTTCCCAATCGGTCAGAAACCCAGCCGGTAATAAAACCTCCGGCCATTACCCCGATGATGAGGACAACAGTATAGGATGATGCCTCTTTGACCGAAAGGCCGTAGGCATTGACAAGCCATGGGATGCCCCAGGTTCCTATGAGGGCGAAAAAACCGGCCTGGTTGAAAAGATAAAAAAGGGTTGCCGGCACTATGCCCCTGACTGAAATGACGTCCTTCAGCCCCGCCCCAACAGAGAATCTTTCTGAACGTACGTCCGCCCTCGCTATTTCTCTTTCGTTTACTGGCGGGAATCCCATATCCTGAGGCCGGTTCCGGATGAAACGAAAACAAAGGGCTGCAATAGCCACGGTAAAAACTCCTATTGCAACAAAACCCGCTCTCCAGGAAACAACGGAAATAAGAATGGCAAGGGGGCCCTGGGAGAGAATGCCACCTGCATTCCCCACAAGAGTCGTTGCTCCTGAGATGGTTGCGAACTCACGGTCGCGAAACCACTGGGACTGAATCTTCATTATGGAAACAAACACGGTGGACACACCGATGCCCACGAGAAACCTCCCGAGGAAAAGCCAGAAGGAGGACGGAGCGAATCCGAAAACGACCGATCCTGCTCCTGCGAGGAACATGCCGAGGGAGACAGTGATCCTCGCACCAAGAGAGTCGGCAAGAAACCCCACCGGTATCTGCATGGCCATGTAGGCGTAAAAATACATTGATGCCATGGCGCCGAAAGCGGTAGCGCTGAGGGAAAAATCCCTTGTTACATCATCCTTTACCACTGCAGCGGCAAAACGATGAAAGAAAACCACCATGAAGGCGAACACCATCACGCCCCATACCGTCCAGCGATAGGAAAGCGCTTTTTTCATTCCATCTTCATCCGCTTGCCTGAACTCCCTTTCCTGGATATTTGGCATACTCTCTCCTCATTTCCCTCTTTGCTTTTTCCAGCCAGTTCCCCGGAGTCATCCGTAAATAAAAATAATACCATCAAATCCGTTTTTTCCTCTTTTTTCCGGGGAAAAATCACCGTATAATCGACAGTATTAAAAAGAGGGAGGAAGGCCGGACAGTGATCCAGATTTCCAATATCAAAATACAGCTGGGAGAACGTTCTCTCTTCCAGAACCTTTGCTGGACCATCCTTCCGGGTTCCCGTACCGGCCTTGTAGGAAACAACGGGGCAGGAAAGACCACCCTTCTCAGGCTCATGACAGGAGAAACGTCGGTTGATTCGGGAACTGTTATTGTTCCCAAAGGACTCAGAATCGGCTATCTGCCCCAGGATCTGGTTGAACTGCCCGACGTTCCTGTTCTTTCCTTCCTGCGTTCAATAACAGGTCTGGCTGCTGCGGAAGAAGACCTCGCAGCCTGCGCCGGAAAGCTGGCCGCACTTCCACCGGAATCCACTGAACATGATCGGGAACTTAATCGTCACGACCTTCTTTTGAAACGGTTCGAGTCACTCGACGGATATGCCTTCGATGCCATGGCCGGAAAGGTACTTTCAGGCCTGGGCTTTTCTCAGCGGGACCAGGAAAGGGCCACCGGGTGTTTTTCCGGTGGGTGGAAAATGAGACTCCACCTTGCCGGACTTCTTCTTCTCTGCCCGGACATCCTGCTGCTTGACGAGCCGACAAACCACCTGGACACAGAAAGCATGGAATGGCTCGAAAGCTGGCTCGGCGGATTTCGGGGGACCATCGTGTCCGTTTCCCACGACCGGAGATTTCTCGACACAATCTGCACCTCTGTTGCCGAGCTTTCCCTGGGGAAAATAACCATCTATCAAGGTAATTTTTCGGATTACCTTGACGAGCGGGAAAGAAAAATCGAAGAGCTCCGCAGGCAGGAGCGCCTCCAGAAGGAAGAAATTTCCCGCATGGAGGAATTCATAGAACGATTTCGTTACAAGGCGTCCAAGGCTGCTTCAGTACAGAGCAGAATCAAGCGCCTTGAGAAAATAAATCTCGTGGAAATCGAGGAAGATACGAAGCGCGTTTCCTTCCATTTTCCCCCCTGCATTCGCAGCGGACTCAACGTGCTTCTCGTGGAAAAGGGAGAAAAAAAATATGGTGAACTCACCGTTTTCAGCGACGCATCGTTGATTGTACAGAGAGGCGAAAAAATAGCCCTTGTCGGCGTGAACGGTGCAGGGAAATCCACGCTTTCAAGAATCCTCAGCGGGACTGAAGGACTCACCTCCGGCACTGTCAGCCGGGGGCGTAACGTCAGGATCGCCTTCTTTTCCCAGCAATCCTCGGAGAACCTTGATTATTCAAAAACTGTCTGGGAGTCCCTTTCAGGCCGGAATCCTGCATGGACGGCACAGGACAAGCGAAATCTTCTTGGTGCTTTTCTCTTCAGCGGTGATGACATCTTCAAGCCTGTTTCAGTGCTCTCCGGAGGTGAAAAGTCCCGGCTTGCCCTGCTGAAACTTCTTATGGAAGAAGCCAACTGTCTTGTCCTCGACGAACCGACCAACCACTTAGACATGCAGACGAAGGATCTTTTCCAGAGGGCACTCCTTGAATATGACGGAACACTGATCATCGTATCCCATGATCGTTTTTTCCTCGACAACCTCGTAACCCGGGTGGTTGAGATCGCCGCCGGAAGATTGTTTGACTATCCGGGAAACTACTCCTATTTCATCGAGAAAAGAAAGGCTCTTTCCAATGAAACCGGGGAGAAAGCAGGAGCACAGCAGGAAAACGAGGACACGGAAAGAGGACGAAAGCGTCTTGAGGCGGAGCGGCGAAATGTTTTATACCGAAAGAAACGAAAGATTCTCGAAAAAATTGAACCTGTGGAAGAACAGATTTCCCTTCTTGAAAAGAAGCAGTCGGAAAGGGATGGTTTTCTTTCAGATCCTGCGTTTCTTGTTGATTCACTGAGTGTTCAGAAACTGCTCATCGAGAGGAACGAAGCGGCAAAGGAACTTGATTCTCTCTATACACTCTGGGAGAACCTCATGGCGGAAATTGAAACGATAGAAAAAACGGGATGACAATTATCACCGGGGAGGACAGGACATGTTAAAAATGAAAAATACGCTTCTTTGCGCCCTGCTTGCCGCAACGGCATTTCTGTTTCTTTTTCCGGAAATACCGGCAAGAGCGGAGGAGGAAAGCCGCGGACGTTTGCTTCTCCACCATTTCGCCAGGGAGTTTACTCCTGAAAGAATGACTATGATAATCGATGAAGAACCGGACAACACGGGGTATGTACGGGACATCTTCCTGGACGTGAAAGGATGTGTCATTGGCGGAGTGCGCATGGATTCCCTGCGCATACGTGCCATGGGTGTTCAGATGAATTCCCCGGAGGACTGGACGTCGAAAGGACTCGACGCAAAGGAAATCCTCAATGTCCATGCCTTCGCCCGCATCCTTGAGAAAGACCTCAACGACAACCTTCTCTCCAAGGAATTCGGCGAGGACGATCACTGGAACAATCTTCAGGTTGACATGCGTCCTGAAGGAATTTACGCCCGGGGAAACTATCTCGCCACCATTCTTTTCCGGCTCAACATTCTCATAGAGATTTTCAGCAGGTTCAAAATCGTGGATATGCAGCAGGTTTGGCTTCACGACTATACTCTCAAGGTAAACAGGGTTGATGTGCCGCAATTCATAACTGACCAGGCAGTAGAACAGATACAGCCTCTTCTCGATCTGAGCAAATTTGTCTTCCCTCTGAAGCTTCATGAAATTACGTATGACGATACCAGTCTGACCATTACGAGCAGGGTTCTTCCCGAATCATTCAAGGGAATAGCTTACGAGTATCGCGCTGACAATTCGAAGGCGGGAGACAAAGACAAAAAACAGTAACCGGTGCACTCGCGGCGGGGGGGAATGGGTAACTGATCCCCTCTGCCGCCTAAGTTTTCGGCGCGAAGGCCCCTGCGAAACCGCGAATACTGTTTCCGATGAACTCCCGCTCCCTGTCCCGGATGTCAGGCTCCATTCTCCTCCAGGCCGCAAGAAAGGGGTCCCTCTCAATCAATTCTTCAAACACACTTTCTTCGTCAAGAGGAGCTCCCCCCCTGCGAAACAAATCAACCACAATGTCCCTCCAGAAGAATATCTGCTCCTTTGCAAAAGAGAGCATTTCTTTCGCTCCCTCCGCAGCTCCGAAATGAGCGTAGCAAATTCTCCGGCAGTCGAGAGATATCAGCTTTTCGATGGATTCAAGGGTAACTTCAGGGAAAAAACGGGGCGGTGTGGCCGGGCGGAGATAGGGAAAAGGCTCTTCACCTTCAAGAAAAATACCCGCCGCTTCCCCGGCAAAAAGAGTTTTCCCCCGGTCTCCTTCGTCGAGAACAAAACACCGGTGATGGGAAGCATGACCCGGGGTCTCGACGAATGAGAACCCTGCCGGCAGGTTGTCATCTGCAAGAAGTGCTTCCCGGGGAAGGGGCTCCGGTTCCCCGTAGAGGTACGCAGTCCCGCCGAGGGTTTCCACGCTTCCCTTCCACAGGGCCGCAGGTTCAAGAAGGTGAGAAATACCCTTTGGAGCGGCAGACACCGGAGCACCGTATTCCCGAAAGGCGAGGGGAGCCGCCCCGGCATGGTCAAGATGAACATGGGTCAGAAGAACGGCATCGACGCGTCCTCCCCCGTACAGGGCCACTGCATCTCGGACGATGGGCCATGTGCTTCCCGGCCCTGTGTCGACAAGGTACGTCCTGTCAGCATCTTCATCCCTGACCAGCCAGGAGGAAATGAATCGTCGAAACCCTCGTTTGTTTACCTGAAGATCGATGTTCACGAATTTCATGGGCATCACTCCCGCTCCGAAATAACAACTTTCATACCGACAGCAACATGTTTCCGGAGTTCCTCCAGCTCGTTGTTCCTCATCCGGACGCATCCCTGGGTTATCATCGTTCCGATGGAGTTCGGATCATGGGTACCGTGGATTCCTATCCCTGACCATCCCGGTGTCTTCAAACGTATGAACCAGGGTCCGTAGGCTCCGCGTGTCGGTCCGTTTCCGTCGCCGAAGTCGTAGGTCCAGGACGAAGCCCTTTGAATCTGCTGGACAGAAAAAGTCCCAGTAGGTGTTCTGCTGTCCCCGACACGCCGCTTCTGCCCGCCGTTAGCTCCGACTGCCACGTCGTATGTCTTTTCCAGTTTCTTTCCCCTGTACAGGTGAATCCTGTAGGATCCTTTGACCACATGGAGCCAAAGTTCATTGCTCTTCACCTTTTCTGGCATGGGGGGGTGCTGCGGGGGTTCCGCCCGTTTCGGCTCAGGAACGGGCAAAGGAACTTCAGCAGGTTCGGAGATATCAGGATTCGGTTCCTGTACAGGCAGGGGCTGAAGTTCGGCCGGCAGTTCAGGCTCGGGAGCAGTCATTTCCCTGTAAAGGGTATATCCGGCATAACCGGTGAGAAAACCAAAAAAAACAATGAGGACAAGGCCGCCAAGCTTTGCCCACATGGGGAATTTTCTTTTTCTGTATAGCATTGAGGAGCCTCCTGGATGCGGTAAACTCTTTTCTGGGAACCGCACTGATTCTATCATGGAATCTCCGGGCCAAAGGAGAGGAAAAGAATACGTAATTTTTCTTATTCTCCCCATTCTTTCCCTATTGCATTTCTCGTTCCGAGGCCGTAAACTGCATCAGGTTCAAAATCAATTCACTAGGAGGTAGAGACGTGGAAAACGAGTTCCAGTTCGACCTTGAAAGGTATATTTCCATTGAACGATTCAACCGCATCAAAACGTTTGCTGAAGATAAGGAGACTCCCTTTCTCGTAATTGACCTCTCGAAGGTCGAACAGAAGTATGATGAACTTCTCAGCACTCTGCCCTTTGCAAAGATTTACTACGCCGTGAAGGCAAATCCGGACAAGTCAGTCATCAGAATGCTCGTAGCCAAGGGAAGCTGCTTCGATATAGCCTCGGTGTACGAACTTGACCACATTCTCGCCCTCGGCGCGACACCGGACAGGGTAAGCTATGGCAACACCATAAAAAAAGGAAAGGATATCGCGTACGCCTATTCAAAAGGAGTAAGGCTTTTCGCAACAGACTCCGAAAACGACCTGAAAAAGATCGCACAACATGCACCGGGATCAAAGGTCTTCTTCAGGATCCTCACCGATGGCAGCGGAGCCGACTGGCCTCTCTCAAGGAAATTCGGCGCCCACCCGGACACAATTTACAAGCTCATTCTCCAGGCTCCGGGACTCGGACTGGTCCCTTACGGAATTTCCTTTCACGTAGGATCCCAGCAGCGTGACATCGGCCAGTGGGATAATGCCATCTCTACGTGCAAGTACCTCTTTGATTCGGCAAAGGCCGAAGGAATAGAACTGAAGATGGTCAACCTCGGCGGAGGATTCCCTGCGAACTACATTTCGCCCACGAAAGAGACCTCCGTTTACGGCGCTGAGATTATCCGTTTTCTCAAAGAGGATTTCGGTGAAACGCTTCCGGAGATATTGCTTGAACCGGGGCGATTCATGGCAGGAGACGCCGGAATTCTTGTGACCGAAGTGGTGCTAATCTCAAGGAAATCAGAAGCAAACCAGTACAGCTGGGTCTATCTCGATGCCGGAAAGTTCGGAGGGCTCATCGAAACACTGGACGAGTCGATAAAATATCCCATCTACTCGGAAAAGACAGGCCCCGTCCAGGAAACGATACTCGCAGGGCCAACCTGTGACAGCATGGACATCCTCTATGAAAATGAAAAGTACGAACTTCCCGCTTCCCTCGCTGAAGGGGATCGGCTGTATTTCTTTACAACGGGTGCTTACACGCAAAGTTATTCCTCCGTATGCTTCAACGGATTTCCTCCTCTACGTGCCTATGTGCTTGAAGATTGAAGGCGCACATTCTATACTGAATTAAAGTCAGTCATCGGAGGGGACAGGTTGAAGACTTGTTCCCTCCGTTCTTTCAACAGAGAGGAGAATGCCCGGTGGAAACCCGTCCGAAAAGATTCAACGAACTATGGATAACTGAAAATCAAAGTCCGAACATGAATCTCAGCCTTCGAATTACCGACGTTCTTTTGAATGTAAAAAGTCCATATCAGGACATTTTGCTCGTTGAAACAGGCGAATACGGCAGGACGCTGCTGCTGGACGGAGCCATCCAGATTACCGAAAGGGACGAATTCTGCTACTCCGAGATGATGGCCCATGTGGCGCTCTGTTCACACCCGGAACCGAAGAGAGTGCTCATCGTCGGCGGAGGGGACGGCGGAGTTCTCAGGGAAGTTCTCCGTCACAAAAGCGTTGAAAAGGCTACACTCATCGATATTGACGAGGAAGTGATCAACGCTTCCAAAAAGTTTCTTCCGACAATCAGCGTCGCTCTGGATGATCCCCGGGCCGATGTCAAACCCATGGATGCCATGGTTTACATCAAGGCAGCAAAAGAAGAATTCGACGTGGCCATCGTTGACAGCACAGACCCTGTGGAATTCGCCGCCGGACTTTTCCAGTCCCCCTTCTATCGTGATATCCACAACGCCCTGAAAAAGGACGGGATGGTGGTGGCCCAGACAGAATCCCCCTTTACAGACAAAAACGTCGTCAGGGAAGCCTTCCGGGAGATGAGTTCCGTTTTCCCCATTGTCAGGATGTACTGGGGCGCAGTGCCGACTTATCCGAGCGGAATGTGGACTTACACAATAGGATCAAAAACAGCCGATCCGACAGCGCCGGTACACCCTGTCCCTGAGGGGACAAAATACTACACTCCTGCAATCCACAGGGCATGCTTTATCCTCCCTCCATTTGTCAGTGACTTGCTGAAATAAGTTGCTTAGTTTAGAATATATCGGTTTAGCCCTAACATTCAGGAGGGAAATTGAAAGAGATGAGAGTTTTAGTCGCCCTTGGAGGCAACGCCATTCTGCAGAGAGGTCAAAAGGGAAATGCAGCGGAACAGCGTAATAACGTTCAGAAAACAGTGGACCAGATTGTCCGTATGTTACGTGCCGGTCACGAAGTGGTTGTAACCCATGGCAACGGTCCCCAGGTAGGGGCCATACTTATTCAGAATGAACTTGGCAGCTCCTCTGTTCCCGCCATGCCCATGGATGTCTGCGGAGCCGAAAGCCAGGGGCTCATCGGATACATGTTTTGCCAGTGTTTCCATAATACCCTCACCCTCGAAGGCGTTTCCGGGAAGGAACCGGCATGTGTCGTTACCCAGGTCGAAGTTGACCCTTCTGATCCTGCCTTTGCCCATCCAACCAAACCGGTCGGCCCGTTTTACAGAGAGGACGCTGCGAAGAAACGAATGGCTGAAACGGGAGAATACTGGATTGATGATGCCGGCCGCGGCTGGCGACGTGTCGTCCCCTCTCCTGACCCCAAGGCAATTGTCGAAAAGGACGTCATCAATTCACTGCTCGAAAAAGGCTTCACCGTCATCGCTTCCGGCGGCGGCGGCATTCCTGTTATCCGAAAGCCTGACGGCACGTACGAAGGAGTCGAAGCCGTCATCGACAAGGATCTTGCAGGTGAAAGGCTGGCCGCAGCAGTGAAAGCAGACCTTCTCATGATCCTCACCGACGTTCCCCGTGTTGCCATTCATTACAACACCCCGAACCAGAAATGGCTTGAGAAGCTTACGATAACCGAAATGGAAGCCCTTGAAAAAGAAGGACATTTCAAGGCCGGATCAATGGGTCCGAAGGTAAAGGCAGCTCTTCGTTTTGTCCGCAACGGCGGGAGCCGTGCAGTCATCGCGAGCCTCGAACAAGCCCTCGAGGCGCTGGAAGGCTCGGCTGGAACTCAGATTCTGAAGGATTGACAGTCTTTTCCCTCACCAGGCAAATACCGGAAGCGGCCCCTGTAGAGGGCCGCTTTTTCACTTTCTTCCACTTCCGGTGAAGGGCAGAAAAGAGTATCATTATCCAGTTTCAATCTTCTCTCAAGGAGATGGATCATGAAAACACTTGCCGTTATACCCGCCAGATACGCGAGCACCCGCCTGCCCGGAAAACCATTGCTTCAGGTCTCCGGCATCCCACTTGTAGTCCGGGTACTCCGGCAGGTTGAAAAGTGTTCCTCGGTGGACAGAATTATCGTCGCGGCTGACGATGAACGGATTGCTGCAACGGTGAAGACTGCAGGAGGAGAATGCATGCTTACTCCTTCCGAACTGCCGAGCGGAGGCGACAGGGTGGCGTGGGTTGCCGGGAAAATCCCTTCCGATTTTGTCCTTAATGTGCAGGTAGACGATCCTCTTGTCGGGCCGGATATGATTGATCCCCTGACCGCTGCAATGGACGATCCTGCCGTTATGCTCGCGCTCCTGGCAAAAAGGATACACCGGGAGGAAGAAGTCTTCTCGCCGAATATCGTCAAAATGGTGTTCGATTCTGCAGGGAGGGCGCTGTACTTCAGCCGCTCCCCCATTCCCTATCCGAGAAACGGAGATCCGGCCTTTTACAAGCATATCGGACCCTATTGCTGGCGAAGGGATTTTCTTCTGGAATTCTCTTCCTGGGAGCAGACACCCCTCGAGAAATCGGAAAGCCTGGAAATGCTCCGCGTCCTGGAAAATGGACATTCCATCGCCTGTGTTCAGGTGGAGAGGGACACCATCGAGATTGACACCCCGGAGGACGCCGAAGCCCTGGAGCGATACCTGGAACTTCACCCCGACTGCGTTTTTTAGCTTCCAAAAAACGGGCCTCCGGAATATTCCCGGAGGCCCGTTTTTTCTTTCTCCGAAGGTGAGATCTCAGAGAGC
>CAZJAR010000040.1:0-2389 GCA_964543785.1 uncultured Synergistaceae bacterium | reverse complement strand
CCGGCCCCCGCCCGAATCGCCCGGATCATTTTCTCAACAGAAGAGTCGTCCATGATGATATTGAGGCCGAACATGGCGGCCCGGGCCAGCAGCCCGTCGCTTTGGGCCATGGACGCGGGAGCATAGGATGGTGTTCTTGCCCCGAACCAGTCCTTCTCTCCCATTGCTTCAAGGGCCTTCCAGTGTTTGGCGTAATGCCATGTATTGTCAGCGATGATGGAGCACCCGCCCCCTGCTGAAACGGCAGCATCCCTGAACTTTACGGCCGACTCAGCGGACGGCAGAATGAAAATCACATGGGACGCCGTGTCCCCCTCACCGTTGTGGGTGGGACGGGGAACAATTCCCGTATCGGAAACAGCCTCCAGTATTCTCTTCTTTGTGGAGCGGAGAAGCCCGAGAGCGTAGTCCATTTTCTGCAGCGCCACAAGCCCGAGGGCTCCCTGCAGTTCGCTGAGCCGGAAGTTCACTCCCAGCCCCGACTTGCCCTCTGCGCCCCGGTCGTGCTCTTTGCTGTGGATATGCCCGTGGTCATGATAGCAGTCCATTCTGAAATGGATTTCTTCGCTGTCGGTGAACACGATTCCGCCTTCTCCAACGGTGAGGGTCTTGTTGGGATCGAAGCTCCAGGTGCCGCATGTTCCCAGGCTGCCGAGCATCCTTCCCTTGTAGGTGCCGCCGACGACTTCACAGGCATCCTCTATGATCGGGATGCCGTATTTTTTCCCGAGTTCGGCAAACCTGTCCATGTCCGCCGCGGCTCCGAACATGTGGACCGGCATGATCGCCCGGGTTCTTTCCGTAATAAGCCGCTCAGCCGAAGCCGGGTCGAGGCTCAGGGTTTCATCGATGCCGCCGAGTACCGGAACGGCGTTGCAGGCCACAATCGCCTCGACCGTGGCAATAAAGGTAAAGGGCGACGTGATGACTTCGTCCCCCGGCTGTATGCCTATCCCCTTCAGTGCAACGATGAGTGCGGCGGTTCCATTGGCCACTGCAAGGGCATGACGGGCCCCGGTGATTTCCCTGGCCCTGTTTTCAAACTCCTCCGCCCTGTAAATGCCCTTCCTGGCTCCGTGGGATCCGTAACGGTGGATCATCTTTCTTTCAATGACATCCTGAACTGCCGCCAGTTCTTCCTTCCCGAAAATTTCCGTTCCTGCCATCAGTCTTCCCCCCTGTCGTTTTCTTCAGAAACATAAAATCTTACCGTAAAACTATTCTTTTATAGATCCCCCGGATATACTCCTCTGTAGCCCGCTCCTTCCAGCTTTCGCCGAAACAGCTCTGCCAGAGTTTTTCCATTCCGAGGGCCGTTTTCGTCATTTTTTCCACGTCGTCAGCCCCTATCCCGAAATCCCGTGCTTTCGGCGGCTGCATGCCGTTTGCAGCAAGAAAAGCCAGTGTGTCTTCGCAGCCGTCAGGATAGATGTCGTCAAGGGCAAGCATGGATATGGTTACGGCCACGCTGTGAGGAAGAGTGGGTCCGGAATTGCTGAGCCCATAGGAAACGGCGTGGGCAGCCCCAACCCTTCCGCCTATGGTGCTGCTCCCACCGAGAACAGACGCCATAGCCGACTTGACAGCATTTTCCATTCGGAACTCCCCGGATCGTCCTGACATCAATACTTCACGGGACAGACTGAGGCCGTCCCGTGCGTCGGAAACGGCATCTTCCGAACTGGTACAGCTGGTCACAATCTCGTAGTGATGGAAGTAGCAGTCCATCATAGTAAAGAAGCGGTTGTATTTCTTCACTCCGGAGGACAGGGCAGGATCGATGAAGGCAACTGAAGGCTCCACGAAAGGGTTGTTGATGCCGAGCTTCTTTTCCGGCCCGCGGAGCACCGCAATAGGCGTAATTTCGGCCCCCGTTCCGCTGAGGGTGGGGAGAACCCAAATATCCGCCCCTTTCTTCATATCGAGGCCGTATCCCTGGTATGTTTGGGCGGGTCCGGGATTGGCCAGGCATATGCCGACAGCCTTCGCAAGATCCATGGTCCCTCCTCCGCCGATGCCCACCACAACATCATGAGGGGTTGCACTGTTTTTCACTATGGAGACAACGGTATCCACGTCTCCTGTCTTGGGTTCCGAAGCGGAAGCGTCGAAAAGATACAGGTCTTTCTGCCCGAAAACGGGCGCGAAGACTGTCTGTGACTGAAGAACGGAGTCCACCACGAAAAAGGGATTCTTCTTTCCATTGTCCAGCCTGTGAAGAAGCTCCCCGACTCCTTCACGGGAACGGATTATTTCTGTCGGAACCCCGGTGCGCCACCAGGGCTGATGGGAAAGGAAACCTTCCATGTCCGCAGGTACGTTTTTCATTTCTGCTTCACCCCAGACCTCGAAAAAATTGCTTCCCAACTCCGCTGCCCTTTCCTTCCCC
>CAZJAR010000039.1:0-19483 GCA_964543785.1 uncultured Synergistaceae bacterium | reverse complement strand
TCCCCTTCTTGACGGAATGCAGACCATGCCGAGCTTTGTCTACCTTATCCCGGCCATGATGCTCTTCGGCCTGGGGAAGGTTCCGGCCGTCCTCGCAACCCTTATCTACGCCCTTCCCCCGGTGATACGTCTCACGGCCCTGGGGCTGAACCAGGTTCCCAAGCCCGTGGAGGAAGCGGCCCTGGCCTACGGCGCCACCCGGTGGCAGCTGCTGAAGGAGGTCCGTCTTCCTCTCGCCATGCCGAGCATCCTGGCAGGGGTGAACCAGACGACCATGATGGCCCTGGCCATGGTGGTCATCTCCTCCATGATAGGCGCAAGGGGCCTTGGACAGGAAGTTCTCCTCTCCATCAACCGCATCGACGTGGGACGCGGATTTGAGGCGGGAATGAGCGTGGTGTTCCTTGCCATCGTCATCGACCGGCTGACCCAGAATATGGCAAAGCGCTGGGAACCGCCCAAGAGGTAATTCCCCATGGCGGAGAAGAAAGAAATCACTGCAGGCACGTTCGAACTCCAGGGGAGCCTTCCCAGGCTCCCCGTGCTTCCTCTTGAGGAGACCCTCCGCAAAGTTCTGCTCTGGACGGCTCCTTTACTGGACCGGCAGGGAAACGAAGATACCAGGAAGGCTGCCGGTGCATTTCTCGCACCGGGAGGAGCCGGAAGAAAACTCCAGCGCCGGCTTGAGGAATGGGACAGGGAAATTCCCGACAGCTGGCTCTCTTCCTTCTGGCTCAGGACATACCTCGATTCTCCCGATCCCCTTGTGATCAACAGCAACGTCTTTTCACTGCTCGATCTGCCTCCCGCCTCCGGCCCGTCTCCCCGTTCCGTGAGGGCGGCAGACGTGATTGCGGCGGCCCTCTCTCTTAAAAAAAGCATCGACGGCGGGACGCTCCCTCCGGAAACCGACCGGGGCATCCCGCTCTGCATGAGCCAGTACAGGAATATGTTCGGAAGCACCAGAATACCCGGTCAACGGGGGGACACCCTCTTTTCCTCCCCTGAAAGCAGGCACATCACGGTTTTCTCCGAAGGAAAGGCGTGGTCGCTGGAGGTATTGTCTCCGGAGGGAGAAAGAGCCTCCCGCGGCAGCCTGGCGGCCCGTCTCGACGAGATCGCAGCCTGCCGCCTGCAGGGAGAGGGGATAGGAGCCGGCACAACCCTTCCGCGGAGAAAATGGTGCGTCCTCAGGGAAGAGATCGCCTCCTGCTGTGCAGAGAACCGAAGGAACATGGAAAGAATAGAGTCTGCGCTTTTTGTTCTCTGCCTTGACCCGAAAACACCTGCGACTCTTGACGGGAAGGGAATTCACTATCTCTCGGGCAGCGGAGAGAACCGCTGGTATGACAAGTCTTTCCAGATCATCGTCGATGAAGACGGCGAAGCGGGGCTGAACTTCGAACACTCAGGCCTGGACGGCTCCCAGCACGCAAAGCTGGCATCCTTCATTCTCGGGGCCGGCGTGAGGGCAGGCGATTGGGATACTCCTCCGGCCCGCCCGCTCTCCTTCAATCTTTCAGAAGACCTCAGGCATGAGCTGAAGGAGGCAGCCCGGGCCCTTGAACGCCTCCGGGGGGACACTCGGCTTCACGTGCTGGAGTTTTCCTCCTTCGGTAGGGAACAAATCAAACGGCTTGGAATGAGCCCCGACGCGTTCTGCCAAGTCGCCATGCAGACCTCGGTCTTCGACCTGTACGGCAAATTCCTAAACGCCTATGAAGCAGTGATGACCAGAAAGTTCCTCCTGGGGCGAACGGAGGCCATGCGTCCCGTCACCCCCGAAGCTGCCTCATTCGTGAATGCCCGCACTGCGGAAAACCTCAGGGCCGCATCTTCGGCCCACAGCAGCCGCATCGCTGAGTGCCGCGAGGGGCGGGGGATCGACCGCCACATTTTCGGCCTCCGGAAAATGATGGAGCTCTTCGGCCCGGAAATCGGGGTACATGAGCAGCCGGAGTTCTTTTCCTCCCCCGGATTCCGCGTTCTTTCCAGGAACCTGCTTTCCACGAGTACAGGCCCGACAGAGGGTTTTCGCATCTACGGCTTCGGACCGGTGGACGACGAAGGGTTCGGCGTCCGTTACCTGATGTTTCCTGACAGGCTGGTGTTTACCATGACATCACGAACCTCCATGGAACCCTCCCTGCTCTCCTTCCGCGAGAGGCTCGCGGGGAATCTGGAGAGGATGGCGGCAATTCTGGATGATTAAAAAGGCGGAAGGGACCGCAATTCCTTCCGCCTTCGCTCTCCCGAAACTTTTTTCCCTGCTTGTCTCCTGAAAATGCGTTCTTCTGAATTTTTTTCAAAAACGAAGAAGCGTTACGCAGTGGTGAGCTTCCTCAGGATGTTGACGTAGTCCGTCTTTGTCATGATCTTCGGGTTATCCGGGTTGGACGAGTTGGCCTCCGACTTCTCCGCTATCTCCCCGAAATCCTCCTCCCTGACGCCGAAAACGGAAAGAGAGGGCAGTTCAAGATCGACAGCCATTTGCTTCACTTCCGCCACGGCCTTTTCAGCTCCCTCCCGGGGGCTGGAGAATGTCAGACCGAGGCAGGAAGCAACCCGGGCGTACCGCTCAACGCAGGCATCCATGGAAAATTCCATTATGGCAGGGAGCGCGATGGAGTTGCAGGCTCCGTGAGGCGCGTCGTACAACGCTCCGAGCGCCTCTGCGAGGCAGTGGACCGACGCCACGTCGGAATGGCTGAAGGCCACTCCCGCGAGAAGGCTTCCGAGCAGCATCCCCTCCCTGGCCTCCATGTCCGAGCCGTTTTTCCATGCCCTGCGGAGGTACTTTCCGATGAGCTCCATGGCCACAATAGCCGGGGCGTCGGAGAAGGGAGTGGCTGCCCTGCAGGAAAACGCCTCGATGGCGTGGGTCAGGGCATCCATGCCCGTGAAGGCGGTGAGACTCCTCGGCATGGTTGCCGTCATTTCAGGGTCTGCAAGGGCAACCTTTGGAGCCAGCAGGGGACTCTTGACGGTGAACTTGAATTTCGCCGCCGTGTCGGTAATGACCGAGCCGAAGGTCAGCTCACTCGCCGTTCCCGCAGTTGTGGGCACCGCAATGATCGGAAGGGGAACAGCGGACGTTCTGAAGCGCCCCTCGTAATCCCTGATTCTGCCCCCGGCCGCGGCAACGATGGCCACACCCTTGGCACAGTCAATGGGGCTTCCTCCACCCACCGCGACGAGACAGTCGGCACCGAATTCCGCAGCCGACTTTACTGCAGAGTGGACGTTCCGGTCCTTCGGATTCGGCTCCACTTCAAGAAACAGTTCCCAGGGAACGGATGCCTTGTCCAGGCTTTCAGCAACCCCCTCGAGGAGCCCGGCCTTGCGGACTCCTTCGTCGGAGAGTATAAGCACTCTTGACGCCCCGATCTTCCGGACCTCTTCTCCGGCCTTTTTCGCTGCTCCCCGGCCGAACTCGACCCGTGTGGGCATTTCATAGCTGAACGAAGGAAACATTATGTCCCATCCTTTCTTTTCACGTCATTCTCCCGCGCCCTGGCAGGAAAGCCCCGACCAGTTCCGCCAGGTGTTCTTCCCGGCGCGTTTTGCCTGGTACATGGCCATATCGGCTCTTTTCATCAATATCTGTGCGTCATTTCCGTCTTCCGGGAAGATGCAGATACCCATGCTGCCGGAAATGCTGAAGGCGTGTCCCTCAAGAGCAAAGGGTTCCGAGAGGGTCTCCAGGATCCTTGTCACAGCAGTCTCCACCTCGCTCCGGTCCTCCACCATGGGAAAAAGGAAAGCAAATTCGTCCCCCCCGATCCTGGCCAGGGTATCCGTATCCCTGAGCACCCGCCGCATCCGCTCAGCTGCGCTGACGAGCAGCAAATCTCCCGCCGAATGCCCCAGGGCGTCGTTCACTTTCTTGAAGTTGTCCAGGTCGAGAAAGGTCACCCCGATCTTTTTCCTGCACCGCTTCGCCTCGGCCATGGCCAGAACAAGCCTGTCGTTGAAAAGGGACCTGTTTGCAAGGTCGGTGAGCAGATCGTGGGTCGCCTGGTGGAAGATAATCTTCTCTGCGTTCTTTCTCTCCGTGATGTCCGTGTGGGTACCGATCATACGGAGCGGCTTCCCGTCACCGTCCAGCTCAACCACTTTTCCCCGGCCGAGTATCCAGCACCAGTTTCCGTCCTTCCGCTTCATCCGGAACTCGGCGGTACATACGTCCGTCTTTCCTTCATTGTGAAGCTCTATCTGCCGGAATGTAGCCTCGGAATCATCGGGATGGATAAGTCTCTTCCACTCGTCCAGAGAGTTTCTCACTTCCTGGTCTTCATAGCCAAGGATGGCCTTCCACTGTTTCGAGAAAAAAATCTCACCGGTCCGGATATTGAGGTCCCAGACACCGGCACCGGATCCCTCCAGGGCGAATTTCCACCGGGCTTCGCTCTCCCGGAGCGCCTCCTCGGCGTCCTTCACTGCGGTGATGTCCATGTTGCCCCCAACAATGCCAACATTCTTCCCCCGGCTGTTCCTGATGGGTCCCTTGTATGATTTCAGCCATATGAGACGGCCGTGGCCGTCCCTCACACGGCGTTCAAGGTCCATCTTCGTCTCCCCTGTGCGGAGAATTTCCCGGTCCTCCTGGAAGACAAGCTCGGCCAGGTCCGGAGAGAAGACCTCGTAGGGCCCCTTCCCCAGGATATCCTTCCTGGTCATGTTCACGAAGTCGGCGAATGCCTCGTTGACCTGGAGAAACCGGGACTGGCGGTCCTTGAGGACAAGGGGGACAGGAATGGTGGCGAAGATCTGCTCCTGGAGTTCGAGCTGGTCCTTCAGCTGCTCCTCCAGCTCTTTCCGCTCCGTCACGTCAGCGAGGTATCCGTGCAACAGCAGGGTGCCATCCGGCTCCGCTGATACGGATGCCGTTCCCTCAACCCATAAGCGCCGGCCGCCCGCAAGGCCGAGGCGGAAGTCGCATCTCCAGGAGCCTTTCTCTTCCTCCGCCTCTTCGAGAGAGTGTACGACCCTCGGAAGATCCTCGGGGAAGATATGCCGGAAAAACTCCTCACGGCACATGGGCGCCTCTCCCGGAAGAAAGCCCAAAAGAGCGGACATGGTCCCCCCGATGCAGAGCACCCTTTCATCACCAGAAGGAGTCCGCGTCATCTGGAAGAGCATCCCGGGCAGGTTGGCGGAGAGGCTCCCGATCAGCCTGTCATTCATTTTTCTGGGAGTGATGTCCCGGAGGACAACAAGCCCGCACTCTTCACCCCCGGGGGCGGCACACAGGGAAAAACTGGCCTCCACGGAGAAGGGTTCTCCGTTCTTTCTGACGTGGAGCCATTCAAAGGCAGCTGCACCGGTTCCGGAAACTTCTGAGAAAAGGTCACGTTCTTTTTCTGCCGACGGGGTGCCGTCCGGCTGGAAGGCAGGAGAGAGTTCAGCCGGAGATTTCCCCGCAATTTCATCGAAGGAGACAGCCCCGAAGAGACAGAGGGCGGAGGAATTGCATTCCCTGATCCTGCCTCCGGAAAGAACCAGCATGGCGTCAGAGGAAGATTCGAAAAGAGCGCGGCAAAACCCCCTGCTGACGCAGGTGCCGCATTCCGGAGCGCATGCTCCGCCCTGCATAAAGGGTTTTTTTTCGGTTTGGGGGTGTCTTTTCCGCGGCTCTTCTGTCATGGAGCCTTCGCCTCCCGCAGAGAAATGGCAATGCATTTCTTTCAGCCTGTTATCATAGTACAAAATACCGTTTCATGGAATCTTTTTCCCGGAAATCGGAAAGTATTCTTTCTTTTCACGCTGGAAGCTGTCCCCTTGTTTCCAGCGTGACGGAAACATACAATGAGGCAAATTCCCGGAAGAACGGAGTGATGCCCGTGAAGTTTCCTTCGTCCACAGTGTCCTGTGACGTACTCATCCTCGGCGGCGGTTCAGCCGGGGCTGCCGCGTCATGGGCAGCGTCGGGATCCGGTCTGAAGGTTGTCCTTGCCGAAAAAACGGGACGCCTCGGAGGAATGGCAACGAACGGTCTCGTGAGCACCCTCTGCGGATGCTACTCCTCGGTGGGTGAACGGCGAAAAATCTCAGGGGGAGCCCGGGATACCCTGGCATCCGAACTGAAGTTCCTCGGAGGCCTGAACGAGGGAGTGAACCGGGAAAGCCACCGGAGCGACATCTGCGACCCCGAACTCCTTGCCTGCGCCCTTGACAGGATGATTCTCCGCAGCGGGACGGAACTTCACTTTTCAACCCTCGTCACCGGAGCCTCCTTCGACGGGGAAGAACTTCTTTCCGTCGAAACGGTCGACACGGAGTCCGGCACCCGGACAATCATCCTGCCGAAGATCGCCGTCGATGCCACGGGAAAGGCTCTTCTCGCCTCCTTTGCACCTTCCGGCGCCGTCCTCTCCCCGGCCGGAGGGAAACTCCAGGCAGGAACCATGGTGTTCCGCATGGACGGCGTGGACGGAGACCAGGCAGGAAAAGTCACCAAGGATCAGATCGCCTCGCTCATGGCGGACGCCCGGGCGAAGGGAGACATCACCCAGGAGCGGGGCAACGGCGTTCTCACCGTGCTTCCGTGCGGCACGGCCGCCATAGTGAACGCCAACTGGGTCAAAGCGGATGCATCCATTCCCGGGGAGGTCACCCGCGGATTGACGGGAGGAAGGGAAAAGGTCCTGGAAAACGCCCGGTTCTTCCAAAAATATGTTCCGGGCTTTGAAAACGCCGTGCTGTCCTGCATAGCTCCCGCTCTTGGCGTCAGGGAAGCCTCCAGGACGGAATGCGACTACACCCTCACAGAAAAGGACATCATGGAGGGGAGGCTCTTTGCCGACGCAGTCTGCGTGGGCTCCTGGCCAATGGAGTACCACGACTGGGAACAGAATCGCCTTGTCTACCTGTGGAGCGGAAAAGACTATACCATCCCCTTCCGTTCCCTCCTTCCCCGTGGAATGAACAATGTCCTCGCCGCTGGAAGGAACATCTCCGTCACCCCGGGGGCCTACGCCTCCTCACGGGTCATGGGGCAGTGTCTCGCCACGGGGCACGCCGCGGGGACAGCGGCCCGCCTCTCCCTTCGTTCAGGAATCCTCCCCCGGGATCTGGACCGGGATCTCCTCCGGAAGACCCTGATGGACGAAGGAGCCATCCTGGAATAATCCAGGGCCGCCCAAGGGCGGCCCTGGATCATTCCCTTCATCTGTCCGATCCGAAAACCGAAAGGATGCGGGAGGCTGCAGCTCCGATCCGCTCCTTCACCGAAGGGACGGCGGCGAGGATCGAGAAGACCACCAGGAATGAAAGCACGAGGGTTGTCGGGCGGCCGAACAGCTCAAGGAAAACGCTGTCCCCGGCCATTGCCATGTTCACTGCCCTCCGGAGGTTCGAGTCCATCATCTCCCCCAGCACAAGGCCGAGCACCAGCGGTGCCGCCGGATACCCCCTGCTTCTCATCAGAAACCCCGCGAGTCCGAAGCAGAACATGAGCCCCACGTCGAACATGCTCGAGTTGACCGCGTAGGTTCCCACCACGCAGAGCACTGTCACAAGGGGCATGAGGATCCGCTTGGGGACCAGGACGATTCCCGAGAGGCGCGGAACCACCGTCATGCCCAGAACGAGCATGGCGAAACAGGCGAGAAAGCCGGCGGCGAGAACTATGGAGAACAGCTCCGGCGTCCGGACAAACAGAAGGGGTCCCGGCTGGAGACCGTGGACGTAAAATGCCGCCAGCATGACCGCCGTGACAGCGTCTCCGGGAACGGCCAGTGTCAGCATGGGAATGAGGGCGCCGCCGATACATGCGTTGTTGGCAGCCTCGCTGGCGATAACCCCCTCCACCGCTCCCTCCCCGAAGGGCCGGGTGGGATTTTTCACCGACTTACGGGCCTGGTCATAGGCGATGATGGAGGCCACGGGCCCCCCCGCGCCGGGAAGGGCGCCGATGAAAGTGCCGATGACCGACGAGCGGAGCGACAGGGGCAGGTACCGGATCATCTCCCGAAAGGAATACCGCATCCTGCCCGCTTGTGCGGCAATGGCGTTCATGGTCCCTCTCGCGACCTGGTCGAGTACCTCGGCAAACCCGAAGAGGCCGATCAGGGCTGCGATGAGAGGGATACCTCCCTGCAGGTCCGTCAGGCCGAAGGAATACCGGGCCGTGCCGGAGAAGGGATCGATGCCCACCATGCTCAGCAGCAGGCCGAGAATGGCGCAGATGCCTCCCTTGAGGTAGTTTTTTGCCGTCAGCGTCCCGATGGTGGCGAGGCCGAAAAGGGCCAGGAGAAAATAATCCATGGCCGAGAATGAGAGGGCGAAATCCGTCACCGGCCGGGCGACGAACATGAGCACCAGGAAACCGAACACGCTCCCGACAAAAGAATGGAACGTGGCCGCCCACAGGGCAAGGGCTGCCTCACCCTTCCGGGCCATGGGATACCCGTCGAGGGTGGTGACCACCGACGAGGGAGCGCCGGGGATATTGATCAGGATGGCGGAAACCGCTCCCGCGTACACACCCGACACGAACACCCCGAGAATGACGGCGAGGGCGTTTTTCACTGACCATGTGAAGGTTATGGAAACCAGCAGCGCCGTAGCCATGGTGACGGAGAGGCCGGGAATGGCGCCCACGAACAGTCCGGCAAAGGCGCCGCCGAAGATCAGCAGAACAAAAGAAAGGTCCACCTGGGACAGCATGGAGGCGAGGAGATCCATCGGTCCCGCCTCCTAGGGAAGAAGCACGTTCAGCCCGTGGCGGAACAGCACGTAAATCACCGCTGGGGAGACGAGGGACAGGGCGGCAACGGTCAGAAAACGACGCTCCCCCACAAGAAGACTGAACAGGGCGAGAAATACGGCGCTCGCCGGAAGAAAGCCCGCCCGTGGCAGCGCCAGGGCATAGAGAAGGCACAGGAGAAAGGCCATGGATGCCCTCAAGGCGGAAACAGGAGCTCCCCCGTTCCGGGAAGGTCCTTCGTCCCCGGCGCGAATCCTGAGGACGGCCTGGCCGATGAGCGCAAAGGAGAGCAGGGCGAGCCCCCCTGAAAGGATCAGGGGAAAGAGGGCCGGTGAAAGGCTCCACTGTCCGCCGTCGTGGACGGCAAAACCCTGCAGGCCGAAGACGGCGGCCACGGCGAGAAAAAAGGCCCCGTGCCTGATATTCCCGGCCCAGGGAGAGCGGACATTCGTCATGATTTCCTTCCTTTCATGGAACAGGGGCCCCTTCTTCCGAAGGGGCCCCGAAGCGAACCCTTAACGCTACGGCCTGGGGATGCCGAACTCGGCTGGGCTTTTCTTCGCCACCCCGGCGTCCTGGAGCACCCATCCCACTACGGAAGCCCACGTGTCCCAGTAGGAGAGCATATCCTGCCCCCTCACCGGATCGAGTCCCACGTACCAGCTGTTCTCAAGGAACTCCTTCCACCCGGGGTCGGACACGGCCCTGGACGCCGCTTCGGCTATCTTCGCCGTCACGTCTGCCGGAGTTCCCTTCTTCACCATGAGACAATTGGGGTAGTCCAGGGGCAGATAGGGGGCCATATCCGGAATGGCCTCGGTAATGGGCGGGAGTTCCGGCAGGTAGGCGCTCTTCTTCCTGTCGAAGACGGCCAGGGCCCGGAGCTTCCCGGAGGCGATATAGTCCTTCACCGTCCCGATGTTGGGGGACGTGAAGTCCACCTGTCCCCCGAGCACTGCCAGGAGGGCGTTGTTGCCGCCGCCGAAGGGTGTTGCGGAGAAGTCAAGGCCGCCCTTCTGCATCATCAGGAGGGCCTGGACATGGCCGCTTGCCCCGGCGCCGCTGTAGGAAAACCGCACCTTGCCGGGCCGGGCACGGATGTCCTTCACCAGGTCCGCGAGGGTCTGGTAGGGAGATTCGGGGGCCACGGCGAGAATCTTCTCGGAATGGGAGAGCAGCATGACGGGCTCGAAATCGTGGAACGAAAGCCTGCTCACGTCCATGATGCGGAACGTGGCAGGGGTTTCCGCCGAGAAAACCACCGTGTATCCGTCCGCAGGGCGGGCGTAGGCGTACTCGGTGCCGATGGCTCCCGAAGCCCCCGGGCGGTTGAGGATCACCACGGGAACTCCCAGGTACTTCTCGAACAGGGGGGCAAAGACCCTGGCGGCCACATCGGTCACTCCGCCGGCTCCCCAGGGAACCACGAGAGTGACTCCCTTTGACGGATAGTTCCCGGCAAAGGCGGCCGGCGCGGCCAGCACAGACAGCACCAGGCAGGCAAGAAGGGCACGTTTCCATTGTTTCAGCATCACACCACATCCTCTCATTTTTTCCGGCAATTTATCAGGCCTTTCCTTTTTCCGCCTCCCACGGGAAAAAAGACGTCCGGGGACCTGGAGCAGGGGAGGTCATGATCTCGCAGGATGAAAATAATAGAGGGGATTATACCATCCCTTGACTTCTTTGCAAATGCACTTTGATGAAGCGATTGCCGATGTTTCATTAGATGGTAATTTTAAAATGGTACTTTAATTTTTTCGTCTGAATTTACATTTATTTTACAACCTTTCGATTGAAATATCTCTTCCTCTGTGCCACCATTACACCATGGTCACCCCGAAGCTTTCCGGGCGCGCCGGGTACCCGGCAAACGGGGCGGTTTCCGTTTTCCCTGCATGGGGAGGTGGTCTTCGGCCAAATGATCCGGTACCGGCTCCACCGCTTTTAAAAAACATTTTAAAGAAGGTGAAAACCATGAGAAAAGCACTATGGATTTCCCGGTTCCGTGTACCGGTTTTGCTGGCCCTTCTCTTCATCTTCGTCCCCCTTTCTTTCCCCGCCCACTCCGTGGAGACGCCACCAGCACCCCAGGCCGCTGATCCGGCACCCCAGGCCGCAACCCAGACCGCACCGAAGGTTCCCGTCGCCCCCGGCGCTTTCGGAGAACCGGTCACCTCCGAAGAAAGGGAATGGACCGTCATTGCCTATTTCGACGGCGACAACAACCTGGAGGCCTTTTCCCTCAGGGACCTGAAGGAACTGGAGGAAGGCTATACCGGCTCGAAGGTGGAAGTCATCGTCCTGCTCGACAGGTCGAAAGAATTCAGCACCGCCATGGGTGACTGGACGGGCACCAGGGCTTTCCGGCTCAAAAAGTCCGCCCGTGAGAATGAGATCGACTCCCAACTTCTCGCCGACTTCGGCGAGCTGAACCTCGGAGACCCGGCCGTGCTCGAGAGCTTCGTCAGGGAATCTCTCCGTGTCTTCCCTGCGAAGAAAACGGCCCTCTTCATGTGGGACCATGGCTCGGGCTGGATCAACATGGCCAACGACGACGACGCCCCCGGCTCCGAAAGGGCCACCGACGAAATCACCCTCACCGAATTCCGGGACGTCCTGAAGACAGTATCGCCCCTTCTCCCCGGGGGGAAGCTGGACCTTCTCTTCTTCGACATGTGCCTCATGGGCCAGGCGGAGACCCTTGCAGCCTGCTCTCCCTTCGTCTCCTTCATGGTCGGGGCGGCACCCACAATTCCGGGTGTCGGAATGGACTATACAAAGGGACTGCCGCTCTTCGGGGCAGGCAAAACCACCGCCGACATAGCGGCCGAACTGGTCCGCACCGGGGTGAGAGGCTTCCGTGACAACGGACGGAAGGACGGGGCCTACACAGCCTTCGATCTTTCGAAGACGGATGCCTTTCTCGCCGCTTTCGCCGCTTTCTCCCTGAAGCTGGCGGAAACTGTACCCGCCGAATGGGCAAACATCACCCGGACCATCTTCTACGCCCAGAACTACGGAGGCCGTGGAGATTATCTGCGGGACGACAGCGCCCTGTCGAGCATCGACCTGAGAGACTGGCTTACCCGGCTCGGCAAGACCATGGGCAACCCTCCCGTGCAGGAGATAGCGGCCCTCCAGAAAACCATCGGCGAACTGATTGTCGCGTCGGAGAAGGGTCCCATGCTCGTTTTCAGCAACGGACTCTCCATCTACGTCCCACTGAGGGAGAACAACCTGCGGAGCGGTTATTCGGAGCTTGACTTCAACGGGAAGACGGGATGGGTCTCCACCCTGACGGCCCTCTACAGGAAGCAGAAAGAGGACGGCATGACCCCGCCAAAAGTGGCCTCCATCGAGTTCGGCACGCCGAAACTCCGCCAGGGGATCACCGCGCCCAGCGGAGGAAAGGACTTCGACCTGGACCCGCTGACCGAGGTCACTCCTCTCTCCGCCAACCTTCCGAAAAGCAGCTATGTCAAGCTGACCATCGACGGGAAGGCCATCCTCTGGGGATATGCGGGATTCGCCTATGCGGACAATCCCCAGGGAGAGTACACCATCATCACCGATGCAATTCTGCTTGATGAAAAACTCGACCCGGAGGGAAACAAAAAACGGAGGGAAGAGGCTGCGGACATATCCGACGCACTGACCCCGATCTTCCAGGACGGACGGAATGAGCTCCTTTACCAGGTCGGCGGGCTTATCCACATGGTAGCGAACGGAAAGAAGAGCGTCCCCGTCACCGCACGGTACAGGGATGTCTCAGACCTCTTCCATTTCACCATTGACGGCACCTATTCGGACTCCGAGACGCGGGGAGAAATACCGGTGGAACTGGTGGTGGATACCCAGACCTACGGCATAGTGGCCATGACATCCGTGGTCTTTACTGAAAACGGGGTGGCCATCTCCGACGTGGCGCCCAAACCTGAAGGCGTATTCAAGCCTTCTCTCATAAGGTTCGGTTCAGACGGCAAGGTCAGGATCGTACCGGGGGAAGGGATAACCTGGGAAGAGGGGCTCGACGTCATCCTCGAAATGATTCCCGCGGGGAAAACCCTCCGGATCATAGGACAGGCCGAATCCATAGGAGGAGCCGGTACCAGCCTGGTGAGCCAGCCTGTCACGGTGGCAGCCAACCCCGAAATAACCCCCAGGCTTGACGAGACCCACAGGCTGGGAACAGGAAAGCTGCCCGGCAGGTACGCCGCTTTTACGGCAGTCTCCCAGCGGAACGGCCAGGGAATGATCATCGCCCCGGCGGGGAACGTAATCTCCATCAGCCCCGCGGGAAAGAACCCGAACGTATTTCCCGCGAAAGCCGAGGTCTTCGGTGAAAAGCCGTCGGACTTCGCTCTCCTGTGGGAGCCCCGGGGACTGCCCATCCTCACGGGGTACGCGAAGGAAGAGCCGGAGGGTGAATATCAGCCAGCGGAGCGGCGCTTCGCCGTCCTGGCCACGGAGGGAAAGAGCTATTACTGGACAACCTTCGACGCCTACACCATGGCAAAGACCATCATGATGCCCCTGGACGAGATCAATTTCCCGGCGGGCTACATGGAAGGAAGCTGGGCGGGGGACGACGGCAGCTCTCTTGAAATCAACAAGGGGACGGCGGTCTACATCACGGAAAAGGGAGCGAAAATCCAGGGAAAGACGGCCGTGAAGGACAACCTTCTCACCATCACCCCACCGTCAGGGGCTCCGGTATATCTCTATTTCGGATTCAACCAGCCCTCCGACGCACTGGTGGCCACCTTCACCGACAGCGGAGCCGCAGTGGTCTACAAGCGCGTTTCCGGGCAGCCGCAAATGCCCCCGCAGCCCCAGGTACCGCAACAGCCCCAGATGCCGCAGCAGCCCCAGTTCCCCCAGGTGCCGCAGCAGCCGCAGCAGCCGCAGATGCCCCAGATGCCGCAGCAGCCCCAGTTCCCCCAGGTACCTCAGCAGCCGGTTCCTCCGGTTCAGTACATCAACCTCACGGGGGTGTGGGGAACGATCATGAACGGACAGCAGGTGGTGATGCAGATCCAGGGGAACCAGTACCAGTCGTGGATGAACGGCGTTCCCTTCGAGGCGGGCATGTTCCAGATCCAGGGAAACATGATGTACGGACAGAACCAGACGGGGATGCCCTTCACCTATTATTTCCAGCTCGGGCCGGGAGGGCTCACCTTCAGCATCACCGACGCCGTGACGGGAATGACGGTCATGTACCAGCGCATGCAGTGACGGGACGGAAAAATACCAAAAGCAGGGGCGGGAGATTGTCTCCCGCCCCTGCTTTCTTTCAATGTCTGGACTCCTCAGCGGACATCACGGTTCAGTACATACCTGTTCAGGATGGATTCCAGCAGTTCCTGCCGTCCGGAGGGATTGGAAACGGGGCCTTTGGCCAGGGCGTAGGCCTCCAGTTCTTCGAAACCGGTGGCTCCCTCGACGATCCTCCTGCCAATGCCGGAGGCGAAACTCTCGTACCTTTTTTCAACGAACTCCTCGATCTCACCGCTCTCAAGAAGGTTCGCGGCGACCCGGAGACCCTTTGCGAAGGCGTCCATTCCGGCGATGTAGGCAAGGAACAGGTCGTCGTCCCGGAAGGAAGGCCGGCGCACGTGGGCGTCGAAGTTCAGTCCGCCGGGGGCGATGCCGCCGTTTTTCAGCACTTCGACCATGGCGAGAGTGGTGGTGAAGGGGTCGGTGGGAAAATTGTCGGTGTCCCAGCCGAGGAAGAGATCCCCCTGGTTTGCGTCGATGCTCCCCAGCATGCCGTTGATCCGTGCGAGGTGAAGCTCGTGGTGGAAGGTATGGCCTGCCAGCGTGGCGTGATTGGCCTCGATATTGATCTTGAAGTCCTTTTCAAGCCCGTATTTTCTCAGGAAGGCCATGACCGAGGCCACATCGTAGTCGTACTGGTGCTTGGTGGGCTCCTTCGGCTTGGGCTCGATGAGGAACTGCCCTGAAAAGCCGATTGTACGCCCGTATTCAACCGCCATTCGCAGGAATCGGGCGAGATTGTTCTGCTCAAGTTCCATATTGGTGTTGAGGAGTGTCTCGTACCCTTCCCTCCCCCCCCAGAAGACATACCCCTCTCCTCCGAGGTCCCGGGTGATGGTAAGAGCCTTTTTCACCTGCGCGGCGGCGAAGGCGAACACGTCGGCATTGCAGGAGGTAGCCGCTCCGTGGACATACCTGGGATGGCTGAAGAGATTGGCGGTTCCCCACAGCAGGCGTATTCCCGTTCTTTTCATGTGTTCCCGTATATGGGCGGCAACCACGTCGAGCCGTTCGTTGGTCTCGGCGAGACTCTCTCCTTCCGGCGCAATGTCCCTGTCGTGGAAACAGAAAAATTCCAGGCCGAGCTTCTCCATAAATTCAAAGGCTCCGTCAGCCGCCAGCAGGGCCCGTTTCAGGGGATCGGGCTCCCGGTCCCAGGGACGGACGGCCGCTTCGTCTCCGAACATGTCTTTTCCCCGGGAGCAGATGGTATGCCACCACGACATGGCGAACCGGAGATGTTCCTTCATGGGCTTTCCCGCTACAACCTCGTCGGCCTGGTACTCCTTGAAGGCAAAGGGATTGCGGGAAAGAGGCCCTTCATAGCGTATCGTTCCGGTGCCGGGGAAGAATTCTCCCATCGCTCATTCCTCCTTTGTAAATGAGGTGATCGTTTCAGATCACCTTTTTGATATGGTGGTTCATGGCCATGAGCGTCGCCCCTTCGAGGGCGGCGGTTTCGATGCCCAGGGATGCCCGGGTGAACAGCAGTTCCGCCCCTGCCGGACCGAGGGCCCTCGCGGTCACTGCGTCGCTGACCGAGGATACGAAGGCTGGAGGGAGTATGGAGCCCACCCCGCCAAGCATGACGAAGTCGGGGTTGAGAATATTGGCAAGGTTCGACAGCCCGATGGCAAGGTACTCCTTCATCTCGTCCAGAACATCCGACGCATCTCCGTCCCCGGACGAGGACCGTTCGAGCAGGAGACGGAATTTTTCCCGGAAATTCCGCCCGGGGAGAGATTCCTTCCGCTGTTCGTAGTTCTTCACCACCCTGTCGATGGAAACAAAGGTCTCGAAACACCCCCGGCTTCCGCAGTGGCAGAGAGGTCCCGAGGCGTCAATGACCATGTGTCCCAGTTCCCCCGATGTGTTTCCAGCTCCGTGGATAATTTTGTCCCCAACGAGAATGGCCCCGCCGACACCCTGGGAAAGATAGACGTAGACGCCGCTGTGGAGCCGGGAAATACCCGGGTTTCGGAACATCTCGGCAATGAGGGAGAGTTTTGCCTCGTTGGCTGCGAACACTGGAAGATCAAGCCATGGCAGTGTCCTCTTCAGGTTTTCGCCGAGGTTCACATCCTTCCAGCCCATGTGGGGGAGGTGCTTCAGTATGTTGCTCCCCCACTCCACCATCCCCGGAACGGCAAAGCTCAGGGCACAGAATTCCTTTGTCCCCTCGGAGGACCGGACGGCCTCCATCCGTTCCGCAAAGGCGCGGAAAAATGAATCCTGGTCGGACGGGGTGGAAAACTCCTCGAGAACTTCAAAGGAAGCATCGAGATATCCTGCGGCGATGCGGGTGCTCTCAACCCCCACCTCAGCGGCGAGACAGACGGCGGCATCCCTGGACACCCGGAGCATGATGGACTTCCTGCCCGGCTGGTCGGCGTCCCGGACGCCCTGTTCGACTACGAGCCCCTTATCGAGAAGAGCGGTGATAATTTTGGTGACTGTGCTGGGATCAAGCCCGGCAAGCCTGGAAAGTTCCCTCCGGCTCACTCCGGGGTTCGTCCGGATGAGGTTGATAAGGGTCAGCCTGTTGGACATCCCCATTTTTTCCGCATTGATCGAGCGAATCCTCAATCCAGTTCCCTCCCCTTCGCCGGCGCGATAATTAATTTATTGAAGAAACAAATCAATTCTAGGGACACAGGGATGGAATGTCAATGGGAAAGGGAAGCTTTTTCTGACAAGGGTCCTTACGCGCCGTAGCCAGTGCGGCGGAAAGGGGGAAAGAATAAAAGCGGGACGCTGATGAAAGCCGCCCCGCTCCCTAAAAAAACTCAGTAATTGATCTTCCGGGGAAGTTCTTTCGCCTGGTCGATCCACTCCTGCACCTGTTTTTCCGACGGAAGCTGACGGACGAGTTTTTTCTCGGCGTTCACCTCGGACATTCTTTTGTGCAGGTTGTCCGCCCTTCTCTGGGCCAGTTCCGGAACGGTGTCTACACCGGAGGCCTCCAGGAGATCGGCGTATTCTTCCCCAACGCCCTTGATGCGGAACAGGTCCACGTGGTTTACCCACTTCAGGATCATTTTCGGTGCAATTTCCGATTTCGCTGCGAGATCGTCCCGCCCCTTTTTCGTGCTCCCCGCTTCAAGGAGCATCTCCGTGGAGCTCACTCCCGCATCCCGGAGCTTCTTCGCGTACGCTTCGCCGATGCCTTCGACTTTTTCGAGGTTCGCCATGACAGGTCTCCCTTCCTTTCGAAAGCTGTATTCCACAAGTAAAACTATAACGGAGTCCTCCAGGAAGTCAAGCTGATTTCTAAAAAATCAATCTTTTCTCCACAGTGTGAGAAATCGTGCCTTTTCGTCCCCGTCAGGACCAACGATGGAATGAAGGAAGGATCTTTCCCCTTCTGATATTTCATGCCGGGCTGTCAGGACCCGGATGTCTCCCCTGCCCTCCGTGGGGCGGAGGTATTCGGCGTCAATCCGGACGAGGGAGCAGGACAGGGCTGTCTCCTCGGGAACCGCTTCGGCCGCCCAGGAAAAGTAGACCGCGTTGTTCACATGGTTGTTCCGGTCCAGGTCCCACCGGCGGACGGAAAAGGGGCGCTCGTCCTCCCATTCTCCCGGGGAAGGCAGGTCCGGAAACTCCGCCGTCACCGGCCGGCTCTCCTCCACGTAGCGGGGGGTGGCATGGCGGTCGAGCCGAAGAGGCCTCCCCCGCTCAAGATCGATGAGAATCCAGCTGGTGTCCGCCGACGCCACGGGTCCCTTTTCATCCCGAACGGAGAAGGCCCTCATGGAATGAAGGTTTCTTCGGGGCCCGTGCCAGGTTTTCACCGTGAGGATGCTTTCGTACACGGGGTACCGCTCCACGGTAACCCGGTACCTTCGCAGCACCCAGCTGATCCCTTTCGGGAGCAGGTCCGACACTGTCATGGACATGCGGCGGGCGTCCCGGTCCGCCATGTCCTGGAAGATGTCGAGGAGCACCGGGAGCTTCATGCGGCCGTCGGGGCCTATGCCGGCGTAGGGGATTGAATAGGGCGCTTCAAACATGAAATCATCTCTTTCCGCAGCGGATATTATTCGATTTCTTGAAGATTTCCGTCGTCAAGGGTATGGTACCCCGGCCAGCTCATGGTCTTCGCGACCCTCGCCTCGGGGTTGAGGGTCACCCCTTCGAGCACGGCGTCCCGGAACACGGGATACCCGGTACGGTCCACGATGTAGCCGATATGCTCCTTCACGAGGTTCCGGAGGATATGCCTGTCAACATAGTCCAGGGTGTTCCGGATCACCTTGAGGACCACGTCCTCGGTCACCCGGTCCAGGAAGGGCATGGCGAGCCTCGGGTTTTTCTTTCCGGTGCGGCCCATGATGAGCAGCCGGTAGAGGCTCCCGGGGCGGCGGGTCCACGCGCCGGTGGGGCAGGCGAGGACGCACTCGCCGCAGCCGATGCACCTCCGGTCGTCCTTCACCACCTTGCCGTCCTTCATCTTCAGCGCGCCGGTGACCTTCTGGGTACAGGCCTTCACGCAGGCCTCGCATCCGATGCACCGGCCGTAGTCGTACTCGGGCCGGCAGATGGTAATGATGCCGAAATCCTGCATGTGGGCCTTGATGCAGTCGTTTGGGCATCCCGTGACGGCGATCTTCGTGTGGAAATCATTGGGGTAGACCAGCGCCTCCAGCTTCCCGGCGAGGGCCGTGGTGTCCCCGTTGGCGAAGGGGCAGAACCACGCCCCCACGCAGGCGGAGATGTTCCGCATCCCCGCCGCCGGGTAGCCGGACCCGGGGTTCTCTATCTTCACCCCGTGGGGCAGCTCCAGCTTTTCGATAAGAGGAACGAGGGCCGCGTTCACCTCGGGCATGCGTTCGAAGGGGATGTTGGGGATCTCGAAACCCTGCCGTATGGTGATGTGGAGGCTGCCGTCGCCGAACTTCTCCGCGATGTCCGCGATGATCCGCATCTCTTCGGCGCCGAGGTGCCCTCCGGGGACACGGACCCTGACAGCGGTGGAATTCCTCATTTTTGTTATGCGGAAGGCATTCTTCGTCACTTTTTTCCGGTTGAGGTCGAGGGACATGACGTTCACCTCTCAGTCGATGAGCCGGGAGGCCTTCGTGTAGTTGAGCACCGGGCCGTCAAGGCAGATATAGGTCGAGTCGATCTTGCAGTGGCCGCACTTGCCGAGGCCGCAGGACATGAGCCGCTCGAAGGAGACCCAGATGTTCTCCTCCGGAACACCCAGGAGGCGGACCTCCGCCGCGGCGAACTTCATCATCACGGGGGGACCCACCACCACGAACTGCACGTCCCGGGGGTCTGGAAGGGCCAGCTTCCGGATGTGCTCCGTGACCAGCCCCACGGGACCGTCCCATCCCTCCTGGGGTTTGTCGATGGTGACGAGCACGTCCCCCCGCTTCCGCCACTCCTCCACCTCTCCGGAAAAGAGAATGCTCTCCCGGTTTTTGAATCCGGCGATCACCCGGAGGGACCGGAGGGGAAGGGCGCCGTCCAGGGCCTTCCGGA
>CAZJAR010000038.1:0-19608 GCA_964543785.1 uncultured Synergistaceae bacterium | reverse complement strand
GGGCGGCTCGGGAGCAAAGGCCTACGTGGAGATTTCCCAGGCCAGGCCTGACGGGTACACCATCGGCAACACCACCGGCACCATTTCGACCCACAAGTTCATGGGCGTCATTCCCATCGGCCACGAGGCCTTCGAAGTGGTCATCACCTTCAACTCCGATCCGGGCGGCCTCTGGGTGAAGAAGGACGCTCCCTGGAAGACCCTGAAGGAGTTTGTGGAAGATGCCCGGAAACGCCCCGGCGAAATCACCGTGGCAGCGTCCAACCCAGGCTCCATCACCCGTCTCGGCCTGCAGCTTCTCGAGCTGAAGGAGAACGTGAAGTTCAAGATCGCCAGCCAGTCGGGCGGCGAGTCCGCAGGTCCGTCCCTTGTGGCCGGCGGTCACGTTGACGCCTGCCAGGCGGCACCCGTAACCGCGAAATCGCTCTATGACGCGGGCGAAATCCGCCCCCTCGGCATCATGAGCGAAACGCGGGTGGACGCGTTCCCCGACGCCCCTACCTGCATGGAGCAGGGATATGACGTGGTCATGCACAACGCCCGGCAGATTCTCGCCCCCAAGGGGACGCCCAGGGAAGTTGTGGACAGGCTCTATGCGGCCTTCAAGGCCGCTGCGGAGAGCGAAACCTTCAAGAAGTTCATGAACGAGTCCGGCTCCATGATCCTCACCTGGGACCAGAAGCAGTCCACGGAGTTCCTCGAGAAGCAGGATGCCCAGTTCAGGGAGCTTCTCCAGCAGGTGGGGCTGTACAAGGAAGCGAAGTAAGAAGTTAGCGGAAGCCTTTCCAGGGAAAAGCCGGAAGATTGCCGTAAAGAAGAACAGCCTGTACGAAGTTCGTACAGGCTGTTCTTCTTGTGATTTTTTCTTCCCGGCACGGAGCCTGGACCTGCGTGGGTTTTCGCCGGACGGTACATTCCGTTCCTTCCGTCGGAGAGGAAAGAACGGAGGTTCCCCCGGTTTGAAAAAATAATGCACAAGCCGGATTTATGCTATATAGTAGTGGAATGAGGATGGAAGAACTGTTCGGGATAGCCCGGAATCTGGCGGCGATTGTTCAGTGAGGGCTTTTCCGGCGGCGGGTGTACTGGTCTAAAATTTTTTTTCCGGAGGGGATAGTATGAATCAGGCGATAAAGCGTCTGGGAGCTGTTCTTCTGCTGTGCGCAGCCTGTATTTGCTCTGCGGGCTCCGCACGGGCTGACGAGGTCGTTCCTCTGCAGACACCGGAAGCGGCCATGGAGGTGACGGAGAAGATCATGGCCAGGGTTTCGGAAGGGGACCTTGAGGGCGCCCTGCGGATGATGAGACCCTACTTCCGCATACCCGACGCGGAGTTCAATATCCTGCTGGAGCAGAGCAAGATGCAGATCCCTGCCATCAGCAGCCGTTTCGGCACCCCTCTTGACCATGAGCTGATCGAACGGCGCTTCATCGGAAAATCACTGATGATGATCATCCATCTCCAGAAATACAAGTTTCACGCCATGCGATGGGAGTTCCTCTTCTATAACCCCGATGGATCGTGGTACATCAATTCCTTTAACTTCGACGACAAGATCAAGGAGCTTTTCTGAAACACAGGGGCCGGGAGAAGAAAATCTCCCGGCCCCTTCGCCTGTTACCTGAACTGCTCGTCCAGCCAGTCGAGGGCCACTGCCCATGAAAGGGGCTGGTTGTCCAGCTGGCAATGGGCATTCGCCCCGCTTTCCCGTTCAAAGACGTGAAGCGTCCCTTTCTGAATGGCTGAGGTGAAATGTCTCGCCTGCTTCAGGGGTGTCGGTCCCTCTCCTGCGCTCACCATACCAAGTGCGGGCATGGCGAGGGTCTGCAGCCGGTCGTCCGGGATGCGGAAGAAGGAGAAGGCGTCAAAAACCTCCGCAACCGTGTTTTTGCCGAACCGGAGGCACAGGTTCAGCAGGGAGAGGCGGTATTTCTGGGGCATTTCCTTCTCCGAGAGAGTCTTGAGATCCTCCACGGTGAGGTTGTTCTTTTTGAGCATGTCCACAGTCTGCTCTCCCATGGAGGCGAAGAAGTACTCCTGCATGTCCGTGAGGGGGGAATTGAGGATGAGGGCTCCGAGGCGCGGTTCGCCCAATGCCCCGCTCAGGGCGAAATAGCCGCCGAAGCTTGCTCCGTAGAGGGCGGTCTGTTTCTGGTTCACCTCGGGACGCTTCAGGAGAAAATCCGTGATGGTGCGGACAACGGGCCCAAGGTCGGAGACAAAGGTGGAATCCGGTTGGAACCGCCGTTTCCCCGCCTGCCCGGGGCCCTCGAAGAGCAGAACGTTGTATCCCCTGTCCAGTGCGGCCCGTCCCACGGCAAAGAACATCTCCTCCGCCGTGCCGTCGAAACCGCTCTGGGCGAGAAGGGTCTTTCTCCGTTCGCCTGTCCTCCCCTGGGTGATGAAGTAGGCCGGGTAAAAGTCCTCGCCCTTTCCGGAGGGGATGAAAACCGCTTCCGTTTTCCAGGGAAAATGATCCAGGGCCTTGAGGAAGGTCTCCCGGCATTTCATTCCCCATGACCGGGTGTCCGGGGACAGGGGGTCTCCATAGTATTCCGCAGCCCTGTAGTACGAAGATGCCCGAAGGAAGCTCTCCCTGGCGCTCACCGTATGTCCCCGCTCAAGACGCGCCGCGCCGTCCGCCTCCAGGCGTTCCGCGAGGGAGAGGAAGACGGCCGACCAGGATGCCGGGCTGCCGTCCTCGATTTTCCTCGCCGCAGCGAGGATCTCGCCTGCCGTTCCGCCGCCGCTGCCGTCCGCTCCCAGGCTTCTGAGAAGCTGGAAGTCCATTTCGGAATCGGAGAAGAGAGAAAGCCGTACCCCGCTCCTGGCAACTCCCTGTTCTTCCGCGGCGCCGTCCGCAATCGCCCTGGGCGCGCAAAACCCCCCCAGGAGCAGAAGCAGAACTCCGAGAATCAGGGTCTTTCCTTTCATGAACCCACCTCCCTGGTGTGTTTATTCACTTCCCCCCCGCGAGCCAGTGTTCGATGAGCCTTCTTGATATGCTGATGGATGGAGGAATCTCCGGCATGGTCTCGGGGGTGAACCACCCCGCGTCCTCGATTTCTATCCCGTCAGGGGCCAGCTCGCCCCCGGCCCATTCCGCCGTGAATCCCAGCATGAGGGAGTGGGGGAAGGGCCAGGGCTGGCTGCCGAAATAGGTGATGTTCCTGACCTGTATACCCACTTCCTCGAAAATTTCCCGTTCAACGGTTTCCTCCAGGCTTTCCCCCGGTTCGACAAATCCGGCGAGGACACTGTACCGTCCCTTGGGGAAGTGGGGGCTTCGGGCAAGGAGAAGCCTGTTTTCCCGCGTCACGGCCACGATGACGGCGGGGCTGAGGATGGGGTAGGCCAAGTAGGCGCACTCGGGGCAGGCGTAGGCCCGGTCGTTGTCAGCCAGGGCCATGGAGGTGCCGCACCTCGGGCAGAACCGGCTGTTCCGTTTCCAGTCCATCATCTGGAAAGCCGCTCCCGCCGCATGGAAGAGTCCCTCTCCGCCGAGGGCCCACAGTTCCCGCAGTCCGACAGTTTCGTATCCTTCCGGCAGCTCGTCATCCCGAGGGTACTCGCCCCAGCGGAAGCTCCCCCTTGTCGGGGGAAGGACGCCCGTGACCTCCATCCTGCCCAGGAAGAAAGATTCGTCCTCCGAGGACGGAAGGGTGAGGGGGGTTTTCGATTTAACGAGAAGAAGATCTTTCTGAAAGAGCAGCCATTCGCCTTCTGGGCGGGGTAACGTCATGATAGTGCCTCCAATGCCTGAAGTTTTTTCGTTGTGAAGAACTGCCTGCCGCCGTCCTGAACACGCCGGGAACGGAGGAATCCGCTGCTGCTTGTCATACAGGCCAATACGGAAAATTCCTGCCCCGGCAGCCTCAAAGTGTCCCGGTGTGACGGACAGAAACATTATATCCCAAAGAAAGGAGCCCCCGGTATGTGTTCCGGAGGCTCCTTTCTTCCTGCCGCGGGCAGAACGGCACTATTTTTTCTTTCCGTGCTTCGGCGGCGGCCCGTGTTTGGGGGGCGGAGCCTTCGGCTTGCCCTTCCCCGGACCGCCTTTCGGCGGAGCATAATGGACGGGAGGGTGGCCGTGATGTCCGGGGGGATCCCACCTGTGGCGCGGAGGCATTCTCCGGTCATCGGGCCAATGGCGTCTGGGAGGGAAGGGTATCCGCCGTATGGAGTCCCGGTAGTCTCTCCTGGGAGGAAGGGGATGGCGGTGAATGCGCCCCCTGGGGTGCCACCTGTCCCGGTTCCTGTAATAGAAGAGATCAAGTATGAGTGAAGCGTGAAAGTTCCCTTTTTTGTATTCCAGGACCAGGCCGGGAAGTGCATCCCTCCAGAGGGTGAAAGCTCTCCTCCTGTCCGTGCCGCGGCCGTATCCCGTGTGGTAATGGTATGCCAGCATGGCCCGGGCCATGGGGTTTCCTCCGGCGGCGCTTCGCTCGTACCAGTAGGCCGCCTGGAGAGGATCTTCGGCATATCCCCTGTCGCCCCTGTCGAAGCCCAGGCCGGCAAGGAATTCCATCTCCGGGTCTCCGTTTTCCGCTTCCGCCAGCACCTCCGCAAAGGAAAGCCCGTCGCCCGAAGCTGTGCCGGGGAATGAGGAAGGAGCCGCAGGAATGGAAATGACGGCCGAACTCTTCGTCGAAAAGGCGGGAGCTGCTTCGGCAGGAAGGGAGAAGGATGCCGCCGACAGGACGGCAAGGGCTGAAATCAGGGCCAGGGGCGGGCTGAAACTGCGCGGTGTATCTTTCATGAAAATTCGCCTCCTTTCGCTGCTCCGCCGCCGAAAGAAAGGGCTGAAAGCCCGGCCGGCGGAAGATGAACAAAACAACCCATGGGTTTCATGATTATTGTAGAGGGAAGGCCGGGGGCTGGTACCGCTGTTCTACCGAACCGGAGTGTGGGGAGTCTTTACTTAGGGTGATATGTCGAAATACTCTCTATTGTTATAATATAAGTGCCCCGGCACACGCTGAGGCGAAGGGAGGTGACCGTCATGGGAGGTACGTCGCCGGTCATTCCGGCGGTCATTCTTGGGTGTGTTCTCCTGTTTTCGGCGGCATGCCCCGGAGCAGACCCGGAGGAGGAAATTGAGAAAAGGATCGGGGAGCTGGAGAAGGCTGCCGAAGAGAGCGTGAGAACGGGACGGGGACTGTCGTCCGAACTGATGGAAGAACTTTCGAAAGCTCTTCAGGAGCTGATTGAAGGTCAGAACCGCGGGGACAAAGGAGACGGGGAAGAATCCGCCGACGGCTGGAAGGAGGTACCCTTTGCCGGCACTATAACGATTTCCCGGACGCTCAGCGGTTCAGCGGTGATGAGAGATGATCCGGGGGGAGAAAAGAGGAGCGGAGCGGGAACAGCGGACTGGCGCTGGTCCGGCAGGAAGGAGGCTGACGGACGCCCTGCCCCGGATTCCGGAGAGGTTTCCACGTGGTCGGGAAACAGTACGGCATCTTTGTCGGCGATGATCACCGGGTCTGAGGAAATCCGCGATGGCGACGGAACCGTGACCGGCTATCAGCCCGTGGGCTCCGTGACGGGCCGGGTGACGGAGAGAGAGACTTTCCGGGCGAAGAATGTCTCCATCACATCCCGGTATTCCCATTCCGCGAGGGAGGAGCACGGCTATACGACCGGCAGCATCGACGGATGGTGCCGGCTGACCGTCAACCCCCGTGAGGGGAGATACGCCCTGTCTTTCCCCTCAGTGTACCTTGGAGGCGGAACGGGGGAAACGGTGATGGTCTTCTCGGGTCCCGATCTGCGCCTTGAGGAACGGGAAGCATGGCACGGGCTGGGACCCCTGGACTGGATACCCGCTAAACCCGACGGGGAAAAACTCCGGTACAGCCCGGAAAAAGGCGTGGTTGAGGGGATATTCACATATTCCCTTCCTCCCGGAGGACTTGACCTTGAACATCTGCGCCGCGGAATGAAAGATGTACCTCCTGAGCTTTCCGGCCTGAAGGGTGAACTTTTTTCCGATTATGCACGACTGGCGGAAGGTTTCGCCGGAGCTTTCGGGAAGGTCCCCGGAATGTACGGCGGGACGTGGACGGTCACATGGAGCCTGAATGTCGGGACGGTACCGGTCCGGGTGGAGCTGGAGCCGGGAGGGGAGTACGAAAACTGGATGCCGGAACTGATCCGGGGCGTGGGGAATTGCGTCCGGGTGAGGGCAAAGATTGTTGAACCGGCGGGGCTGACGGGGAAAATACGGTTCACTCTCGATGACGTGAGCCGGGAGCCCGGTGTCTGCATGAATTTCCCCTTTTCTGGCCGGGACGAGATTCCCGACCTGGTCATTTCGGAGATGAGCGGTTCGGGGCTGAATATCTCCGAGGACGGGCAGAGCGCTGTGACCCCCGATGAGGTGAGCGAGACGGAGATCGTTCTGCAGCCCCGGGATTTCGGCGCACGGGGGAAGCTTTCCGCTACGGCGACAGTTACGGCCGGCGGGAAGGAGATGGAGGTGCGGGCGGTTCTGAAGAGGACCGGAGAGCACTGGGTGACCCTTCCCCTTGATGAGAACCGCAACGGCATGGCGGACTCCTGGGAGAAGGACCGCGGAATCTTCCCCTGTGCCGGGGATGCCGACGACGATGGGGACCCGGCGGGGAAAGCCCCCGGCGACGGGCTGTCCGCCTTCGAGGAGTACCGGGGATTCTTCGTGAAGGGGAAGCACGAGCGGCTTGACCCGAACAGAAAGGACCTTTTCGTGTATGATCCCGACGGGCTTGCTGAGAGAGCGGCTTTCGGCCCCGTCACACGCCTCGCGGTTCATTACGTCGAACCGGAGGAAGGCCGGTGCACCGGAAGGGACGAAAGGGCCCGGGTGGTGAATTTCCGGTCAGGTTCCTGCCACCTGGTGGACCAGCACTGCCTCTGGATAAAGAAGGGCACTCTCCCCGGGCCGGATCCCTTCAACTGGGGCTGCTGCGAGGGCGGCCCGGAAATAGGACCTCCGCGGACGGCTGACCGGTACGTGCTCGTTTTTGCGGACCAGGTCAGGGCGGATCTTGAAAGGACAGTACGGGAAAACAGGCCGGAGATAACCAATGCCCTGTCACAGCGGGGGCTTCGCCCGGACGGCGCCTGGTTCGACGGCCAGGCCGCCGCCGCCGTTGCCATGACGACGATCCACGAGGCCTGTCATGGCCTGGGAATTGCTCATCATTACCGGTCGCTCAGGGAGACGCTGCCGAAAGGGGCCGATGTGGAGAAAGCCATAATGGAGATGGACATCAGTCCCTCCACGGGGCAGATGAGCTGCGTGATGCGCTACACCAGGGACTGGGGAAAGCACCCCCGGCTGACCTTCAGGGCGGAGAGCGAGACCCTGGATATGCTTCGGGGGCGCCCGTGGCCCGACACCCTGTGCGATACACTGGACGACTGCCGGGGACAGATGGTGGTCAGCGACAGGGAAACAGGGCAGTTTTTCTGACGGCCGAAGGTCGTGTTTTTCGGTTTTGTCATCCTGAGGAGCGAAGCGAGGAAGGATCTGCCCCTCGCTTTATCTATTTCTTCTCTGGAGGGACCAGGCCCCACCGGGCGGCGGCTTTTTCGTCGGCCAGGCGCCACACCTTCCTGTGAAGTTCCCGCAGGTGGTGGGGTGCACGGAGGAGGGCCGTCTTCTCCTTCCGGGTGAGGCTGTCGGGGCCGGAGGAGAGTGCTTTTTCCACGATCCTGTCCCGGGCACGCTCCCGGGAGGGTGCTCCCCGGCGGAATCGCAGCAGCAGGGATGTGTGGAGGCTGTGGACCATGGGATCCACCACTGCACGGAGAAACCCTTTTTTCCGGGAGAAAAAGAACGGGAAGTACGGCTCCGGACTCAGGAGGTTATCCTCCAGGGTCTGCAGTTCCGGCGGCAGCTCCACCTCTTCGGGGATGAGAAAGAGCCCTGCCCTTCGGAAGAACTTTCCCACCGCCGCCCGTCCGGTGAAGACGGAGATGGGAACGGAGAGCGCCAGGGAGAATGTTATGGGGGAGATCCACCAGAAGAAGGCCGGCGTGATCCAGTAGACCACCGCCGCCCAGCCGATGCCTATGAGGGTCCCCCACCAGTGGGCCCGGACCGCTTCCCTCCAGGTGGTTCCCCGGTCGTCCCGGGACTGGGTCCCCCACCCCACGCTCTTTCCCAGGAGGGTGGACACAACAAAGAGACTGTGGAAGACCATCCTGATGGGCGTAAGGATCATGGAGAATACCACCTCGAGGAGAATGCTCAGGAAAAGGCGGATCTTTCCTCCGTAGTGTTTGGCCTTGACATCGGCGAGCAGGATGGGGAAGGCGCCGAGAAATTTCGGCAGGAAGAGGAGCAGGGTGGTGGAGCCAAGGAGCGAAATGGCCCAGTGTGGGCGCCAGACAGGCAGTTCGGGAAGGAATTTTCTCAGGATGGGCATGTAGACAGGCTCGAAGAGCACTTCCGAGATGGCCTGCACAGAGTTGACGGTCAGGAAGGCCAGCCAGAGAAGAGCCGAACCGTAGGAGAGGATGCCGTTGATGAACAGCGCCCGGTGGGCAGGGAAGAAGCCCCGGGTGAAGAGCAGCCGCGTGTGCTGGAGGTTGCCCTGGCACCAGCGCCGGTCCCGCTTGAGTTCGTCGATGAGGGTGGGGGGCGTTTCCTCCCATGTTCCCTTCAGGTCATAGGTGAGCCAGATGCCGTACCCCGCCCGGCACATGAGGGCCGACTCCACGTAGTCGTGGCTGAGGATGTCGCCGCTCAGGGGGCCTTTTCCCGGAAGGCGGGGAAGTTCGCAGTGCCTGATGAAGGGTTCAACCCTGATCAGTGCGTTGTGGCCGCAGTACTGGGCATCGCCGAGCTGCCAGAAATGGAGCCCCGCGGCCAGCAGGGGGCCGTAGACGTGGTTGGCGAACTGCTGCACCCTGGCGATGAGGGATTCCCGGTTCACCGCCTTCGGAGGCGTCTGGAGAATTCCGATGTCCGGCCGGGCCTCCATGATCTGCACCAGGCGCACCAGGGTTTCACCGGTCATGATGCTGTCAGCGTCGAAGACAGCCATGTACCTGTAGCTCTTTCCCCAGCGCCTGCAGAAGTCGGCCACGTTGCCGCTTTTCCGCTTGGTGTTGCTCGTCCGCTTCCGGTAGAAAACCCGCCCGAGGGCGTTCTCCTCCAGGCAGAACCTGTGCCAGGCCTCTTCCTCCTCCACCCAGACATCGGGGTCCGTGGTGTCGCTCAGCAGGAAAAAGTCGAACCGGTCCAGTGCGCCTGTCTGACGGACGGAGTTATAGGTGGTGCGGAGTCCTGCGATGACACGCTTCACCTCTTCGTTGTAGATGGGGATGAGGATGGCGGTCCGGGAATCCGGGTCCGAGATGGAGAAGTCCATGCCGTCGCATGCCCGGGAGACGCGGAATGAGTCCTTTTTGGTGAGCAGGATCCCGAGTCCTGCTATGGAGGTCCAGAATCCAACGGAGATCCAGGCGAAGAGCGTGGTGAACACCGCCACCAGGAAGGTGTCCAGCAGAATGCTCCCGCGGTCGGGCAGAAGGCGGGCCATGGTGTTGCTGGAGATGATGGTGGGGATAATGACGATGATGAGAAGCAGCAGGCGCCGCCTGCTGCCGGTGCGCCTCCATGGGGGAACGGGTCTGGTATCAGCCATTGGCCGTCCCTCCGCCGAAAAGTTCCCGCCGCCATCTTCTGAGGAACCTGACAAAAGATGTCCTCCAGGGGAGGCGGTCCATTTCCTCAGCCACCATGACGGTCCGGTTCAGGGGAGGGAAGGAGGAGATCCGCCGTCCTCCCCGGTCGAGAATGTCGGGGGAGAAGCCCTCCTCCCTGAGGAGACGCTCCAGGGCATCCATGGCCCCGGCAGGGGAGAGAGGGGCTTCTTCAAGGCTTCTGGCAGCGAGGGAGAGACCTTCCGCCGGGGGAAGGTCGAGTCCCTTGATATACAGCAGGACCCTGTCCCTGGCAGCCCTGTGCCCGGGGAGGTTCATGACGGCCTCCCTGAAGAGGAGGGTGCCGGGGGGAGGAGCGAATGAAAAGAGAGACGTCCTGGAAGAACGCCGCTCGCGGGAAACGTCCTGTCTGGATGCACCGGGAAAACCTCCTGGGGGATTTGTCTGGCGCTCATGCTGCATATGCCATCATACCGGCATTCTCAGGGCCGCGCAAGAGAGACGGGTTTTCAGCGTCCCCGGCCCGCCGGGGGACGATCAAGTCCCCACTGGGCTGCCGAGTCCTGGTCCTCCAGCTCCCAGACCCGGCGGTGAAGTTCCGCCAGGTGACGGGGATCCTTCAGCAATTCCATTTTTTCCCGGGCAGAAAGACTGGCGGGTCCCGAGGCGAGGGCCCTTTCAACCAGCTTTTCCCGGGCCGCCTCGGAGGCAGGGGTTCCTCTCCGGTACCTCAGGAGAAGGGACGTGTGGAGAGCATGGACCAGGGGGTCAACCACCGCCCGAAGAAAGCCCTGTTCCCGGGAGAGGGAAAAGGGCGTGTAGGGTCCGGGGCGGTGAAGGTTCTCCTGCAGGGAGGCGAGCTCGGGAGGGCGTTCGGTTTCCTCGGGGATGACAAAGAGCCCGGCGGTGCGGAAGGCCCTTCCCAGGGACGCCCGGCTTGTGAAGACCGAAAGGGGTGCGGAGAGGAGAAGGGAGGCCACGATGGGGGAAATCCAGGGGAAGAAGGACGGATTGGCCAGGTAAACCAGTCCTCCCCAGGCGGCGCCGAAAAAAGTGCCCCACCAGTGGACGGAAGCCGCTTCTCCCCAGGATGTTCCCCTGTCGTCCCTCGACTGGGTATTCCAGCCGACACTTCTGCCGAGCAGCGTCGAGACCACGAAAAGGCTGTGGAAGATCATCCTCACCGGGGCGAGGAGGGTTGAGAGCCCCACTTCGAGCAGGATGCCCGACGCCAGGTTTATTCTGCCGCCGAAAGACCTGGCGGAAGGGTCCTTCAGCAGGATGAGGACCATGCTGAAGAGTTTGGGGAGAAACAGCAGCACCGCTGTGGAGCCGAGCAGGGTAAGGGCCCAGTGGGGGTGCCAGACCGGCCACTGGGGGAAGAGGGTCTTCGTCCCGGAGAAGTAGGCGGGTTCGAAGAGGACCTCGGAAACCGCCTGGGCGGAGCTCAGCAGCAGGAAGGCCAGCCATAGCAGGGCGGAGCCGTAGGAGAGAATCCCGTTCAGGAACAGGGCCCTGTGGGCGGGAAAGAACCCCCTCGTGAAGATCAGGCGCATGTGCTGGAGGTTGCCCTGGCACCATCTGCGGTCCCGTTTCAGCTCGTCCAGCAGTGTCGGCGGTGTTTCTTCCCAGCTTCCGCCGAGGTCGTAGGCAAGCCAGACGCTGTAGCCTGCCCTGCGCATGAGGGCGGCCTCCACGAAGTCGTGGCTGAGAATGTCGCCGCCCAGGGGGCCTCTGCCCGGGAGACGGGGAACCTGGCAGTGCTTCATGAAGGGCTCGGTCCGGATGATGGCGTTGTGTCCCCAGTACTGGGCATCGCCGAGCTGCCAGAAATGAAGGCCGGCGGCGAACATGGGACCGTAGACATGGTTCGCGAACTGCTGGGCCCGGGCGATGAGGGTTTCCCTGTTCACCCCGGCGGGAGGCGTCTGGAGAATGCCCATGTCCGGCCGGGCTTCCATGATCTGCACCATACGGACCATGGTTTCGCCGGCCATGATGCTGTCGGCGTCGAAAACAATCATGTAGCGGTAGTTCTTTCCCCACCGGCGGCAGAAGTCGGCCACGTTGCCGCTCTTCCGCCGGGAATTGCTGGAGCGCCTCCTGTAGAAAACCCGTCCGGTGGCGTTCTCCTCCCTGCAGAACCTGTGCCAGCCTTCCTCCTCCTCCACCCAGATGTCGGGGTCGGTGGTGTCGCTCAGCAGGAAGAAGTCGAACCGGTCCAGGGATCCTGTTTTTCCGAGGGACGCGTAGACGGTGCGAAGCCCCGACAGCACCCTGTTGACGTCTTCGTTGAAGATAGGTATGAGGACGGCGGTCCGGGCTGCCTTGCCGGAGATGGACCAGTCCATCCCCTCACAGGCCCGGGAGACTGAGAAGCGGTTGTTTTTGAACAGCAGAAGAATGAATCCCATGGAGGCGGTCCAGAAGCCCACGGAAATCCAGGCGAACAGGATGGCGAACACCGCCGTGAGGAGAAGTTCCAGAACCGTGCCTCCCCCGGAGGGAAGCAGGGCTGCCATGGTCCGGGAGGCGACCAGGGTGGGAAGGAGAACCAGGGTGATGAGCAGAATGCGCCGCCAGCTCGCCGCCCGGTTCCACGACGGGTTGGGTGTCGGGGCGTCATGCATGGGTGCTGTTCTCCCAGGGACCGAAAAGATTCCGCTTCCACCGGCGGAGAAAGCGGCCGAGGGCGGATTTCCAGGGGACCCTGTCCAGGGGTTCCGCCACCATGACGCCCCTGTTCAGGGGAGGAACGGAGGCGATATGCCGTCCCTCTTCGTCCCGTATGCCCTGGTCGAGGCCGTTCTCGGCCAGGAGACTCCGGAGTGTTTTCATGGTCTCTGCGGGAGATGCCGGGCCCGCTGCCTTGAGACTCTCCACCGCAAGGTCGAGCCCCCGGAAAGGAGGCAGGTCCAGGCCCCGGACGTAGAGGAGCACCCGGTCCCTGGAATACCGCCACTCGTCGGATGAACCGGCCGGACTGTTTGTTCCGTTCTCAGGGGCGGATGTCATAGGTCCATGTCTCCGTGAGGGGATCGGGGAGGTTTTCGCCCTTTTTCAGCAGGGCGGACACTCTGATGATGGGGCGGGAAGAAGCCGTGGGGAAGAGTTTCTTGAGTTTCCCCTCCGGGTCGACGGCAATTGAGAGTACAAGCCGCCATCCTCCGGTGGCTCCGTTCTTGTGAAGCTGTTTCTCAAGAAGCCGGGCGCCCTGGTCCAGGGTAACCACGCTGGTCAGCCCCGAATCTGCCGGGAGCTGCGACAGGTCGCCGCCCTCGAAATCCAGGACAAAACGCAGTGTGCCCTCCTCGATGCCGGCGGCCATGCGGGTAGCCGCCACTTTCGCGAGGGAATGGACTCCGTCCTTCGGATTCAGCCACCGCATACGGTACGCGAAGGACATCTCCCGGGGGTATTTCCGCACGTCATTTACCGGCAGGCCGTCAGAACCCATTTCGGCCGATTTGTCGGGAACCCAGTAGGCCACCATGTTGTCGTGGATCTCCAGCTCGGAGGGAATTTCCACCAGCTCCACCCTTCCCGGTCCCCATGAGCCACGGGGCTCGATCCAGAGAGAGGGGCGCCGTTCGTACCGGGCCTCCAGATCCTGGTAGTGGTCGAAGACCCAGTCCCGCTGCATCAGGCCGAAGCCGGCGGGGTTTGCCTGCGGGAAGGGGAGCACGGCGAGGCGGCCCGGGTTGGCCAGGGGCCGCCAGATCCACTCGTCCGATTCACTGTGGATCAGGAGCCCGTCGGAATCGTGGACTTCCGGGCGGTACTCTCCCTGCCGGCCGTTTTCCGTCTCACCGTACAGGAACATGCTCGTCAGGGGAGCGATCCCTATCTTCTGGACGTCCCTCCGGAGGAAAAGGGCGCACTCTGTGTCCATGACGGTTTCCTTTCCGGGAATGAGAGTGAAGGAATAGGCACCCGTGAGGCTCGGACTGTCAAGGAGGGCATGGATCATGATGGAGGTGCTGTCCTCACCGGGTTTTTCTATCCAGAACTCCCGGAAATAGGGGAATTCCTCCCCCGACTGGAGGGCGGTGTCAACGGCAAGGCCCCTGGCAGAGAGGCCGTACTGCACGTCCCTCGCCACGGCACGGAAGTAGCTGGCCCCGAGGAAAACGGCAACCTCGTCCTTGTATTTTCCCGTGTTCAGGTTGTAGTGGATGCGGAAGCCTGCAAAGTCAAGGGGAGTCCCGGCGATCTTTGAAGCGAATTCCCCGTCGCCGTATTCGAAGGCGGACGCTGAAAAGGGAATCTTCTCAGCCCGCCCCGCCTCCACGATGTTGACCGCCACAAGCCGGTTGTAGAAGAGCCCGGGATGGAAGAACTGCACTTCGAAGGGCAGTCCCTCGGTCCGCCACAGGGATTCGGAAGGACGGAAGCGGATTTTCCGCCACTGGTCGTAGCTGATGTTCAGCAGGAACTCCGGGACTTTCCCGTCCGGGTCTTCGAAGGGACGGGAGGCAAGGTCCTCCGCCTTTTTCTTCACGTCGCCGAAGGAAAAGGGGACGGGGGAGGAGTCGGGCTGAAGAGGGCGTTCCGATGACCAGGAGTCTGCAGGAAGCAAGCAAAACGCCGCCGCGAGGAGCGCGGCGACGGCGAACTGACAGTATGGCAGGCGGTGCGGGATGCAGGGAAACACGGGAGACCCTCCTTGGCCGGAAACTTTCCGGACCGGTTGTGAAATCAGATACATCATAATAGCCTTTTTTGGCCGGAACGCAATGGGGAGAGGGAAATTTCTCTGTTTTCAGAAAATATCCGGGAGTTCTGAGGTGAGAAACAAGGGAATCCTTTCCGGCGGCAGAGGCCTGGAAAAGAGGAACCCCTGGACGGATGTTTCCATCCCTTCGGGAATGAGGTGTTTCAGTTTTTCAAGCTGATCCCTCGTCTCGACTCCTTCGAAGGTCAGCCCGATATGCAGGCTTCCGGCGAGATGGATCATGGTGGAGACCACTCCGCGGGTTTTTTCGCTCTCCATGTCGGCGATGAAGGACCTGTCGATTTTTAGCTCCGAGATGGGCAGCAGGCGGAGCTTCGCCAGGGAAGAGAACCCTGTGCCGAAGTCGTCGAGGGAAAAACGGATGCCCTTCGCTCCCAGTTCCGCCATGACCTTCTGGGCATGGTCCGGGTTCTCCATGAAGGCGGATTCCGTGACTTCAAGCTGGAGGAGGAAGGGGTTCATTCCGGTCCGTTCAACAATTTCCATCACATCCCTGACGAAGGACTCCGAGGCGATTTGACGTGCCGAGATGTTTACCGCCAGGGGAAGTTCCAGGCCGCGGGCTGTCCACTCTACCGACTGGAGGCAGGCTTTTTCGAGGGCGAAAGCGCCGAGGGCGTTGATTTCGCCGATTTCCTCCGCCAGGGGTATAAAAGCATCGGGGGGGATCATGGTCCCGTCATCTGCAGTCCACCGGAGCAGCGCCTCGGCGCCGACGATCCTTCGCTGCCCCAGGCTGATCTTCGGCTGGTAAAAGAGATGGAATTCCCCCGCGTCAAAACCCCGCCGAAGATCTGCCTCCAGCCGCATCCTGTGCTGGGCCTTCCTGTCGAGGTCCTCGGTGAAAAGTCTCCAGGTGTTGCCTCCCTCCCGCTTCGCCCGCTCCATGGAGAGAGAAGCGTTCTGGAGAAGTTCCTCCTGGGATGCGCCGTCCCTGGGGAAAAAGGTGATTCCTGCGCTGGCAGTGATCCTGTAAGCCTGGTCCCCGATCGGGAAGGGGACCCGAAGAGAGGCGAGCATCCGGTCAACAGTTCGGAGACAGGAGGAATAGGTGCCTCCGGCGGAGAGGAGGACCACGAACTCGTCTCCTCCGAACCGGGCTGCGGCGCCAGGTTCGGAGGCCGCGGAGGAGAGCCTTTTCCCGGCCTCCTGGAGCAGTACGTCCCCCGTGGGATATCCCAGTGTTTTGTTCACGGCGCCGAACCGGTCCAGCCCGATCAGGACCACGGCGAGAATGTCTCCCCTTTCCCTTGCCCTCGAGATGGCAAGGGAAAGCCTGTCATGGAAGAGGAACCGGTTGGGGAGGCCGGTCAGCCCGTCGTGGTTGATCTCGTGCTGCAGCATGTCCTGGCTCCGGTGAAGTTCGCTCAGGTCCTGGAAGACTCCGATGTAGCGGTTGACCTTTCCTGCCTCGTCCGTGTAGCTGAAGATGTTCAGCCTTGCGGGAAACGCCTCGCCGTTCTTCCTCCGGTCCCATATTTCTCCCGACCACTGTCCGGTCCGGGCCAGGGACTCCCACATGGTTGCATAAAAATCCGGACCGTGCTTGTCGGACGTGAGGATTTCGGGAGAATGGCCCACCAGTTCCTCCTCCCCATATCCTGTAATGGCGGAGAAGGCCCGGTTGATTTCCAGAATGCGCCCGCCTGCGTCGGTGATGATGATGCCCTCGGCGGCGTTCCGGTAGATCTGGGTGATGAGGGCGAGCTGGCTTTCGGAACGGGCAAGCTCCTTTGTCTTTTCTTTCAGGCTTCGGTCCAGGAGCGCGGCGCTGGCTGCCTTTTTTCCGAGGAGGGCCGCCCGGATGCTCAGGAAGAGGGAGACAGCCCCCGCCGCAGCAATGGAAAGGAGCCCTGCGGCAATGAACCGCAGCCGCCACGCGGCGATGCTTTTTTCCGCGTCGTCGATGTAGACTCCCGTTCCGACGATCCAGTTCCAGGGTTCGAAAAGGGCCACGTAGGATGTTTTGGGGGCCAGGGTGTTCAGGTCGTCCTTGAAGTGCCACTGGTAGTCCATTATCCCTCCCCCTTCGGGGGAGGAGACGGCGGTTTCGATGCGGTCGAAGAGCTGGCGGAGGAAAAAGCCGTCAGGACCGGTGGCAGTGTCGGGGTCGACGCCCTCCAGGTCGGGCCGGTAGGGGTGCATGAGGAGGGTCCTGTCGGGGCCGAGAATCCAGAAATAATCCTTGTCCTCTTCCCCGAACCGGAGGGAGCGGATGCGGGTGAGAGCCCGGACCTGGCCGTCCCCCGGCGGGATTGTCCCTGCGAGTTCCTCCCGGTGCAGGGCGTCCAGATAATGAAGCTGCACCAGGATCAGATTTCTGCAGAGGTTCCATTTTTCCGCCATGTGGCTTCTTTCGAGGAGGGGGAGCAAAACGCCGAAGATGACGGCGAAAAGGATGACCAGGAGCAGGGAGACAGGAGCCATGGTCTGGAGGAAGGTGCGGAGGAACACCCGCTCTCCGGCGGAATGAACGACCTTTTCCATGCTCTCTGCCGCGACCTGCGGTCCTTCCGCCATGGGAGGCTCTCCTTCCGGGGTGAGAGGCCGGAAAACGTTTTCCAGCCGTTGGTGAATTATATCAGGAAAAAGATGTCTCCGGCAGAATCCTATTTCCTAAAAAACAGGGTCTGAAGGCCCCGGAATAAAGAAGAGGCCCCCGGGCAGGGGCCGGGGGCGGAAGCTACAGCTGCGGGTCGAGCCAGCTGAAGAAGTCGTCAGTGTCCAGTGCGTCCGGTCCTCCCCGGACGAGGTATCGGGCTTTCCGGAAGAGCGGGTCGTCCGTGTTCTCGCCGGGGGCCGGCAGGGCGACGCATGTCATTCCCGCGTTCAGAGCTGCTTCTACGCCGTATTTGGTGTCCTCGAAAACAACCGCCGAGTCGGGGGCTGCGTTCATCCTTCTGGCCGCTTCGAGGAAGATGTCCGGGGCGGGCTTTCCACGGCGGACTTCCGATGAAGAAACAAGATGGGTGAAAAAGGAGCGGACGTCGAGGACTTCCAGTATTTCCGAGGCAATGGTGCCGTTGGACCCCGTGGCCACGGCCATGGGAAGTTTCCTTTCGGCAAGCCCCTCGAGGAGCGTCCTCATGGGCGGGTACAGTCTGCTGGACGTGAGGGCGATCTTCCGGTACAGGGCGTTCTTCTCGTCCACGAGGGCCTGAACGTCGTCCTCCAGACCGTAGTTTGCCCTGATGCGCCTGACCATCTCGAAAATATCCTTTCCCACGTAGGCTGCCTTGTCTTCCCTCGAAAAGGAAATTCCTCTCCTTCCGAGGAGAATCCGGTCGCTCTCGTAGTGGTTCTCTTCGCTGTCGATGAGAGTTCCGTCAAGGTCGAACAGTGCGAGGCTCAAAGGACGGCTGATGGGGCGGGGGGCCTCTTTTTCTCCGGCGAGAAATGCCAGGGGAGATTCCATCATGCTGATAACCACTTTCCCTTCGGTTCCATTTTTAAAAAATTGTACCACGGAACCCTCTTCTGCATACAGCCCGTGTTTAAAACCCGGCAGGAGATAAAATGATGGGAACCTGCCTTCCGCGCCGGAGGAAAACGAATGAAAGGGGAATGGAAAATGATTATCGAAACGGAAAAGCACACCTTCGAGGTGAAGCTCTGTGACAGCCATGCGGCCGGGAACCTTGTGAAGACACTGCCCCAGGAGATCTCCATGTCCCGCTGGGGGGACGAGTTCTACGGCACCCTGAAAGAAAAGGTGGAGTGCGGCGACGACAGCCTCGGGGACGTCTTTGAAATAGGTGATGTGGCGCTCTGGCCCGTGGGCAACGCCCTGTGCATCTTTTTCGGGCCCACGCCGGCAAGTGCGGGAAGCGAGCCGAGAATGGCGTCCCCGGGAGCCCTCGTGGGCAGAATCACAGGAGACGCCGCAGTGCTGCGGGGCTGCGGCACGTCGCTGAAAAAGGTCAGGATCCTGCCCTGAGCTCCGGAATCCGGAGGAGAATACCGGAAGAAGAAAGCGGAGCTGAGGGAAAAGCTTCCCCCCGCTCCGCTTTGAATACGACCTCTTTCGGCTTATTTCTTCGGCAGGACCGGGCAGTCGGGATTGGTCCCGTCGCCGGGGCCGTACCCCGTACCATCCTTGGGGCCGTTTCCGCCGTTGCCCGTGCCGTCTCCGGGCCCCTTGCCGTTCCCGCCGCCGTTGCCTCCTCCGTTCCCGTTGCCCTTGCCGAGCGAAATTGAATTCTCAGAGGATGATCCCCCGTCGAAAACGGACGCGAGGGCTGTGGAAGCGACGGATGCCGCCAGAAGCACTACCAGAACTGCCGCCAGTATTTTTTTCATGAGCGAATCCCTTCTTTCATCAGGCTGAAATCGAGTACGCCCGAATAATAGCCCGTTTTTCAGGGACGGTCATTGTCACGGGTATCAATTATACGGCCGGTAATTCCCGCAGATATTTACGACGGCACCACCAGGGAAACGCCCTTGTGACGGAGGATGTCCACGGGTACGCCGTAAACCTCGGCGATGATCTCTCCCGGAACCTCCGACGGAAGGTACATTCCCCGGATGCAGCCGTCTTTCAGGAAGAGCAGCCTGTCGGCGTACCGGAAGGCGGTGTTCAGGTCGTGGAGGCTCAGCAGGGCCGCCACACCGTGTCCCTTGACCACTTTCCTGAGGGTGGCCAGCATGTCGAGCTGGTTTTTCAGGTCGAGGCTGCTCGTGGGCTCGTCAAGCAGCAGCACCCGGGGCTCCTGGACAAGGGCCCGGGCCAGGAGCACCTTCTGGAACTCCCCTCCGCTCAGCTCGTCCAGGTATCGCAGGGCGAACCGCTCAAGGGAGAGGTTTTCGAGGGCGGATTCCACTTTTTCCAGGTCCCGCCGCTCCACGGCCCACCCCAGGTGGGGTCGGCGTCCGAGGAGGACGGCGTCGAAGACGGTGAGCCGGACCGGCTCTCCCCGCTGGGGCACGTAGCCGAAGAACTTCGCCCGTTCCCGGGGAGAGCACGCATGGGCGTCCCTGGACTCCATGAGCACCGTGCCTCCCGCCGGGCGGAGGATGCCGTTGATTGCCCGCAGCAGGGTCGTCTTCCCCGTGCCGTTGGGGCCGAGAAGGGCCGCCATCTCCCCTTCCGCCAGCGAGAAGGTCACGTCCTCGAGCACCGGTACGCCCCTGTAGGCGAAGGAGATTCCATTCACCGAGAGGATCATGTCCGCCGCCTCCGGGCGATGAGGGCGAGGAAGACCGGTGCCCCGAG
>CAZJAR010000037.1:8975-20171 GCA_964543785.1 uncultured Synergistaceae bacterium | reverse complement strand
TCCTCCCGGGTGCCCTGACCTTTCTCCTCGGCCCCAACGGCAGCGGCAAGAGCACCCTGCTCCGGGCCCTCGGCGGCGCTCTTCCCCACGGCGGGACCGTAACCCTCTGCGGACGGGACGGGGCGTCCCTCTCTTCCCGGGAGCGGGGCCGCCTGGTGGGCGTGGTGACCCAGTCCCCTTCCCTGAACTTTCCCTTCACCGTGGAAGAGGTCATCGCCATGGGGAGGCTCCCCCACAGGACGTTCCTCGGGAGTCCCGATGTCCGGGGCCGGGAGGCGGTGCGGAGGGCGGCTGAGGCCATGGAGCTTGAGGACCTGCTGGACCGGCCCCTGACCACCCTGTCCGGAGGGGAGCGCCAGAGGGCCATGATCGCCCAGGCCATCGCCCAGGAGCCCGAGGTGTTCCTCCTCGACGAGCCCTCCTCCGCCCTGGATCCGAAGCACACCCTGGGGCTCTTCCGGTTTCTCCGGCAGGCCGCGGCGGAGGGGAAGACCGTGGCTGCTGCGGTGCACGACATCAACCTCGCGGCGGAGTTCGGCGACTGCGTCTGGATATTGGGCGGGGACGGCCTCGCCGCGTCCGGGAGGGTGAAGGACGTCCTCACCGGGGAGGTGCTTTCCTCGGTGTACGGCGTCTCCTTCGCGCCCCTCGGGCGGGGGGCCGGGGAAGGGGAGCGGGTGCTGTGGCGCGCCGTCTGACCCTTCCGGCCGTTCTTGTCCTAGTGCTGGCTTCCTGTTTTTCCGCGTCCGGTGCTGGAGCAGGCAGCCCGGAGGGTGGTCTCCCTCTACGCCGGGCACAGCGAGAACCTTCTGGCCCTCGGCGCGGGGGACTCAATCGCGGGAGTGTCCGCATCCGACGATCCGGCCCTTTTTCCGGGAGTTCCGGTGCTCCCCATGCGGGCTGACGGGGAGCGCATCCTCGCCCTCCGCCCGGACCTGGTGCTGCTGCGGCCCCAGGGGGAGGCGGCGGCCGCAGGGGTGATCCGGCTCCTGGAGAAGGCCGGCGTGCCGGTGGTCTCCCTGTCGCCCCCCACATGGGAGACCATGGAGGCCTACCTCGCCCGGATGGGAGCCCTCGTGGGCGCGGCGGATCCGGCACGGCCCTGGCGGGAGACGGTGTCCGCCCTGGAGCGCACCGTCCCGGCGGGGAAGCGTCCCAGGGTCTTCCTTGAGAGCGCCTCCCGGGGGCTGATGACCTGTTCTCCCTCTTCCTGGGCCGCCCGGGTGATCGCCCTGGCGGGCGGAGAGAACGCCGCGTCGGACGCGGTGCCCCTCCGTCCCGGGAGCCCCCTGGCCCCGTGGGGAGAGGAGCGTCTGCTTGCCCTTGCCGGGGAGGGGATCGACGTTTACCTCGTGCAGACGGGGGCCATGAACCCCGTGGCGGAGCGGGATGTCCTGGCGCGGCCATGGATTTCCGGTCTCGGGAACGCCCGGATCGTGCTGGTGCCTGAAGAGCGGATAAGCCGACCGTCTCTCCTCCGGCTGGAGGATGGTGTGGAATGGCTTCGGAATGTGCTGTACCCTGAAGGAGGAAAAAGGCCATGAAATTCTGGGGAGTGGGCCTCGGCCCCGGCGATCCCGAACTTGTTACGCTGAAAGCGCTTCGCATTCTCCGGGAGGCCGGGGCGGTGTTCGTTCCCCTGTCGGGAAAGGGGCGGGAGAGCGTCGCCGGCGCCATCCTTGGCGCCCACCTGGACCGGGAGACCATCCCCCTCCATTTCCCCATGGTCCGGGACGATGCCCGAAGGGATGTCCTGCTCCGGGAGGAGCTGCGGAGGACCCGTCCCCTCTGGGAAGGGGCGTCCTCCCTTGCCCTGCCGGTGATCGGGGATTCAGCCCTGTACGCGACAGTCGCCTATCTCCACGACCTCCTGAAGGAGGAGATTCCGGACCTGTCCCTTGGGCTCGTCCCGGGCATTTCGGCCCACTCCCTGGCGTCGTCCCGGGCGGGGCGGTTTCTCGCCCTGGGGGACGAGGCCCTGTCGGTGATTCCCGGCACGGCTCCGGCGGAACGGGTGCGGGCCATGCTCTCTGCGTCGGACGGTGCGGCCATCTACAAGCCGTCGGCCCTCGGCGGGGACCTCCGGTCGGTGGTGGAGTCCACGGGCCCGTGGAAGACCGTCCTGCGGGTGGACCGGGCGGGTATGGAGGACGAGCGGATTCTGGAGGGGGATGCTGCCCTCGCCCCTTCGGGGGAGTACCTGAGCGTGGTGGAGCTGCTCCGCCGGAGATGACCGGCGGGGGAGCGGGGAAGGAGGGGAAGGGATCGTGGCCGTCATCGACTGGACCGGACTGCTGAAGGGCATGGGGCTCCTGGCCCTGTCCGTTTCGGGCGGCCTCGCCCTGGGAAAGGCCATCATCGCCCTGTCCCTCCCCGAACGGCTCCTGGGCTCCCTGCTGCCCCGGCTGCGCCGTCTCCGGATTCCGGCCCAGGCCCTCTTCGCCCTCGGCGTGAGCCTGGGTTCCTCCCGGGCGGGGTCGGCTCTCGTGGCGGAAGCCTACGGCCAGGGAATCCTCTCGGAGCGGGAGGCCCTGTTCGGCACCCTCCTCCAGTCCTTTCCCGGCTACCTGAAGCGGTGGCTCGTTTCCTTCCCCGTGGCGGCAGCCCTCGCCGGGACGGCGGGGGCCATCTACTCCGCGGCCGTGCTGGTCCGGAGCTTCTGCCGCTTCCTGTTCTTCCTGTTCCTGCTCCGTGGGCGGGGGGCCACAGAGAATGAGGAAATCGCCCGCAGCGGAACGGAAGGCCGCAGGGGACGGGAATTCTCCTTCCTCGGAACCCTGGCGAGGACCCTGCCGGCCGCGTGGGCCTTCTACGCCCTGGCGTACCTGGCCACCCCGGCCCTGCAGGAGTTCATCGAGGCCAGGGGAGCGTCCTTCCCGCTGCTTTCGGCGGCGGGGTGGACCGTGGCGGCGGCGTCCTTCGCCCATGTCAACGCGGCCCTCGGCGTGGCGGGGGGAGCCCTGGCGTCGGGGAGCCTGACCACCGCCCAGGCGGTGCTGGCCCTGCTGACGGGGAACATGCTTGCCGTGCTCTCCCGGGTGCTGCGGCAGGACATCGCCTTCTGGATCGGCATCTTTCCAGGGCGTATGGTCCGGTCTCTCTTCGTGTGGAACCTCGTCACCCTGGTGGCGACCATGGCGGTGACGGTGTGCCTGGCGGCACTCCCCGTCCTGTGGGGATGGTAAAAATCCGGGCATTGTTTTTTTTTGGCAGCGGGGAGCGTTGCCATTGCTCGCTTGGGCCGTCGGCGCACATTGTCATCCGTGACAACTGCTCAAGCGATCGACTCGGCTCACTGCGTTCCCCGGTCGCCTGCTTGTGAAACCGACATCATTGTTTATCTGGTATAGAGTTCAGTTGTTTTTGCAGAGAAAGAGAGGTTGATTGCTATGGCGACGAGTGCGGAGTGGTTCACCCGGGCGAAGGAATCCCTCGCCGGGGGAGTGAACAGCCCGGTCCGATGCTGGCGGGGCGTGGGCGGAGATCCCCTGTTCTTTTTCCGGGGGGAGGGCCCCTACCTCTACAGCGTGGAGGGGAAGCGCTACACGGACTACGTGGGGAGCTGGGGCCCCCTCATCCTCGGCCACGGCCACCCCGAGGTGGTGGAGGCCGTCTGCCGGGCCGCCTCCGACTCCACGTCCTTCGGGGCGTGCTGTCCCGCCGAGGTGGAGCTTGCCGAGGAAGTGAAGAGGGTCTTCCCCTCCATGGAGCTGCTCCGGTTCGTCTCGTCGGGGACGGAGGCGGTGATGACGGCCCTTCGGGTTGCCCGGGGGTTTACGGGGCGGGATCTCGTGGTGAAGTTCGAGGGCTGCTACCACGGCCACTCGGACAGCATGCTGGTGAACGCCGGAAGCGGCGCCCTGACCCTAGGGAACCCCGACAGCGGCGGTGTCCCTGCTTCCGTGGCGTCTGCCACGGTGGTGGTGCCCTTCAACGATGAAGAGAAGGTCGCCGAGGCCTTCCGGCTGTTCGGCGGGCGCATTGCCGCAGTGATCGTGGAGCCCTGGGCGGGGAACATGGGCCTGGTGCCTCCCTGCGAAGGCTTTCTGCCCTTCCTGCGGGAGATCACGGAGAAGCACGGCGCCCTGCTGGTCTTCGACGAGGTGATCACCGGATTCCGGGTCCCCGAGGGAGGGGCTCAGCAGAGGGCCGGTATCGTCCCCGACCTCACCTGCCTCGGAAAGATCATCGGCGGGGGGCTTCCCGTGGGGGCCGTGGGCGGCCACCGGGAGGTCATGGAAGTGCTCGCCCCCCTCGGGCCGGTGTACCAGGCAGGAACCCTCTCGGGAAATCCCCTGGCCATGGCGTCGGGGCTGGCGACCCTCGGTGTGCTGAAGCGGGAAGGGGTCTGCGAACGGCTGGAAGAGACGGCCGTCCAGCTCGCCGACGGGCTGAAGGATGCCGCCTCCCATGCGGGGATTCCCCTGTCGGTCTCCCGGTTCGGCTCGGTGCTGGGTCTGTTCTTCGCCCTCCGGCTCCCCCGGAACCTCGGGGAGGTCAAGGGAACGGACGGGGCGAAATACCCTCCCTTCTTCCACGGCATGGAGGAGAGGGGCCAGTACTTCGCGCCGTCGCCCTTCGAGGCCGCCTTCGTCTCCCTGGCCCACGGCCGGGAGGTGGTGGAGGAGACTCTCGCCGCCGCCCGGGAGGTCTTTACCTCCCTGTGACCATGCGGGCCACTTCCACGGCGGCGTAGGTGATCAGGATGTCCGCTCCCGCCCTGCGGAGGGCGAGGTGGGCCTCCAGGAGGCCCCTTGGGCCGTCCAGGGAACCGGCGGCAGCAGCGTGGCGGAGCATCATGTATTCGCCGCTCACCAGGTAGCAGGCCAGCGGAAGCAGGGTGGACTCCCGGAGCCGGGAGAGAATGTCAAGATAGAGGAGGGAGGGCTTCACCATGAGGATGTCGGCCCCTTCCTCCTCGTCGAGAAGGGACTCCCGGAGGGCCTCCTTCCAGTTGGTGGAGGCCATCTGGTAGGACCGCCGGTCCCCGAAGGAGGGGGCGCTGCCCGCCGCGTCCCGGAAGGGACCGTAGAAGGCCGACGAGAACTTGGAGCTGTAGCTCATCACCGGCAGGGAGGAGAACCCCCCGTTGTCCAGGGCCCTCCGGATGGCGGCCACCTGGCCGTCCATCATGGCGGAGGGGGCCACCATGTCCGCCCCCGCCCGGGCGTGGCTGAGGGCGATGCGGCCGAGCTCGAGGACCGTGGGATCGTTGTCCACGGCGCCGTCCTCTTTCAGGAGACCGCAGTGGCCGTGGTCGGTGTACTCGCACATGCAGACGTCGGTGGTGAGGTGGATCTCCCGCCCGTACCGCTCCTTCAGTACCCTGAGGCCCTGCTGCACTGGCTGGTCCTCCGCCCAGGCGGACGACCCCCGGGCATCCTTCCGGGAGGGGAGGCCGAAGAGCAGGAAGGACCGGATCCCCGCTGCCAGGGCGGCGTCCACGGCCTCGTGCAGGCGGTCGGGGGAGATGTGGTCCACTCCGTGCAGGGAGGGAACGGGTTTCCGCACCCCCGTGCCCGGCACCGTGAAGAGGGGAAGGATCATCTGCCTCGGCTCGAGGGAGACCTCCCGCACCATTTCCGCCAGCACGGGGTGCTCCCGCAGGCGGCGCATTCTGTTCGTCAATCCGTTCATAGTCTTTCCTCCGTTGATTTCTTTTTTTTCAGCTCTGACAGCAGCGCGGCGAGAGACTCCAGGGTCGGCTCGCCCATCACGGGGGCCTTCCGTCCCAGGAGGCGTTCCGCGGCTGCTGCGCAGGGCGTTCCCCACCCCACCGGAACCGCACCCTCCGGCAGGGACAGGCCGGTTGTGCTCCAGGCCCGGACCAGGGCGGCGCTGCCGAAGACCACGGCGTCCAGCCCCGTCTCCTCCCACAGGGATTCGTAGCTCTCCCACCCGGGGGGCAGGCATGGGACCATGCGGTAGGCAGGGATGTTGACTGCCTCCGCTCCCCGGGCGCGCACTGCGTCCTCCGGCAGGGGGGACCCCGCCTCGTTCCGGAAGAAGACCACCCGTTCCCGGGGCTGAACCCGTTTGGCGAGCAGGGACGCCAGGGCCTCCGACGTGGAGGGCCGCGCCTCGCCGTCCGCCCTGATGCCGGTCCGGGCGAGGGCTGCCGTGGTTCCCGGGCCGATGGAGGCGATCTTTCCCCGAAGGGTCCGCAGGTCGGTCCTCCGGGAGAGGAGTGCGGCGCCCCGGGGGCTCGTGACCACGATCCAGTCCGCCCGTGCGAGGAGGTCCTCCTCACCGGGGAAAGGCAGTTCTTCCTCCGCGAGGAGGGGAAGGCTGAAGCCGTCGGCTCCCAGGCTCTCCAGGAACCGGGCGGTGTCCCAGCTCTCGGGGGCCGGCCGGACCACGGCGACCTTCAGCCCGGCGAGGGGTCCCCGGTCGGGGGAGAGGGCAAGCCCCGCCGTTCCGCCCGCAGTCACCACGGCGGGGCCGCGCAGAACCGGAGGGCTGTCCGACAGAGGAAAACGCACCGTGGAGGCGCATCCCCACCCGCCCCGGGTGACCGCCGCGCAGGGGGTTTCCGGGGCCATGCCGTTCGCCTCAAGGAACCGGGCAAGGCTGCCCCAGGACGAGGCTCCCATGTAGACCGCCAGGGTGCCTCCCCCTTCGGCGACGGCCTTCCAGAGGGCTTCCCGGGGGGCGCCGTTCTGCTCCGAATGCCCCGTGGCCAGGGTGAGGGAGTCGGCGAGGCCCCGGTGGGTGGGGGGGATGCCCGCCCTCCCGAGACCACCGACGGCGGCGGTGATCCCCGGAGTGTAGGTCCAGGGAATGTCCTCCTTTTCCAGGGCGAGGGCCTCCTCTCCTCCCCGGCCGAAGACGAAGGGGTCCCCTCCCTTCAGCCGGACCACCGTTCCCTTCGCCTTTCCAAGTTCCGCGAGGAGGGCGTTGATCTCCGGCTGTTTCAGGCTCGCCCGGCCCTTCCGCTTGCCTGCGGCGTGGAATTCGCACGTCCGGGGGGCGAGCTGGAGCAGGTCCGGGTGGATGAGGCTGTCGTAGACCACGGCGTCGGCCCGCCGGAGGAGTTCCATGCCCTCAAGGGTAATCCATCGGGGGCCGGCGCATCCCGCCCCCACGAGGTGGACGGTCATGGCCGCCCCTCCGCTCCCGCCAGGCTTTCGGCGAAGAGACGCACCGCTGGGGGCGTCTCCCGGAACCGTTCGCCCAGGGCCGCTCCCGCCCTGGCAGCATCTTCCTCTGTGGTCACGGGACAGGAGCAGGAGAGACGGACGCTCTCCCGGCCGGAGGGGTCGAGAATCTCCGCCTCGAGGACGAGAGCCCGGCCTTCCATGCGGGCGAGGGCGGCGAAGGGGACATGACACCCCACCCCGAGGATTCGAAGCAAAGACCGCTCCGCCAGTGAGCAGAGGAAGGTCTCCCGGTGGGTCACCGAGCGGCCCAGAGAGAAAAGGGGCGAGTCAACGGGCGCTTCCAGGGCGATGATCCCCTGGCAGGGAGCGGGAAGGAAGGGAAGGCTCTCCGCTGTCTCAGGGCGTATTCCCATGCGCTCCAGACCAGCGGCGGCGAGGATGAGGGCGTCGTACAGGCCGTCCTCCAGCTTTTTCAGGCGGGTGGTGAGGTTCCCCCGGATCTCCCGGACGGAGAGGCCTGGCCGCACCCGGAGGAGCTGGGCTTTCCGGCGGGGGCTCGACGTGCCCACCACGGCCCCTTCGGGCAGGGTTTCCAGGGTGTGCCCGCCACGGGAGACCAGCACGTCTCCCGCGGAATCCCGGGGGAGGACCGAGGCGATCTCGAGGCCGTCCCGGCAGCAGGAGGGAACATCCTTGAGGCTGTGGACGGCCCCGTCACCCTTTCCGCCGAGGAGGGCCTCCTCGATGCACCCGGAGAAGGCGCCGCTCCCGCCGAAGGAGCAGAGGGGGCTGACGGTGTCCCGGTCGCCCCGGGTGGACAGGGGAACGATTTCCACGGCCAGGCCCCTCTCCCGGAGCGGGGCGGCCATCCGTTCAGCCTGGAGCAGTGCGAGGGTGCTGCCCCTGGTAAGCAGTTTCATGGGCGGTTCTCCTTTTCTTCAGTCATGCCTTCGAGGCTTCGCAGGAGCCGTTGTTTAAGGGCGGCCGACCCGGCGGGGTCGCCCCCTCCGCTTCCCGCGCCGACCACAAAGCCTTCCCACCGGAACTGGGCCGCCAGGGCCCAGGAACCGGATTCGGGGGCGCCGCAGCAGTTGAGCAGGCACCCCGTCCCCTCCGCCAGCGGGAGGACGTCCGCCGTCTCTTCCGGCGGCAGCGCCAGCAGGGCGAGGCGGTGCCCGAGAAAATCCTCCCGTTCCGCCCTCCGGCGCTCCCACCGGATTTTCCCCGCCGCTGCGAGGGCCTGCAGCTCCGGCACGGCCTCAGGAGAGACGAGGTCCACGGAGGCCCCCCCGTCCAGGAGGGTGCGGATCTTCCGGAGCCCCACGGGACCCCCTCCGACCGCGAGGATGGGTCCAGAAGCCGGGGCGAGGCAGATCATGAGGGAGAAGTTCCCGGGCCGCTGCTTAGTCATCGGCCGGTTCCTCCATGTCGCCGGAGAGAATCTTCCAGAGCCTCCGGGCGTGGGGGTCCGATTCGGCGAAGGCGGGGGAGAGGAGGGCCTTCACCACGCTCCACCCCATGCGGCGGAGGGATTCCCGGTCGGCGCCGGTCTTTCGGGCCGTGAGCTCCGCCCGTTCTTCCACGATGCGCTCCGCCCGGAGCAGGACGAGGCGTTTGTAGGTCTCCGCCGAGAGGGAGGTGAGCTCCGCGCAGACGGACCGGGCCGCCTCGGCGGCCTCGCTCTCGAGCCGCCGGAGCTGTGTGCGGTATTCGGCCGTAATCTTTGCCGCCTCCACGGCGAGATCGTCCATGGCCAGGAGGAAGGGAGAGGCTGCTGCGCTGCGCTCCACCTGGGGAGGGGAGCCGAGGTCGAAAATCCGCTGGTCCTCCCGCCGTTCGGCAAGGGAGAAGAGGGGTTCCGGGGCTCCCGTGCAGAAGAAGAGGGCACCGAAGGCCGCCGCCTGGTCCCGCCATTCCTCCCAGGGAAGAAAGGGCACTCCCAGGGTCTCCGCCAGGGAGCGGCCCCGCCCGGGAGAGCGGTTGGTCACCGACACCGGGACGGCGAGCCCGGCAAGGACCCGGGCCGTTTCCTCCCCCATCTCCCCCGCCCCCACGACCAGGGACGGAACGGAGGGGAAGGAGGGGTGCTCCCGGAGTTTTTCCGCCATGAGCCGGGGCACGGAGGGTTCCCGGCCGGGGTGGTAGCAGGTCCGCAGAAGCTTGGCCATCCGGAGGCAGCCCTGGAAGAGCCGGTGGAGCCAGGGCCCGCAGAGGTCGCCCGCTCCCCCGTAGCTCTCCCGGACCTGGCCCACGATGGAGGACTCGCCGCAGGCCATGCTTTCCAGGCCGAGGAGCACCCGGAGGAGGTGGAGCACCGCTTCCTCTCCGGAGAGCGTCCGGGCCCGGTGGTGGAGTATTTCCTCCGGCACGGTACCCCCCGGGGGCAGGCGGAGGTAGATTTCCGTCCGGTTGCAGGTGGCCACGGGGACCGCCTCGAGGATGCGCCCGTTATCCCTGAGGGCCGGGAGGGAGAGCCAGACTTTTTTCGCACTGTCCCGTTCGGCGGTGGAGGCGGCCGTGTAGTCCAGGGAGAGGCAGAGGAGACTCTTCATGCGTCCGTCCCCCCTTCTCCCGCCCGCTCCGCCCGGTAGCCCCTCCGGTCCAGCAGGAGGTTCCCCACGCGCTCCACCGACGACCCGGGAAGAAGCAGGAGGGTGCGCATGTCCACGCCGTCCGCCGACAGGTCTTCCAGGGGGAGCCTCCGGGATGATGCGCCGGGCCGTCCGGCGTCCCTGACGAGGTGGACTTCCCCATAGCCGGCGGCGCCGAAGATCTCCCGCACCGCTGCCAGCTTTTCCTCCAGGTTCCGCTTCACCGGGTTGTACAGGGCGGCGGTGAGGCCCGACCGGGCGGCGCCCTCCAGGGCCTGGCGGACGTTCTCCCATGGCTGGAGGTAGTCGGACAGGGAGAGGAGCACCAGGCCGTTCACGTAGGGGGCCCCGGTCATGAGGCCTGCGGCCTGGGCCGCGGTAACCCCCGGGACCACCGACGCGGGGACGCGCCCCCTGGCCGTGCGGAGGGCGAGGGCGGCGAGGCCGAAGAGCACCGGGTCGCCCCCGGAGAGGAGAACCACCCTGTTCCCCTCTCCGGCGAGGGAGACGGCCCGCTCAACCCGCTTCTCCTCCTCCCCCATGGAGTAGGTCTCCACGGTCTTCCCGCGGAGCCAGGCAGGGGGAAGAAGATCCGCGTAGAGGCGGTATCCCACCACGGCGTCGGCCTCCCGGAGAGCCTGCCGTCCCTCGAGGGTGAGATACTTCCCGTCCCCCGGGCCGGTGCCGAGGACGGTGAGCTTCCCCCCCTCCCTTCGCGAAAGGAGGGAGAAGGCAGCGGTGACACCATCGGAGGCGGTCCGGCTGCCCAGGAGAAGCCCCGCCGACGCGGCGCATGGCTCCGCCACGCCGGGAAGGCCGAGATGCCGGGAGGCCGCCGAGGGGGTGAAATCCCCGTCAAGGGAGAGGATCTCCTCCCGGTCCACCACGATAAGGGGGATGCCCAGCTCTCCGGCGAGGGCCGAGAGGCCCGGTTCGTCCCGCTTCTCCTCCACGGTACGGATCTCCGCCAGGCTTTCTGCCAGGAGTCCTTCCGCCTCCAGGGCCCCGAGAAGCACCCTGCGGAGGGTATCGGCATCCGTTCCTCTCCGGCAGCCCATGCCGGCGGCGACGCACCGGGGAACAAGCTGGACCTGCCGGGGGGCGAGGTCCCTTCGGTAGGGGGAGAGGATGACCGAAGCCTCGCCGGAAGACGGGGCTGGGCGGTATTCCTCCGGCAGGGGGGGCAGGGAGGCGGGCACGTCGGTCCACCAGGTGAGGGCGCCCTCTTCAAGGAGGGCCCGGTTCACTCCCGGCAGGGCTTCCCTGCCCAGGAGCTTCCAGCCCCGGCGGGAGGCCAGGAGGTCCGGGGCGGTGAGGCCGGCCCGGTCGCTGCTGGTGGTGAGCAGGAGGGAGGCTCCGGCCCGCCCGGCGATCCGCTCGGCGAAGTCCCTTCCTCCTCCGAGGTGGGAGCCCGTGACGGGGAGGACCGTGGAGCCGTCCTCGGTGACCACGAGGACCGCGGGGTCCGTCTCCTTGTCCCGGAGATGGGGTGCCGCCGCCCGGAC
>CAZJAR010000037.1:0-8965 GCA_964543785.1 uncultured Synergistaceae bacterium | reverse complement strand
CCACCGAGAGCGATTCCGCCTCCGGTCCCAGCCCGTCCCACAGCACCGGCGGCAGGGCGCCGCCGAAGGCTGCCTTGAGCTGCTCGCCACCCGGCAGCGCGGGATCGGTGCCGCCGCCCGGACCGCCACGCCGAGGGAGGAGACGAAGACCAGGGCGTCCGCCCCTGTCCACCACCGGGCGACCGTTTCGGAGAGGGTGCCGGGGGCCACCCTGACCACCGTCTCGTCCGGTCCTTCGGCGAGCCGCCCGGCCAGGGCCTCGCCGGGAGCGGAGAAGCAGAAAAAGACGGTCGTCATTCCGATCCCTCCCGGCATCCGTGGGAGAAGGAGGGTGAATAGAGGAGGCTGCGGGCGTCCGTCGAGGCGAGGCAATCCCCTGCGATGATGAGGGCGTGGCGGGTGATTCCGTGCTGCCTCATGAGGGCGGGGAGTTCCGAGAGGGGGGCGGTGAGGATCTTTTCGTCCTCCCAGGAGGCCCGGTAGACGCACGCCGCCGGGGTGCGGGGGGAGAAGCCCCCCTCCACGAGGTCTTCCGCCACGGCTTCGGCCTGGTCGGCGCTCAGGAAGACCACCATGGTGGTCCCGACGGCGGCGAGGCGGCGAAGGTCCTCCTCCGGGGGCACAGGCGTCCGTCCGGCCCTGCGGGTGCAGATCACCGTCTGGTTTCCCCCGGGAACGGTGTACTGGATGCCGAGGGCGGCCGCGGCGGCCTGGAAGCTGCTGACACCGGGGATGAACTTCACGGCCAGGCCCTGTTCCTCCAGGAGGCGCTTCTGTTCCGCCACGGCGCCGAAGAGGCTCGGGTCCCCCGTGTGGAGCCGCACCACGGGCACTCCACGCCCCGCGGCGTCCGCCATGAGGGCCACCTGCTCCTCCAGGGAGAGGCCGGAGGAGTCCGTCCGTTCGCACCCCGGGGAGCAGAAATCGAGAAGAGCCGCGTTCACCAGGCTGCCGGCGTAGAGCACCAGCCCGGCTTCCTCGAGGGCCTTTTTCCCCTTGAGGGTGAGAAGTTCCGGGTCTCCGGGGCCCGCCCCCACGAAGAGGATGGTTTTTTCAGCTGTGTCCATGGTCCGTACCGTCCTTGTCTGCATTCCTGTCCGCATAGACGAGAAACACGGGGTTCGCCGCCGTGAGCATCCACGAACCGCCCGCCTCCGCAGAGGAGGAGGGGGCCACGTGGAGCACTTCGGGGCGGCTTCCGAGGCTGTTGAGGGTTTTCCATGCCCTGTCCGCCGATGAGGGCATGTTCGCCGTCACCAGGAGACGTCCGCCGGGCACGAGCTTCTCCCAGGCGGCCTGGATAACGGCCTCGACGGCCCCGCCGTGGCCGCCCACCACCACCCGGGTGCACCGGGGAAGGGAGTCCAGGGCCTCCGGTGCTTCTCCCTCCACGAAGCGTATGGAGGAAAGGCATCCGGCCCGCTCCGCATTGTTCCGGGCGGCTGCGAGGGCGTCCGGCGAACGCTCCACGGCGAAGACCCTGCCGGTTCCCGTCCTCCGGGCCAGCTCCACGGTAATGCCGCCGGAGCCCGCCCCGATTTCGAGGACGGCCTGTCCGTCCAGGGGATGAAGCAGCGAGGCTACCAGGGCCCGGCAGGCCGCCTTGGAGAGGGGCACTCCCGGGGCCCGGACGAACCACCCGTCGGGGAGCACCCCGAGGGTTTGGGGCGGAAGGGATCCCGGACCGAGAAGGAGCAGGGCCAGTTCTCCTGACTGCTCGTCCCCGGCGAGGGCGAAGAGGGTCGTCCGGAGGATCCGCTCCTCCGGATAGCCCAGGTTCTCCGCCAGCACTGCCACGCGGTCGGGGTACCCCCGGTCCTTCAGGAAGGCCGCCACAACAGGGCCGGTGTTTTTCCGATCGAGGAGGAAGAGGGTTCCCCGGTCCTCCCGGAGGGATTTCAGGGCGTCCTCCAGGGGGCGTCCGTGGAGGCTCGCCGTCTCCGTGCCGTTCCACTGGATGCCGAGCCGGGCGAAGAGCACCTGGAAGCTGCTCACCCCGGGGATGACCTCCAGCTCCTCCGGGGCGAACCGGGTTCCCAGCTTTCCGAGGAGGCTGAAGAAGCAGGGGTCTCCCGAGAGGAGGAGGGCGACTCTTCCCGTGTGCCGCTTCTCCCCGAGGCGGTCCAGGAAGGTGTCGAGGCTGCCCTCGAGGGGAAGGAGCTCTTTTCCGGACTCCCGGTAGGGTTCCAGGTGGCGGGGGCCTCCGGCGAGGATGTCCGCCCCGGCGATGGCCTCCCGGGCCGCCGGAAGAAGGTAGTTCCCCGGTCCCGGGCCTACGCCGACGACGGCAAGTCTGTCCATGGCCGGGCCTCCTTTCCGGTCTCGGGGAAGCTCCCGAGAACCTCCCCGTCCAGGGAGAGCACGGCCACCCCCAGGGGAACCGCGCCTCCCATGAGGAGGGAGCTGCGCCGGTGGGCCCGCTCCGCCACAAGGGAAAAAACGGTGGAGAGCCCCCACCGGCGGAGCAGGGGAACCGCTTCCTCGGCCAGGGGGAGGGAGAGAAGCTCCCGGACCTGTTCCTTCGACGCCCCTTCGGCCCCGGCGCATGCGGCCAGGGTCTCGAGGCGGGCGTCGCCGAAGTCGCAGTGGGTGTTGAAGAGGCCGGCGGCCACCTTGGCCCACTTGCCCACGTGGCCGAAGAGATGGACCGGTCCCGCTCCCCGGGAGGCGCACTCCTTCAGGGAATGTCCCACGTGGTCCCCCATGCGGACGATGAGCTCCCTTGGCGCCCCGAAGCGCTCAACCAGGCATTTCTCTCCCACGTAGCCGGGAACGAGGAAGACCGTGCCGGGGCGGGGGGAGTCGAAAGCCAGGGCGGAGGAGATGTAGAGGTCGATGGAGGCCAGGTAGGCGGCGGTGGACTTGGGCTCCACGATGCCCGTGGTGCCCAGGATGGAGATGCCCCCCTCGATGCCGAGCCGGGGGTTCCATGTCTTTTTCGCCCGCTCTTCCCCCTCCGGGGCGGACAGGACGATCTCGAGGCCCTGTCCCTCGGGCAGGAGGCCGCCCACCTCCGACTCTATCATGCGCCGGGGTCCGGGGTTGATGGCCCATTCGCCGGGAGGCACGGGAAGCCCCTTCCGGGTGACCCTGCCGATGCCGGGACCGCCTGAGACGGTCACTCCGGGACGGGACGACCGCCGGGCCTCGGCCACGATGATCATGCCGGAGGTGCCGTCGGGATCGTCGCCCGAATCCTTCCGGACGCTGCACCGGGCGAGCTTTTCCGAGAGGGTGCATTCCTCCGGGGGAAGGGTGAGGGCTTCCCCTCCGGGAAGGGTGACGGAAATCAGCGAGACCCGGAGGCCGGAAAGAAGGGCCATGGCGGCTCCCTTCGCCGCCGCCGCGGCGCAGGTCCCCGTGGTGTAGCCCCTCCGCAGGCTCCCGGTGTATCCCAGTCCGTCGAAGGGCTTTCCGTCCACGGTCCTACTCCTTTTCCGCGAGGCGGATAAGGGCGTTCACGATGGCTGCAGCGATGGGGCTGCCTCCCTTCGGGCCGGGGGCGGTGATCCAGGGGCAGTCCAGGGCGGCCGTCTCGTCGTGGGATTCCGCCGCGCCAACGAAGCCCACGGGAATTCCCACCACGAGGGCAGGCTTGCAGAGGCCCTTCTTCACCAGGTCGCACACCTCGAAGAGGGCCGTGGGGGCGTTCCCGATCGCCACGATGGAGCCGTCCAGGAGCGGCAGGGCCTTCCGCATGGACGCCCGGGCCCTGGTGGTGGAGACCCGCTTCGCGTCCTCCACGACGTCGGGGTCGTTGAGGAAGCAGAACACGGGGCTTCCCGTCCGCTCCAGGGCGGAGCGGCGGATTCCCGCCCGCACCATCTCCACGTCGGTGATGACCGGGGCTCCCCGCCGCAGGGCCTCCACGCCTGATTCCACGGCGCCGGGGGAGAACCGGAAGGTCTTTGCCCATTCCACCTCCGTGGTGGCGTGGGCGATGCGCAGCACCACCTCCCGCTCGGCGGGAGACCCGGCATATTCGCCAAGGAGCCCCTCCAGGATCCGGAAGCTCTTTTTCTCGATCTCCCCGGGGGAAAGATAGCGGTCCGGCTTTTCTCTTTCGTCCATGATGCCTCCTCAAAAAAGGGCGGACCCCCGCGCAGGGAGGTCCGCCCCTCGACCTTCTTTTCCAGTTGAAAAGATCTCCAGGGAAGCCGACCCGAACCCTCGCAGGCGTCAAACCGAAATGTCCCCTCCAGGGTTTTCTGGCTTCCCTCATCCTCGCCCGCCCCTTCCCGGAATTTCCGGTGGTACGGCGGACTCGTCAGGTACACAGCGGCGGGACCGCGCCGGATTCGCACCGGCCTTCCCCTTGGAGAAGAATTCTTCTTCGTTGTGTGAATATCGTAAGCTCAGGCCCTAAAAGTGTCAATCTCGGGATAGGCTCCTAAATCCGCAGGCAACGGGGAGCGTCACCGGTGCTCGCTTGGGCCGTCGGTGCAGATTGTCATCCTTGACAACTGCACCTGAAACCTACATCCATGTCGGTTTCTCGGCCCGGGCGCTGCCCCCCAGGGGGTTATCTCTTCGCCCCTGGCGGGTCGAATTCACCTTATGCCTGGCGACACTCCCTCTGCCAGGAAAAGCTGCGGATTTAGGGACCCGGCCTCGGGATGACAATTCTTTGGGTATAGTATAATATGCAATGTATATGATTTTTCAGGCACGGGGAGGACGCCATGCTGCTGAAAGAAAAGTACAAGACGAAGTCAGGTTTCGTGTACGAGCTGATGCGGGAAAAGATCGTGTCCGGGGAGTGGCCCCAGGGGATGAATATCATCGTCGCCTCGGTGGCCAGGGAACTCGGTGTCTCGGCCATTCCCGTGCGGGAGGCAATGAAGCTCCTTGAGTCCGAGGGGCTCGTGATGCTCGAGCCCCACAAGGGTGCCCGGGTGACCGAATTCGACCCGGAAAAGATCATGGAAGTCATGTCGATCCGGGGGACTCTCGAGGGGTACGCTGCCGCCGTGGCTCTTCCGTTTCTGGATGCTGAAGCTTTCGCCGATCTTCACCGCAGGGTGGAGGAGATGGACGGCTTCGTCCGGGCCGGGGAGTGCGACCGGTTTATAGCGGCAAACAAGGAGTTCCACAGGACGATCTATTCAAAGGGGCCTTTTCCCCTGCTGAACGAGATGATATTCAAGCTCTGGGACGGCGGGGGATTTTCCCACATCGTCTTCGCCTTCCGGCCCGAGAGGATGGAAGTGGCCAACGGTGACCACAAGGCCATCCTCGGCGCGCTGGAGAAGGGCGACGGCTCCGGCGCGGAGCGGCTCATCCGTGAGCACAAGCTCGGCCTGGCCAACGTGCTCTGCGACATGGGAAAGAAGGGATCCTCCCCCCGCTGATCAGCGGGGGAGGACTTTTTCCTTCGCCCAGCGGCTCCTGAGCTTTTCGGCCCGCTGCCTCTCCGTTTTCGACATCTTTTTCCAGGCTTCTTCCCTCAGCTCTTCGGCATCGAGGACAGCCCGTTCGTCAGCCATGTCCAGGAAGGCCCACGCTGCCGGCAGGTCCCGCTCCACGCCGCTGCCGGAGAAATAGAGCGACCCGAGGACAAACCACCCGAATTCATTTCCCTGCTCCGCGGCCCGGCGGGCCCATCCTTCTGCCGTTCCTCCGTCCTCTTTCACTCCGTGTCCCTTCAGGTACATATAGGCCAGGAGCCCCTGGGCGAGGGCCTCCTCCTCCTCGGCGGCATCGAGGGCCAGGAGGCGGGCCTTTTCCAGGTCTTCATCCACGGCGACGCCTTCGTAATATATCCACGCAAGGGCCGCCTTGCCGAGTGAACTGTCCGCGGCCACGGCCCGTTCGGCCAGGTCGAGGGCCCGTTCGTCGTCCTCCTCCGCTCCCTCGCCGAAATAGCAGAGCAGGGCCAGAAGGCCCATGCCGTCGGGATCATTGCCTTTCGCAGCCTTTTCCGCCCATTCCGCGCATTCGTCCAGATCCCGTTCTATTCCCCAGACTTCCCCGTCGTAGAGCAGCCGGGCGAGGAGACCCTGAATTTCCGGATCGGCATCCGGCGCGGAGGACGCATCCCGCAGGAGTTTGATGCCTTCATCAGGGTCCGTGAAGCCGTCCTCGAAGATCCTGATCAGTCCGAGGAGTGTTTTCGCTTCCATGTTTCCTCCGGCGGACCCCTTCTTCAGCCATTCCACGGCTTTGCCCGTGTCCTTCGGGAAACCGTCGCCGTCGTAGTACATGGCGCCCACGGCCGCCTGGGCCTCGGGATTTCCCTTCCGGGCGAGGGCAAGGAGATCGTCGCTGTCCGGATCGTCACTCCCGGATGGACCGGCCTTTGGCAGCGACGGTGCGGGAAGAGATGAGGGGATTTTTCCCAGGGCCGGGCCCTGGCCTGTAATCCTCGGGGAAATCCCCGCCCTGCGGAGAAAGTCCACAATGCGGTCCGACGGAAGGGACGCGTTGACGAAGGCTCCCTCGTCTTCCTCGGTATACCCCCAGGTGTTGATGCCCACCACCTCGCCGCGGCTGTTCACCAGGGGGCCGCCGCTGTTTCCGGCGGCGATGGCGGCGGTGTGGATGATGTTCCTGTTCCCCCTCTTTTCGACGACGGCGCTGACGGTGCCTTCGGTGTAAACCACCGGGGGAGCCGTTTTCAGCTCACCGTTCAGTATTTCCTCAATGCTCTGGTCAAACTGGGTGACGAGCATGGGGAATCCCCAGGAACTCACCCTGTCCATCCTGTTCACCCGTGCGGAGAAGCCGAGGGCAGGGAGGGATGTCCCTGAGGAGAAGCGGAGCAGGGCGAAATCATTCTCTCCCGGTTCCCCGCCGTGTTCCATCCGGACGAGCGTCGCCTTCTCGGGTTTCAGAAAGGGGTTCACGACGATGATCGTTCCCCTGTTCTCCACCACGTGGGCGTTGGTCATCACGTACCCGTCGGCGACGACGAAGCCGGTGCCCATGCTTGCGGAATCTCCATGGTCCACCAGGACGTAGACCACAGCCTTCTCCATGAGGGAGGCGATGTCTCTCCGGCGCTCCTCGAGGAGGTCGAGAATATCTGTGTTCTCCTGCTGGGCGGCTGATCCGGGAAGGGGGGCAGGAAAAAGAAAAAAGGCTGCGGCGAGAATGAGAACGGAGACAAGGGACTGTCTCCCTGGGCGGTCGTGTGCTTGCATGGTGATTCCTCCCTGGCAGAGTGGTATTGTGCTCATGGTATTCCCGCCGGGGAACGCTGTCAATTCTTTCCAGATGGCTCCCGCTGGTATATAGTATTCGTGATGGTTCAAAAAAAACGACTTTTCTAAAAGGGGCGATGGATGATGTCCACCAGAAAAATGAAAATCTGTCTTGCCGTGCTCGGACTGTTTTTCGCTGCTGCCGCTGCCGCCTCCGCCGATGTGGATCCAGTGCTCGTCAAGATCACGGGATCATCCGTGAATATCCGCGCCGAGGGATCGAAAACCGGAAAGGTCATCGGCCGCTTTGCCGGAGGGGAGACCGCCGTGGTGCTCAGGGAGGAACAGACTGGAGATACCTACCCCTGGTCCCAGGTGATCGCCAGGGTTCCATGGCCGGACGGTCCCGTGGTGGAGGGGTGGGTCTACGGGCAGTACGTGGAGCCCCTTCCCCAGGGAGAGTGGTCGGGGAATGTATCCGGAGCCCAGGGGCTTGCCTTCGACGCTTTTTACCTGGCAACCGGGGAGACCTTCGGCAGCACCGCCGAAGAGGCTGTGCGGAAGCTGGGAAAGCCCCTTTCGAGGAATGACCGGGAGGTCCCCGGTCGGCACGATCCCTCCTACAGGGTGAAATTTACCGAGCTGTCCTACCCGGGGCTTGAACTCCGGTATTTCTCCACGAAGGACAACAAGGCTCTTATAGGGGCCAGGGTGACGAATGGGGACCATGTCCTCGGAAAGGCCGTCCGGATTGACGCACCGGTCCGGCAGGTCCTCCTGGAGCTTGGTCCGCCCCAGTTCCAGGACGGGCCTGTCTTCGGATGGTCAGACGAGGCGGAGTACGCCTCCCTGGAGGTGACATTCTCAGGCGGAAAAGTGCTCCTGGTGGATTTTTCCGTGGAACCTGACTGATACAAGGGCGGCCCTTTCTTTGGAGGGGCCGCTTTTTTTCTTTCCCCGCCGGTTCTTCCGGTGCGAACTTTTTTCGGAGGTGTCTCCCATGAAACGACCCGCACTGCTCCTCCCCGTACTTGCTGCCTTTCTCTTTGCCTCCGTGGCGGGGATCCTGCCTGCATCCGCCGCAGAGAAAAAGAACGACCAGTGGCCGAAGGTCAACCCCATCGGCAGGCCGCCGGCCCAGCCCTCCGAGACGTATCATCTTCTCGAGTCGAGGCTCCGGAACGTGCTGGCCGGGGACCTGGACGGCATGGAGTTTTTCCGGTCCCTCGGCCGGGACGGCATGGCCATGAGAGACGTGATGGCCTTCAAGGAGGAGTTTATCCGCCTTCGGGGTGAGGAGCTGCGGAAGACGGGGGCCCTCTCCCCGGCGGACGCCCTTCCCGGAGCCCTTGAGGCATGGGAGCGGTCCTTCGGGGAAGCGGAACGGTCCCTCATGGACGTGCGGCGGAAGGGGGTCGAGCACGCCTTCGCCGAGGGTGTCCGGCGCTACAGGGACGCCCATCCCGATTTTCCCTATCTCATCCGCATGGATGCCGGGGCGTCGTCCCGTGAATCCTACGGAGAGCTCCGGTTCGAGGGAGACATCGATATCTCCACACTGGCGGCCCAGGCGGAGAACGCCGCCGCCCTCAGGGATTTCATCTCTTCCGCCATCCGGGAGAGCTTCAGCCTGGACATGACGGCACTGGACGCCCTCGTGACAGCCCACCGGCAGGCCACCCTGGACGTGTACATCACCCAGCCCGCCGCGGACTGGGCGGAGACGGACTCCCTCAAAAGAGGACGGCTGCAGGAGATCGTAATTGAGAACGGGGAGGTGGGCTACCGGGATGTCACCGACCCGGTGGAGCGGGTCTTCATCT
>CAZJAR010000036.1:1629-20264 GCA_964543785.1 uncultured Synergistaceae bacterium | reverse complement strand
CGTTGCGCGGGGGTGGCGGAACAGGTAGACGCGCAAGGCTAAGGACCTTGTGGCCGCAAGGCTGTGGGAGTTCGAGTCTCCCCCTCCGCACCATTTGAAGAAAAAAAGCCTTTCTCGTAATAAAGAGAAAGGCTTTTTTTATTTCTTTGAGTGAAAAATTCTTTCTCTCCGGAACCTCCCGGAAAGCGTTTTTTTTGGTACACTCTTAAGGATTCCGGTTCACCGAGGGGTGGGGCAATGAATACGAACTGGGAAAGCTGGCTGAGGGGAGAGAATCTTCAGCCCGAAGAGGCTGTGAATCCGTCTGCAGAATCAGTGGGGGAGGATCTGGCAGCACTTCTCGGGCTTCCTGTTGCTGTGTCCCGGGCCGGGCGTACGGCGGTGCCTGCTTCTTCTGACGAAGAACAGGCCGTTGATAAAACGATTCCTGTGCCTGAAAAGCCGGTGCTTTTTCCTGAGACCGAAAACTTTGAATCCAAACGATCCCCAGACGATGCGGGAACGCCGGATGATACTTTCCGGTCACACGAAACACCGGACGAAGCGGCCGCATCAGAATACCGGGGACAGCGGCAGTTGCATGCTGATGCGGAAAGTCCGGAGATTCAAACTAATAAAAAAAATGCACTTCCTGAAAAAGGAGAGTCCGCTTCTCTTTTTGATTCACCGGCCGGGAAATCTGCAGAAAGTCTCCCCAGGACAAAAAAAATGGCTGCGTTGGGGATGGCGGCTGCTGTTGTTGCGGTAGGAGCGTATTTTCTTTTCGGGAGGGAGAGCCCCGAAGAGCTTGTTATGAGAGGCCGGGAACATTCAAGGGGCGGCGATTACGCCCAGGCTTTCGTTTATTTTAACAGGGCGGCAGAAAAGGATCCCATGGTTTTTGAAGCCCTTTTAGGCATGGCTGACTCTCTTGAGAGGCTTGGCCGAAAAGGGGAGGCCGTAGATGCCTACTACCGTTGCCTTCAGGTAGCGCCGAAAAGTGCCCTTGTGTATGCCAGGCTTGGTTTTCTGCTTTCCTCAATGTCATCCTATGACAATGCAATACGTGCTTTTCAGGAGAGCGTCAATTTCGACCCGTCGAACGCCGAAGTTTTCAAAGGAATGGGAAGTGCTTACGAGGCGAAGGGCGACTATGTTCAATCTGTTTCCGCCCTAAGAAACGCCTTTGCTCTTCAGCCCTCCTCGGAGGAGTTACGCAAAGATCTCGAGCGGGCGGAAAAGACGCTGTCCGAAAAAAATGAAGAAGCGGAAAGACAGGAACGGGACGTTCTGGCCAAGGAACAGGTTCTTCTTGGTCTTTCATCCCTAGGTTTAGGCGATTTTGAGGAAAGCCGCGAGCACTTTCAGCAGGCCCTTGAATTCGTGCCTGATGACCACGACGCCCTCATGGGGCTAGGAGATGTAAACAAGGCCTCCGGAGACATGGAGAATGCCGCAGGGTATTATCGGGCGGTTCTTCAGTTGCACCCGGATTCTGCCCGTGCGGCTTCGGCTCTTGCAGAAACGGAAAAAGCATCTTCCGGTCCTCTGCCGGAAGGGAAGCATAAAGCGGGAGACGAAAAGAACGCTCCCGCAGATGAGATCAGGAAATCGCCTGCTTCACTGAAACCTGAAAAAGCGCCTTCCTCCGAAAAAAAAGAGACAAAGAACAGCACGAAGCAGTCCAAGCCGGCTGTTCCTCAAAAGCAACCCGCTCCTTTCAAGCGTCCCCGCCAGGGTAAAAATCTGCAGGCGGGACGGGGTGCTCCGCCGAAGGTATCCGCAACCGTGCAGAAAACACCACCCGAACAAATTCGTGGACATGTTTTTCATGCAAATCAAAACTTCCACGGTAATAAAGACGCGTCCCTCAGGCAAGAGAGGCGTCCTGTCACCCTGCAGGCGGGAGAATCTGCTGAAGCCCTTTCAAATAAGGGGTTAGAACAGCTTGAAAAGGGAAATTATTCTTTAGCTTTTTCCTTTTTCTGGAAAAGAATTCTTGTCCCTTCATCACAACTTTCCGGCACATCAGCTGAAAAGCCTCCTCTTTTCGGTGGTGTTCCCTTCAGCGGACAGCGATGGCGGGATATAAATCCCGTGAAGGAAGGGCCCCTTTCAGGAAACATTCCTCTCTCTGTCCCTCTTCCTGGTTCTGGAGAGAAGCTGCCAGGGTGGGCTGCCGGCAAAGCCCCCCTTCTTGAGGCCATCTCGCTTAACCCGGAGGAAGCAACCGTGTACCTCAATTTGGCCATGAGCTATATCCTCCAGAAAGAAGAGGCGGAGAATGCTGCTTCAGGAATGCATTTCGAAGAGGATCAGGCTGTTTTCTTTTCCCTTCTCGCACATGCATGGCTCAGAAACGGAGAAAGGGACAAGGCTGCCCTCTTCCTCAATGCTGCGAAGCGGAGAGCACGGGGTGAAATGCTCACTCACGTTCTTTCTCTTGAACGCTTTTTTCTTGGAAGAGAGAAGCTGAGAAGCTGAATTTTCCGGAATCCACTTCTTTCAAGGGCTTTTCAATGGAGTTGACTTACTATATACTTTCCGATGGATTGTGTATTCAGAGAATTGCGCAGCTGGCTTTTTCGTTCCTTCAGCGAACATGTCCGGTTGACCACCGGTTGATTTTGTGGGATTGCAGCACTTTATTTTTATGGGCGGTGATGAAGCGATGAATGGAGCGAGAACTGACGAATGGGGAAGAAAGTACATGGAAAAGTACTCTCTCTATGAAGAGTTCGCCGTAAGGGTCAGCAACCTTCTGCAGAACCTTGTAGAAGGAGAGGACATCGACGTGTACAGTATCTTCGGAAAGGCGAAGTCCCCTGATGAATTTCTCCGGGCCGCTGCGGGGAATGTGGCGGAACAGTCGGTTCTTACTGCAATACCCGACTTGTGCACGGTAAAAATACTCGTTAATTTCCCGGATGATGTCGCGAAAGTGGAGGGGATTGTCCAGAAGGAGTTTCTTACGGATATGTCCCGTTCAGTTCCTCTTGCCAGTTTGGACTCTCCGGACCGGTACGGCTACCCTGCCGTATCGTACGTATTATCCCTTAACAGGGAACGCGGATCTCTGAAAGAATGGTCCAAATACAGGGATCTCTCTTTTTCCATTGAGATCAGAACAGTCCTTCAGGAAGCATGGGCTGCGAACGTCCCAAAAGTGTCCCTTCCTACAGATTCTGCAACAAAAAAGAAGATGCAGCGTAAACTTCTCAGGCTGAGTGCGCTGCTCGAAGAAGCAGACGAAGGGTTCCTTTCCATTTGGGAAGCAGCCAGGGATTCTTCCGTGCCGGTGACCGCGCCGTTGTTACCGGAAGCGGATCCCCTTTCTTCAAAGACCTTTGACAGAAATTTGCTGAAACAGTACTTTGATGAACGGAGCGACGTATTGCGCAGCTGGGCTGATGCCGCGGTGCAGACAGGATTCCCTCCCTTCGCCCCCTCCCTTGAATACCAGGAGACGAGCCTTTCCTATCTCTGGGATATTCTCAGGGCCGCTGATTTGGATACCAGGGAAGCTCTTGACGTATTTCTCATGTCTCTCGAAGAGGATGGCAGGGGATTGGAGCAGATCTCCACCATTTACAAGGCCTTCGAAAAGGAAGCCCCTTCCTGGAAGGTCGACGGATACTCTGCTCTCTTCCTGCTTGTGCTGAATCTAAAATGGGATGTTCTGCAGCAGAAAGATCTTGTGGAACTGAATATCAAAAAGGGCTCCGACAGGATAAAGGGAGTATACTGATCCCCAACGATGCCGTGTTGCTGTATTGGGGGAGGGCCGATTTTGCTCTCCCCTTTTTTGATATTCAGCGGAGCAAAGGGGGAACGGGGAAATGAAACGGCCAGACAGCCTGCCCGGTATGGGACTGACTTTCCTTCTCGGAGAAAACAGGATGCTCTTCCCTTCGCTTCTTTCAGGCATCCCTACAGTTGTGTCCCTTGATGAGGAAAAACGTCCGCAGACGGTGTTTCTTGGGGAAAAGGACGGACATAAAGGCCGAGAGAGCCTTAAGGAATGCATTTCAAGAAATGTTCCTTTCGTGGTGCTGGGAAAGGGGTGGCCGAGGGATGTTCCTGCCTTTTTGCGGAATTTGGCTCTCAGGGAGGGGACCAGAATTATCGGTCCTGGAGCCGGAGGCCTGGTAACTCCATTTCTCTCCGGGGATAGCAGAGGAAGCGCAGCTCTTTTCGCCGAGGGGAGTGTTCTTTTCAGGCGGACGCTGGAAGAATCCGGCCGCCGGTCCATTCCTCTTCGATATGCCTTTTCATTCGGGGGGAAAAGCGACCTTTCTCCCTTCGAGGCAGCCTGGGCGATTCTTGAGCGCGACCCTGAAACCCTTTTTTTTACCTTTATTCTCGACCGTATCCGCAAGGGGAGAGAGTTCCTCGAGTTTGCTTCGGAGGCTTCCAGAAATGGCAGACGTGTAGCTTTGCTGGAATATGATCCTCAGCCAGGTGAGGACCGTGTCGAGGAGGCTGCCTTACGTCAGTTCGGAATTGTCCTTCTTCGTGAACCATCCCAGATAGTGGACGGAGCTGCTGTTTTTCTCACTGCCGGAGGAAGAGGACACAGGGGGATCTTTCCTGATGCCGGCCATGGGGAACTTGCTAGACTACTGCGAAGCGAAGCTGCCAGGAGAGATGTTCTCTTACTCGATGAAGACGATGGAAAATCTCCTGTGCTGAGAATCCTTCGGAACGGAACAAGGCCGTCATCGGGTGGGGAAAAAAACCTTGTAAATCGGCCTCTTCTTTTGACATCCCCACTGTCCCTTCCAGAAGAGGCGCATGCCCCGGGAGAACAGGGGGGGCCATTCATACCGGGCATTGGCAGATGCCTGGATGCTTTGGCTTTAGCCTTTGCTCCGGCAGAAACGAGGTCTCAAAACACTGAGGGAAGCGTATCTCTCCCCTGGTGCACCCTTCATCCCCGGCCGACGGAATATGAAGCGAAAGTCCTTCTTGCGGCGTTCGGCATACCCGTAGCCCGTGAAAGCCTGTGCCGTTCATTTAGAGAGGCGGCTGAAGCGGCCGAGGCAATCGGGTATCCTGTAGCCCTCAAGGTAATGTCTCCAAACATCCTTCACAAGACGGAAGCACGGGTGGTAGCGCTCAATCTGCAGGATCGTGAAGAGTTGCGGAACGCTTACGGGAGGACTCTTGAGAAGGCCAGGGTTGCTGACCCGAAAGCGAGAATAAGGGGCGTACTTGTTCAGGAGATGATCAGGGGCGGAACGGAATGGAGAATGGAATTCAGGAGAGACCCACGGTTTGGCCCTGTTGTGGAGACGGGGATAAGCGGAATATATACGGAAATACTGCCGGATGGCGTCATACGGGTTGCACCCTTCGACGAGGAAGAAGCCCGCAAAATGATCATCGAGTCAAGAGGATACCCCTTGCTGCTCGAAGGATGGAGGAGAGAGCGGCTTGACATAGAAGCCTTTGCATCGGCGCTTTCCTCCTTCTCACGATTGGCTTTCTGCGAGAGAGAAGTGGCCAGGATCGACGTTAACCCACTGTTTGTCAACCGTAAGGGCGTCCTGGTGGTAGATGCTTTCATAGAAAAGAGAGGAAAAAAAAGATGAGTTCCCTTTTCTGGATCATTTTAGGATATCTTTTCGGGTCATTTCCAACGGGATACCTTGTGGCGAAGATAGTAAAAGGTGTGGATATCAGGAACTTCGGATCTGGAAATGTGGGAGCCACCAACGTTGGAAGGCTGATGGGGAAAAAATGGGCAGTAGCGGTCACCTTAATTGACATGATAAAAGCTTCTGTTGGCATTTTGTTCGCCCGTGCAATGGGTGTTGAAGATAACTGGACATTGGCCGGAACAGGGCTTGCCGGAGTGTGCGGTCATAATTTCCCATTGTGGCTCGGTTTCCGGGGCGGGAAGGGCGTTGCCTCGACTTATGGTGTTGTTTTTTTTCTTTTCCCTCCTCTTTCCTTTTTTCTTGCCCCGGCAGGCGGGGGTATCTGGTTTGTTCTTTTGAAACTGAAAGGCTATGTCTCTCTCGCGTCCCTTCTTTCTCTCTGGTGTCTTCCTCCAGGAGCTGTTCTGCTTTCATTTCCTTTTCCATTCGTTCTCCTTCTCGTTGTACTGGCTTCCCTTTCCACTATCCGCCACAGGGAAAACATACGCCGCCTTTTTGAAGGCAGGGAAAGCCGATTTAAAAAATAGAGCGTCTCCTTATCAGGCTCTCCAGCGGTCGCATGCATTGACTAATGCTGACCAAAGGCGTACAATACCTTTGGGAAATTATAAGTCTGGAGGGAAGTGTCATGGCAAGTCTGACGAGAGTCATTGAAAACTACATTAACAATCTTTTTTCAGAGATGGACGAACAGGCCGTGTCTCTCCGTAGAAAAGAACTGGCGGAAATATTCGGCTGCGTACCGAGCCAGATTAATTATGTCCTCAGGAGCCGGTTTACTCCCGAACGGGGATACATTGTTGAAAGCCAGAGGGGCGGACACGGGTACATTCGTATTTTGAGGCTTTGTTACGACATCCCTGAGGAAAAAATCAATCATATTGACGAAATTGTTGGAGATGCCATAACCGACCAGGAGGCAAAACGCCTTTTGACGTCGCTCCAGGAGCGGGAAATCATCTGTTCCCGTGAGCGGCTTCTTATTGAAGTTGCTCTGCGCCATGCAGATGATCTGGGGAGTTCAGAGTTCGACGTGTCGCCCTACAAGCGGAATGCCATACAGGCGGAACTTCTGAAGAGAATGCTCCGCAGCCTTGCATTGGCCTGAGGCGCATGAGCCCGCCTTCGGTGAGAGAGTAAAGGATGATGAAGAATGTGGCAGTTTTTTACTGAGAGAGGAAAAAAGGTTGTTCAGCTTGCCCACAGGGAGGCTCTTCGTCTGGGGCATGACGTTATAGGGACAGAACATATACTCCTCGGCATCCTTGCCGAGGGTGAAGGTGTTGCAGTTCAGGCTCTGGAGGTTCTCGGAATCAATCTCTATGATATGAAGCAGCGAATCGAGGAGACGATCGGCAAATCCCATCCCATTCTCAAGCCCGTTGACCTTCCTCTCAGTCCGAGGGCGAAGCGGGTTCTCGATCTTTCTATCCGGGAAGCCCGCAACATGGGTGTCAATTACGTCGGCACTGAGCATATACTTCTTGGCATCCTCGCTGAAGGCGAGGGGATGGCGGCACAGATGCTCCAGGCAGTGGGGATTGATCATGGCCAGCTTGTCAGGGAAGTGCAGCGTTTTCTCGGCGTCGGGGATCCCGAGGGTGAACGTCGGGCGGAACCTGCAGCGGAACAGGGGCGGAAAAAGGGACGGACGAAAACTCCAACTCTCGACCAGCTCGCCCTCGATTTGAGCGAAAAAAGCAGAAACGGAGAGCTTGATCCCGTTATCGGCCGTGCCAAGGAAATACGGAGGATTATCCAGATTCTTTCGCGGAGAACAAAAAACAACCCGGTTCTCATAGGCGATCCAGGTGTGGGCAAAACTGCCATAGTAGAAGGACTTGCCCAGAAGATTGTCGAAGGAGACATTCCTGAGATTCTGAGGGATAAAAAAGTTATGCAGCTCAACATGGGAAACCTCGTTGCTGGTACAAAATACCGGGGAGAGTTCGAAGAGCGCATGCGAAAACTGGTGAAGGAGCTTTCCGAGGCGAGGGACGTTATCCTTTTTATTGATGAGATTCACACAATAGTCGGGGCGGGGGGAGCGGAAGGGGCTGTGGATGCCGCAAATATACTGAAGCCGAGCCTTTCCCGGGGTGAATTCCAGGTCATTGGTGCAACCACGCTGGACGAATACAGAAAACACATAGAAAAGGACGCTGCCCTGGAGAGGCGATTCCAGCCTGTTCATGTAACAGAGCCGAGTGTGGACGATTCCATTCTCATTCTTGAAGGACTACGTGACCGGTATGAGTCTCACCACAGGGCAAAGATCCAGGATGACGCCCTTGAAGCGGCCGCCAGGCTTTCAGCACGTTACATCACTGACCGGCATCTTCCCGACAAGGGAATTGACCTCATCGACGAAGCGGCGGCAAGGGCAAGAATCAACGCAATGGAAACTCCTGATGCTCTGAAGGAAAAGGAGAAAAAACTGGATGAAGTCAGGAGGGAGAAGGAGGCCGCCGTTGATTCACAGGAGTTTGAGAAGGCTGCCAGTCTCCGGGATGATGAACGGAGGCTTTCCGATGAACTTGAGGAGGAACGGCGGAAATGGCGTTCCCGAAGAAGTTCGTACCAGCCGGTGGTAACCAGGGAAGACATAGCCGACGTAGTGGCCGAATGGACGGGAATCCCGGTATTCCAGCTCACGGAAGAAGAGTCGGAGCGCCTCCTTCGCATGGAAGAGGAGATTGAGAAACGGCTTATCGGACAGGGCGAGGCGGTAACTTCCGTTGCGAGAGCTGTTCGCCGTGCCCGGAGCGGACTGAAAGACCCAAGGAGGCCTATAGGCAGTTTCCTTTTGCTTGGCCCGACTGGAGTCGGGAAGACAGAACTGGCCCGGCGCCTGGCCGAATTTCTTTTTGGTTCACAAGAGACAATGATCCGCCTCGACATGAGTGAATTTATGGAAAAACATGAAGTATCCAAGCTCATAGGAGCCCCTCCGGGATACGTTGGATATGAAGAGGGCGGCAAGCTGACGGAAGCCGTCCGCAGGCGGCCCTATTCGGTAGTCCTCTTCGACGAGATTGAAAAGGCCCATCCGGATATATTCAACATTCTTCTTCAGATCCTTGAGGATGGTCATCTTACCGATGGGCAGGGAAGGACCGTTGATTTCCGAAACACCGTCATCCTCATGACCAGCAACGTAGGGGCGAGGGAAGCGGCCAGGGGATCCACTCTCGGATTTTCCGGAGGGGACGAAAGCGACCCCTTCGACTGGAGCAAACTCAGGGGAACGATCATGGACGAGGTAAACAGGCTGTTCAGGCCTGAATTTATAAACCGCCTCGACGAGATGATAGTCTTCCGCCCCCTCAACAGGGATAATATGACTGTGATTGTTGGTCTGATGCTTGAAGAGGTGATCCTGAGGCTTTCTTCCAGGGGAATAATCCTGACCGTGGGGGAAGACGTCCGTTCGTTTCTTCTGGATAAGGGCTATCAGCCGAAATATGGTGCCCGTCCTTTGAGAAGGGCGATCCAGACAGCTATTGAGGACCGTCTGGCTGACTACCTTCTCGGAAAGGGAAGTGGCAGCAGCGACACAATAGAGGCTTTTCTCAGCGACGGCGAAGTGCATTTCCGCCCCGTTGGTGAAAGATCGACCGGTCTCCCTGAAACCGTTTCGAAATAAGTCGGCAGAATCACCCCCTCTGGGCGAAAGGAGGACTTTATGGACGGATCATCTCTTTGGCTGTATTTTCTCCTTATCTTCATAGTGTTCCCCCAGCTTAAGCAGCAGCTGCTCCACTGGCGCAGGGTGACCTCTATAAAAAACTGTGAAAAGCGGCGGAGAACGAGGATTATCACCCTTATCCACCGTCAGGAGACCATGGGATTCTGGGGAATGTTTTCTCGGAACTTTATCAACATCGAGGATTCGGAGGAAGTTCTGCGGGCAATTCGACTCACCTCCGAGGATACGCCCATTGACCTTATCATCCACACTCCAGGAGGGCTTCTTCTTGCAGCGGAGCAGATCGCCAGGGCCTTGAAGCGTCATCCGGCCAAAGTGACAGTTGTGGTTCCCCATTATGCAATGTCTGGAGGAACCCTTATAGCCCTTGCTGCTGATGAGATTCTCATGGACAGGCATGCCGTCCTTGGTCCTGTGGACCCTCAGATCGGACAGTATCCGGCTGCCTCCATACTGAAAGCCGTAGAAAGCAAACCGGCAAAGGATGTTGAAGACGAAACGCTGATTCTTGCCGATGTGAGCAGAAAAGCACTCAATCAGACAAAAGACCTTGTCTTTGAGCTCATCTCCGAGCGGCTTGGTGAGGAAAAAGGAATGGAGTTGGCAACGATCCTCACCGACGGACGGTGGACTCACGATTACCCCATAACTGTCGACGAAGCGGCCTCCCTCGGATTTCCGGTGGTGCTTAACGAACAGGACTCCTTCTGCAACCTGATGAGTCTCTATCCCCAGTCATCCTCAGCAAGGCCTTCAGTTCAGTACATACCTGTGCCTTATCCCGGGCGCCCCTCCGGAAATGTCCGGAAGAGCGGCAGCTGATTGGAGTTTTGGAAATGAAAAAAATGACTTTTTTTTGTTTTTTGCTTCTCATCACCCTTCTCGCAGCAATACCCGCAGCTTCTTCAGAAGAGACGGTCCTTACTGTCGGAGAAGAGAAGGTCAGCCATGATGAGATCCTCTATCTCATCGGCATTGAACTCGGGGAGAGCGATGCGCTCGCTGCAGTGGCAGCCAGGGAAATGTCCCTCGACGAGCGGGCTGTTTTTTTAGACAGGGTTTCCATGGCCCTTCTTTTCTCAAGAGGGGCTATACTCAAGGGGATTCACCTTGACCCGAGAATTGCAGCCCAGATACGCTGGAACCAGATCAACCTGCTGGCCAACGCCTATATCGCATCACTTTCACACCGCCTTTCTTTCGAAGAAAAGGATGTGCGGGCCTACTATGAAAAACACCGGGAAAAGTATGTCCGCAAAAGCAGGGCTCGTGTAAGGCAAATATTCACCTTCACCGAGGAAAAATCGAGGTCCGCCCTCCTTGCCGTTCTTTCGGGAGAGGATTTCTCTTCTGTGGCGGCGCGTTTCGGCGATGAGAACAGCACAGCCGCTGCTGCAGGAGCGGATGCCTGGATTGACGAGGGTGAACTTCCCGAATCATTAAATAAACTCGTTTTCACGATTCCGCTCCGCTCGGTTTCTGGACCGGTGGAAGCCGGAAGAGGTTATTTCATCGTAGAAGTGCTTGAACGCATAGATGGGGGAACGCTTACCTTTGGCGAGGCACGAGAGATGGTACGGTCTGACCTGGAGCATTCAGTGCTTTCGGCTGAAGCAGCCACCCTTCGGAAACGATATCCTGTCACCTCAAGCCCTGAACTGATGGGGCAGCCTCACGGTCGTTGATTTTTCCGGCTGTTTGAAAAAGGTGCAGCAAGTGCTGCACCTTTTTTTCTTTGGTCCGGTACTATGCAATTAATGGACAGATGAAAATTCTCTCTCTATAATGTTAAAAACGCCCGAAAGAATAAGGGCGGAATATTGCGGAAACGGAAAGGATGGTTTTTTCATGGAGATTGAAAAGGGAAGAAAACCCCGTTTTACTGAAGCCCTCTTTGTTCTCGTTGTCGATGCCCTTATCATAAGCTACGGAGTCCTGGACATCCATTTTGAGTCCGGCGCTACCTTCGGCCTGGCACTCTCCGCTCATGTTCCACTTTTCCTGGCGGCTGTATTTACCGCTCTTGTCGGGGTCTTTTTCATGGGCAACAAATGGAGAAACGTTGAAGAGGGAATGATCAACGGCATTACCGTTGCCCTCCAGGCAGTACTGATCCTTATGACCATTGGCGGTCTCGTTGGAGCTTGGATTCAGAGCGGAGTTGTTCCCACCCTCATCTATTATGGGCTGAACCTCCTTTCCCCTCAGTACTTTCTTCTGGCGTCACTCTTTATATGCGCTATTGTTTCGCTTTCAACGGGAAGTTCCTGGAGCACCAGCGGCACAGTCGGCATTGCACTCATGGGTATTGGCGCAGGGCTTGGAGTTCCGGCCCCGGTAACGGCTGGATTTGTCATTTCCGGTGCCTATTTCGGTGACAAAATGTCTCCACTGTCCGATACAACAAACCTTGCTCCCGCTGTCGCAGGCAGCGATCTTTTCAGCCACATACGGGCCATGCTGTGGACCACGGGCCCAACTCTCCTGATAGTTGCCGGCATTGCTGCATACATGGGGGGAAGCTACAGCGGTGCGGAACTTGACAACTCAAGGATTTCCGTTATCCAACAGATGATGTCCTCCGAATTCACCATTTCCAAGCTCGGTTTCCTTCCTCCTCTTCTCGTTCTCCTTCTCGCTGCGCTTAAAGTCCCTGCCTTGCCGGGCATTGCCGCAGGGATGCTCCTTGCGGCAGCCATGTCACTTTTCCAGGGCGTCGGCCTGGGTGACGTGCTCGGCGCTCTCCATTCCGGTTATACTCCCGGACTTATCAGCCAGGTGGCCGAAGCCGCCGACATAGGAGCAGTAAATGAACTCCTTAAGGGGGCAGCTGTTTTCCAGCCAGAAAGCTTTGAAACTGTCAGGGAAGTGGCCTCCATGCTGAACGATCTGCTTGCGAGGGGCGGCCTTACAGGTATGCTTGAGACGGTGGCTCTCATACTGGTGGCACTGGTGCTTGGTGGTATCATGGAAACCTGCGGTTTCCTTGAAGTACTCCTTGAACGGCTCATGGAAAAAGTGAAGACGGTGTTCGGCCTTGTGGGGGCAGTCCTCGCATCCTGCGTTTTCACCAATATGTTTCTCGGAGACCAGTATCTTGCCCTTGTCATGCCTGGAAGAATGTTCCGGCCTGCCTTTGAGAACTTCAGGAAAGATGGGAAGGGGCTCGACCCCAAGCTTCTTTCCCGGTCTCTTGAAGATTCAGGAACGCTCACGTCGGTTCTCGTACCCTGGAATACCTGCGGTGCCTATAACAGCGGCGTTCTAGGCGTTCCCACTCTCTCCTATCTGCCCTATGCCTTCCTTAACTATATCAACCCCCTTGTGGCTCTTTTCATGACCTGGGCCGGCATCGGAATCCCATGGGTTGAAAAGACTCCTGAAGTTGAAGTTGAGGCGGCCGGCGATTGAGCCGTCCGGTCACTTTTTCAGGCAGCGGCCTTCCTTTTCCGCGGTGGATGAAGGGCATCGGGCTTCTGACTGGTTTTTTTCTGCTTTCTGATGGGCTCCGCCGTCTCCTTTCCGGGGGCGGCGGACTGTCTGCTTTTCTCCCGTACCTGCTTGTGGGGTCGGCCTGTGTTTTCGTGGCAGGATATGACAAAAAAATAACCCTTTCAGAGAAGGGGTTTGTGCGACAAACACTGTTCTGGGGAAAAGGAAGGATCGATCTTCTGCCATGGAGTGAAATGGAAGAGATGATTCTCATGCCTGGGGCGAAGGGTACCGGAGTTGTATTCCCTCTGAAGAAAAACGGATGGAGAGCCTTCTTCCCCGGAGCCACAGTGGCAGATCTTCGGGCTGCTGCGGCTGAATACAGACCGGATCTTCCTGTTTCCACAGGTTCAGGCATCCTTTGATTCCCCTGGGGCAGATAGTGACTTGCTCAGCCTCAAAATGAAGAGGAGAGGATTGACAGTGGACAATTCGATTTTCAGGGCGCTTGCAATCGGACAAAGCATATGGTGTGACTTCCTCAGCAGAGACCTTCTCCGTTCCGGAAAACTGGACGGAATGATCAAGGCCGGTGTTCGAGGTGTGACCACCAATCCATCCATATTTGAAAATGCAATTGGAAAGACTTCGGACTACGACGGGGACATCCTGACTCTCGTCCGTCAGGGAAAAAACAGGGAGCAGATTTATACATCTCTCACTGTTGAGGATGTCCGGGAAGCCGCAGATCGTTTCCTTCCCGTTTATCTTGAGAGCGGAGGCAAAGATGGTTTTGTCAGTCTAGAAGTCAGCCCGCTTCTTGCCCATGATGCAGATGGAACCGTTGCCGAGGCAGAAACGCTCGCGAAGCTCACGGGGAAGAAAAACGTCATGATCAAGATTCCTGCGACCCCCGAGGGGATGAAAGCTATACGCCTGTGCATCGCGAGGGGAATCAATGTGAACGCTACACTTATTTTCTCAAGAAAACAATACAGGGAAGTTGCTGAAGCATTCCTCGCGGGTCTTGAAGAAAGGGCTTCTTCCGGAAAGCCGATTTCTGCAATAGCTTCGGTCGCATCTCTTTTTGTCAGCAGGGTGGATACTGCCGTAGACAAGCTGCTTGTTGCCGGAAACCACGGGGAACGTCTCTCAGGGAAAATCGCTGTTGATAACGCAAGAGGAGCATATATGGATTTTGAAGCTCTTTTTGCCGGACCTCGGTGGAATTCCCTGGAGGAAAAAGGGGCCCAGGTGCAGCGTCCTCTCTGGGCAAGCACCGGTACCAAGAATCCGGCATATTCGCCTACCATGTATGTTGACTCTCTTATAGGTCCCCATACAGTCAATACGATTCCGCCGGCCACCCTTGAAGCTTTCCTGGCAACGGGCTCTGTTGCGCTCACTGTTGCATCCGACAGGGAGGGAATGAACAACAGGCTCCGGGAACTTGGTTCCATGGGTATCTCCCTTGACAATGTGACGGACAGACTTCTTCAGGAAGGACTTGATGCTTTTGAAAAAGCTTATTTCCTTCTTCTGGAAGCTATAGAAAAGAAAGGGCAGACACTGGAATCATGATTTTCCCTCTTGAGCGGGTTGACAGAATCGACACGGCTTCTTATAATACTCCCGTTGCGCGTAAGGGGCTATAGCTCAGCTGGGAGAGCGCTTGAATGGCATTCAAGAGGTCAGGGGTTCGAATCCCCTTAGCTCCACCATCAATTAAGAAACAAATAACCGATAGATTTATTAACGAAAGAGCCCGGTCTAGACCGGGCTCTTTCGTTCCCTGTGCATGGGACAACAATTCAGGTGATCCATCGGGCACGATATTCCTGCTTCCGGCATCGCTTTCTCTGCAAAGAAGCCCTAAACTTTCAACCCTCTGGATTTATGCTATAATTCCTCTGGATTGCATGAAAGCAGTCTTTTTATTAATGCGGAAACAGTCCTTTCCGCGGAATTTGAAAAGCGGGCGAGAGCGGGAGAAGGGCAAATGGTGGGAATCACGTCACCATTTCTTGATCATCAGGCCGGTCGGTGAGATTATCGGACGGCTTTTTTTCTTCCCTTGGGGAAAATCTCTGCCTGGAAGAGGAGGAAAAAATGTCACCGAAGGGATTCCATTTCATTGTTGAGGCTTCTGGGTGCGGACCTGTCATTTCTCAGGTCGACAGACTGCAGGAGATTCTTGTGGAAGCAGCGAAAAGGGCCAACACTCAGGTTTGGTCAGTTTCATTTCACCGTTTCCCTCCGGATGGCGTGAGCGGTGTCGTGGTAATAAGCGAATCTCATCTTTCAATACACACATGGCCGGAAGTGGGATACATGGCTCTTGACATTTACACCTGCGGTGAAGAAAGCAAGCCCCAGGTTGCAGTCGATTACGTCCTCGACCAGATAGGAGCGAAGCAGACTCACATCACGGAAATTACCAGAGGCCTTGATGACGGAGACATGGAATATTATCACTCCTTTGTCACGTGGCAGGAAGTCCTCAGGCGAAACGGAAACTGACGGTTACCCCGGAAGGGAATTTTTCCCTTCCGGGGTTTTTTGTCCCTTTATGGCTTCATGACCAGCTCATTCGGCAGAAATGAAACAACGTGAAACGAACAGCATGCTCACAGGCCCCGGCTGATTTTAGCTTCACTTAAGAGAACCGCTGGGCTGTTTAATGCACGCAAACGGTGTTTCTGCTGAGAGTATATATCCTGTCAGGGACATCGATTGTTGAAAAAGTATCGTGCTTATGCTACTTTATCAGGTATTCATTCCGAATGACCGACTGTTCCCGCCGCTTTCGATGAAGTCCAGTACCGGAGCGGGTGAGGAACATATTTTTTCATCAGGTTGAGTTTCATCCATTGTTCCCCTCTTCTTCTTGGGGAGACTGCAGCAGAAAATTTTCTTCAGGAGGAAATATAATGAATCAGGACCTGAAATCTCTTGTTTCCCGTTATCTTGACAAAATTCTTGAACTCAGATGCCGGATACACCGTCAGCCCGAACTGAGCAACCAGGAAAGAGTGACTTCGGACCTCGTAGCAGCAGTTTTGCGGGAGGCAGGGATTGATGTGGTCACCGGAGTCGGCGGAAACGGTGTGATGGGTATTCTCCATGGTGCCGCGGAAGGGCGATGCGTTGCCCTTCGAGCCGACATGGACGCTTTGCCTATGGAAGAAAAGACAGGTCATTCCTGCTCTTCTTCTGTCCCGGGCGTTATGCACGCCTGCGGCCATGATGTGCATACCGCAGCGCTCCTCGGTGCCGCCCTCGTCCTCTCCGGGCTGAAAGACCGCATCAGCGGGACTGTCAAGTTTATCTTCCAGCCTGCGGAGGAGGCAAACCCCACAGGAGGTGCGCCCGGCATGATTTCCGCCGGAGTTCTTGAAAACCCGGCTGTGGATGCGATCTTCGGCATGCATGTATGGCCCTCCCTGGAAACTGGAACTGTGGGGACGAAAGAGGGACCGCTTATGGGGGCTTCCGACAGGCTCTTCCTGACCGTCAAGGGAAAGGGCGCCCATGGATCCGAACCGGAAAACGGCGTGGATGCCATAGCCATCGCTGCCCAGGTGATCACTGCCCTCCAGACGGTTGTGTCGAGAACCGTCAGCCCCCTTGATGCCGCTGTGGTGTCCATAGGGACCATCAGGGGAGGCAACAGGTACAACGTCATAGCGGATGAAGTCGTCCTCGAGGGGACGGTCAGGACAGTCAATCCCGAAACTCAGGAAAAGATGCCCTCCCGCATAGAATCCATCGCGTCCGGCGTAGCCCGGGGAATGGGTGGAGACTGTGAAATGGAGTACGTGAAGGGATACCCCCCTCTCATGAACGACCCGGATCTGACGAGACTTGTCTTTTCAACGCTCTCGGGGATAATCGGCGAGGAGAAGATCGTGAAGGTGGAGAAGCCCGCTCTCGGGGGAGAGGATTTCGCCTTTTTCAGCCGGAAGATCCCTGCCCAGTTCATGTGGCTGGGATGCAGGCCCGAGGGAGTCGCGAAGCAGGACATGGCCCCTCTGCACAACAACCGGTTCCTCCCCGACGAGAAGGCCATTCCGCTCGGCGTGGAAATCCTTGCTGCCTGCGCCCTTGATTACCTGGCGGCGAACTGAGACGGAAAGGAGACCAGCATGGCGGCACTCGGTGAAGAAAAACTGCGGAAGTACAGGGATCTCAGAAGAGAATTCCACGCCCACGCCGAAACAGGCTGGACGGAATTCTGGACTACGGCACGAATAGCGGGCATTCTGGACTCTCTCGGGTATGATGTTTTAGTCGGCCGGGATGTGCTTGATCTGGACTCCGTCATGGGACGCCCCTCCGACCGGGAGATCGCCGTTTTCGCTGAGCGGGCCCTTGCCCAGGGAGCCGACCCAGGGTGGATCAAAAAAATGGACAGCTATACGGGAGCGGTGGCATTGCTTGACACCCGAAAACCGGGACCTGTTCTCGCCTTTCGTTTTGATATTGACGCCGTGGATGTCTCCGAGGCGCAGGACCCAAAGCACCGGCCCTTCCGGGAAGGTTTTGCCTCCATGAACGAAAATGCCATGCATTCCTGCGGCCATGACGCCCATGCCGTCATCGGCCTAGCCCTTGCGGAGCTGCTCATGGAAAGAAAGGATTCCCTTACAGGAGTGATCAGGCTCATCTTCCAGCCTGCGGAGGAAGGTGTCCGGGGAGGCAAGGCCATCGCGGCGAAGGGATTCCTCGATGACGTGGACTTTTTCCTCGGCGCACACGTAGGCATGGGGATTCCCACGGGGAGCGTTTCCCCAGCGTGCGGAGATTTTCTCTGCACCACCAAGTTTGACCTGACCTACAAGGGAAAGGCAGCCCATGCGGGGGGTGCACCGAATGAAGGCCGGAACGCCCTTCTTGCCGCGGCTTCCGCCACCCTTGCCCTGGCGGGCATTCCTCCCCACAAGGACGGGGCGACCAGGATCAATGTGGGCGTTCTTCAGGCCGGGAGCGGGCGGAATGTCATCCCTTCCAGGGCTGTGATGAAAGTCGAAACACGTGGTCTGACTATGGATCTGAATTCCTATGTGTACGACAGGGCGATGGAAATAGTATCCGGAGCCGCCTCCATGTACGGCGTGGAGATGACCATGGCGAAGATGGGAGAGGCTGTGGATGCCCTGAGTGATGACGAGTTGGCAGGGATTATTGCGGAAAAGGCAGTAGCCATCGAAGGTATTGAACGGATTGTTCCCAATGTCAGCCTGGGAGGAAGCGAAGATGTTTCCTGGATGATGCGGACTGTTCAGGGAAGAGGAGGCCAGGCGGTTTATTTTGTGCTCGGAACGGACATTGCCGCCGGTCATCACAACGAGTATTTCGACATCGATGAAAATGTACTCGACTATGGCCCCGCACTTTTCGCGGAACTGGCCCTTTCATTGTCGGCCGGAAAATGACAGCCGGAAGGAGGTAGTGAGAAGAACAAAACCCCCATGTATCCCTGAAAGAAACTGAAAGCATTTTATTTTTGCAAAGGAGGAATTTTCATGTCGGAAGCATCTGCACCAAAGAAGCGGGGATTGCTCCTGCGTTTCATCAAGGGAGTGGAGATTGTAGGAAATAAACTCCCCCATCCTTTCTGGCTCTTCGTCATTCTTTCAGGCATCATACTGGCCTTGTCCTGGTGGCTCGGCAACTCGGGCATGTCGGTCAAGTACATGGCTGCCGGAAGAGGGGGAGCTGAAGCGAAAGAGACCGTTGTTTCGGTAGTAAACCTGCTTTCCTACAAGAGCATGCGGGTCGTATTCACTGATCTTCTGAAGATTTATTCCAGCTTTCCCCCTCTCGGCCTGATCATCGTCATGACACTGGGC
>CAZJAR010000036.1:0-1592 GCA_964543785.1 uncultured Synergistaceae bacterium | reverse complement strand
TCTCCGCCCTCATGCGGAAAACCATTCTCGGGGCGCCTTCCTATCTTGTGACCTTTGCCCTTGCCATCGTCGGAATCAACGCGAACCTTGCGTCCGATGCGGGCATCATCTTCACGCCCATGATCGGTGCGGCCATATTCAAGGCACTGGGGCGCAACCCGTGGATAGGTATCACGGCAGGATATGCCGCTGCGCAGGGAGGTTTCACCGCAAACTTCTTCATTGCCGGAACTGACGCACTTCTTGCGGGCATCACCGAATCCGCCGCCAAGGGAATGAACATCCCCGGTCCCATTCACCCGCTGATGAACTGGTACCTGATGATTGCGGCCACGGTAGTTGTCGCCTTTGTTACAACTTTCGTGACGGAGAAAATCACGTGCAAGTACCTCGGGGACGAAGGCGGCACCATGGATGCCACCGAGCTTGAAAAGCACCGCGTTTCTGATGTCGAAAACAGGGGACTGAGATGGTCGCTGTACGCAGGTCTTGGCTATATCCTTCTCATCGTAGCCCTCACCTTCCCCCAGGGATCATTTTTCAGGGCGGATAACGGGAACATCATTCCTAGTTCGCCGTTCCTTTCCAGCATTGCCGGAATTCTCTTTTTCCTGTTCTTCTTCATGGGCGTAGCCTACGGCTACGGCGCCAAGGTCATCAAGGAAGGATCGGATATCCCCAAGATGATGGAAAAAGGACTTAAAGGAGGCATAAGCTTCCTCGTGGTCGTGCTGCCTGCGGCTATCTTCATTCACCTCTTCAACGCGAGCAACCTGGCAACAGTACTTGCCGTCAACGGAGCCGACTGGCTGAAATCCATGAATTTAACCGGCAGCAAGCTTATTGTTGCCTTCGTCCTGCTGACGACAACCATCAACCTGTTCATTTCCAGCGGATCGGCAAAATGGCTCATCCTCGCGCCCATTTTCGTTCCCATGCTCGGCATGATCGGGTTCTCTCCCGCACTGACCCAGGCGGCATACAGGGTTGGAGACTCCTGCACAAACAACCTTGCCCCTCTTTCATACTACGTTCCCGTGATGCTTGGTTTCTACGAGCAGTACAAGCAGGATGCCAAGCAGGAAGTGGGAATCGGGACACTCATATCCCTTCAGCTCCCGTACAGCATCATGTATCTCATTCTTTTCACCGCTCTTCTGGTGTTCTGGTTCACCATGGGATGGCCTCTCGGTCCCGGGGCGGATCTTCATATCCCCATGCCCTAATTAGCTCAGTAGTTTAAAAAGCAGAGGGAAGGAGTGCCTTCCCTCTGCTTTTTTGGTGCGCCCGATATGAGCGCCATCTACCAGGTGAACGTCCTGAGCGGTAAAGTGAGCAGAGCAAAAAACAAAAACTCGACGGCTCGAGGTTTCTCATCCCTCCTGAAGTACTCTGGACCGGAGAATAAAGTTGGAGTACACTTTTCCCCGTGTTTCTCCCGCTGGTATTAATTCCCTCCCTTTCAGCGACAGTTGGGGGTAAGGGAAAGCAGCGGAGTGGGGCAATTCTTTTGAGGTTTGGGGTGAAACAAAAATGAAAAACGTACCGGCGGACATGGAAGGCTTCCTTTCTCTTCAGTCATGGTGGCGCAC
>CAZJAR010000035.1:0-20762 GCA_964543785.1 uncultured Synergistaceae bacterium | reverse complement strand
GCATCACCACAACCGTCACCCGGGCAAAGGAGCTCCGCCGGTTCGCCGAGCGGCTCATCACCCGGGCAAAGGGCGGCACAATCCATGACAGGCGCATCGTAAGAACCAAGATGGCCCACAAGGAAGCCGCAATCAAGCTCTTCGACGATCTGGCGAAACGCTACGCCAGCCGTCCGGGCGGCTACACCCGCATTATCAAGACAGGGGTCCGTCACGGCGACGGTTCCCCAATGGCGGTCATAGCCCTGGTCGACTGATTATGCCCCGAAAAACGGTATGCGAACTCCGGGATGTGACATACGTCTATCCCGGAGGAGCGGCCGACACTTCCGGCTGTGCACGACCCGCCCTTCTGAACGTGACGCTTTCCATATACGAGGGGGAGTGGGTGGCGCTTCTCGGAAGCAATGGATCCGGAAAATCCACCCTTGCGAAACACCTGAACGCCCTGCTGGTTCCCTCGCAGGGCGATTGTATTGTGTACGGCCTCTCTACCGGAGAGGAAAAAAACATTTTTCCCATTCGGAGTTCCGTCGCAATGGTATTTCAGAATCCGGAGAACCAGATCGTGGGTACAGTGGTGGAAGAAGACGCCGCCTTCGGCCCGGAAAACCAGGGCGTGCCCTCCGAAGACATCGTCAGGCGCGTGGAGGCGGCTCTCTCTGTGGCCGGCCTTCTCGAAAAACGCAAAAAACCGACATACACCCTTTCGGGAGGAGAAAAACAGCGACTCGCCGTGGCCGGTGCACTGGCCATGGACACCCCGTGCCTTGTCCTCGATGAACCGACTGCCATGCTCGATCCCGCGGGAAGGGCGGAACTCCTCCGGGTTCTCAGGAACCTCCATGCCTCCGGGAAAACTATTGTCTCCATCACCCACCGCCTCGAAGAGATACTCTCCTGCGACCGGGCGATCATACTTCACGAGGGTGCTGTTGCCTGGGAGGGTCCTGTCACCGGACTCTTCCTTTCCGACCTGCCTTTCAGGAAATGGGGGCTCGACATTCCTCCCCTTGTGTCCTTCTGGCGCGACCTGAGGGCTGAAGGCCGTCCCGTGCCGCAGGTTCCCACAGTGTCCTCAATGGCTGACGCGCTATGTCAATAACCGTTACCGGCCTCGGCCACACCTACCATCCCGGAACTCCTCTCGAAACCTGTGCCCTCAGGGACATCTCCTTTGAGTTTCCGGCAGGCACATGGTTTTCCGTGGCTGGACATACGGGCAGCGGAAAGTCCACCCTTGCCCAGCACCTCAACGGTATCCTTCTCCCCATGGTGGGGAGCATATTCATCGACGGAATGGAACTGAAGGAGAAAAGCCCTCATCTCCGGGAGATCCGGCGGAAGGTCGGCCTTGTGTTCCAGTATCCCGAGCAGCAGCTCTTCGCCGAAACCGTCTACGAGGAAATCGCCTTTGCTCCCCGCAACTGGGGTATTCCCGAGGCGGAAATATCCGGTCGGGTCGAGGCCGCAGCCGCACTGGCGGGACTCCCCGACGAATGCCTCGGAAGAAGCCCCTTCCATCTCTCCGGGGGGGAAAAGAGAAAGGCCGCCATAGCGTCCGTACTTTCCTCCGATCCCGATTACCTCGTGCTCGACGAACCTACAGCCGGTCTCGACTCCTTTTCACGGAAGGAACTCACCCTTCTCCTGTCCCGCCTTCGGGACAAAGGAATGGGCATCCTGCTGGTAACCCATGACCTGGACATCGCCCTCCAGATGAGCGACCGCATACTGGTACTTGACGGCGGCCGCCAGACGGTCTGTGACGCTCCTTCCGCGGTGCTTGATCATCTCAGCTCCCACCCCGTGCCGGGGCTCCATCTCCCTGAGATCGCCGCCCTTTCCGCCCTTCTGAGGGAGCGGGGCAAACGTGTTCCCCTCACCTGGGACTGGAAAGAAATACAAGCCGCCCTTTTCGGGAGTCCAAAATGAAATTTTTCAACCACCTCACCTTCGGCCAGTATGTTCCGTCAGAATCACCGGTGCACCGCCTCGACCCACGGTGCAAGATAATTGCCGTCCTCATCCTCCTCACCGGAATCTTTCTCGCAAAACACCCCGCCGTCTTTTCCGTGTGGGGCGTACTTCTCGCATGCCTGACCGCCGGTGCGCGCCTTCCCTTCAGGCTCGTCCTCCGGTCGGCGAAACCCGTCCTTATCCTGGTGCTTTTCACCGCCTCAATTCATATCTTCTTTACCTCGGGAACGCCTCTCCTCTCCCTCGGCTTCATCACCATCACGTCGGAAGGACTTGTTCTCGCACTCTACATGGGGCTCAGACTCCTGTTCCTCGTACTCTTCGCTTCCTTTCTCACCCTGACCACACGGCCAATGGAGCTGGCGGACGGCCTTGAGCGCCTCTTCTCTCCCTTTGCCCGTTTCGGCTTTCCCGCCCATGAGCTTGCCATGATGATGACTATAGCCCTCCGCTTCATACCGACCCTTCTCGACGAGACTGACCGCATCATGAAAGCCCAGCTCGCACGGGGAGCCTCCTTCGACCGGGGGGGGCTGTGGAAGCGACTGAAGGCCTTTCTCCCTGTGCTCATCCCGCTCTTCGTCATCGTCTTCCAAAGGGCCGAGGACCTTGCCGTGGCCATGGAGGCAAGGTGCTACCGGGGAGGAACGGGCAGAACCCGCATGTACCCGCTGGCATGGAAAACGGCGGATACGGCGGCTCTTCTCCTTGTTCCCGCCGTGGTCATTCTCCTCGTCTCCATCGACCGGAGCCTCGCCTGATGCGGTACGCAGCCCGTGTAGCCTACATGGGAACTGCCTATTCAGGCTGGCAGCGCCAGTCCATGGGAACGGGCGTCCAGGAAAAAATCGAGGAGAGCCTCGCTGCCCTTGAAGGAAAACCGGTCACCGTTACCGCCGCAGGACGGACTGACGCGGGAGTTCATGCCCGCGGCCAGGTGATCTCCTTCGAGCTCGGGAAGGAGTGGCGGCCGGACAAGCTGGTGCTTGCCCTCAATTTCCGTCTTCCTCCCGACGTCTCCGTCCTGGAGACGGCAAGAGTGGTGCAGGAATTCGATGCACGGCGGAGCGCCCTTTGGAGAGAATACAGGTACTTCATATGGCACGGAAACGCCCTTCCGCCGTTTCTTCACGGCAGGGTCTGGTGGAACCGCTTTCAATGGGATTTCTGCCATGTCCGGCGGGCCTGCGCTCTCTTCGAGGGCGACCATGACTTCCGTGCGTTCTGCAAGACGGCTGAATGCCCCGACCGGACGGTTCGCACCATGTACCGCGCCTCGGTCAGGAGAAAGGGGTGCCTCGCCGTGTTCACGGTGCGGGGAAACGCCTTTCTTACCAATATGGTCCGCATAATGGCGGGCAACCTGAACGCGGTCGGGCGCGGAAAAAAGTCAGTGGAATGGATGGAGGACCTTCTTCAGGGCCGGGCCAGGGCCGACTCGGCCATGACAGCTCCCGCGGAAGGATTGTACTTGTGGAAAGTGGGCTATGGGGAGGGTACCCCATTTGGCCCGTACAGGGTAGAATAGATCAGTCATTTTAAAAATCCGGAGGATATTTCTCCGGAAGGGGGCCGTGGGGACCTCCCTGAAACAGCTCTTTCGTCGTCCAAAGGAGGAAGACGCCGTGTTTGGAACGGATATCGGAATAGACCTTGGAACAGCAACAGTACTCATTTATGTGAAAAACAAGGGTATCGTCCTTCGGGAGCCATCAGTTGTGGCCGTGGACCTCGATACCGGAAAAATACTCGCCGTGGGCTACGAGGCCAAGAACATGGTGGGGCGCACGCCCGGAAGCATAACCTCTGTCCGTCCCCTGCGGGACGGCGTCATAGCGGACTACACCATGACTGAAGCCATGCTCCATCATTTTATGCGGCGTGTCCAGCGGGGCTTCAGCCGCTTTTTCCGGAACAGGGTCATGATCTGCGTCCCGTCCGGAGCGACGGACGTGGAGCGCCGGGCGGTCCTCGAGGCCGCTGTGGAAGTCGGCGCAAAGGAAGCCTACCTCATCGAAGAGCCCATGGCTGCAGCAATCGGCGCCAACCTCAACGTGGAGGAGCCCCGGGGAAAAATGGTAGTGGATATCGGCGGCGGAACCACTGACATCGCCGTCATCTCCCTGGGGGGCATCGTGGTGTCCAAATCCCTCCGGATCGGCGGTGACCGCTTCGACGAGGGGATCATGCGCTATCTGCGGAAACAGTACAGCCTCGCCATCGGCGAACAGACTGCGGAAAACCTCAAGATCATGATCGGTACCTGTCTCCAGGAGGAAGAGGAAAACGTCATGGTTCTCAAGGGCCGGGACCTTGTCCAGGGCCTTCCGAGGCAGATCGAGGTCTCCAGCACGAGCGTCTCCATGGCAATCGGAGAGATGGTCCAGGCGCTGATTGATGGAGTTCGGAATGTTCTTGAGCTAACGCCGCCGGAACTCTCCGCCGATATAATAGACAGGGGAATCGTCCTTACAGGCGGAGGTTCGCTTCTGAGGGGACTCCCCGAGCTCATCACCAGGCACACGGGCATCAACTGCTTCACGGCGGACGATCCCATGGAATGCGTCGCCCTCGGCACGGGCAAGGCCCTCGCCGAGATAGACAAACTCCAGGCCCTGGGCAGGAGCGGCATTCTCGTCAACAAAAGAAAGGGCAGAAGACGGAAATTCTGATCCCCGGTGGTACGGCGGGGACGGATTGATCCGAAGGGATCGGCGCCCCCGCCTCTGTTTGTGCCCTACCGGGAGGGAATTTCATGCACCGAGGCCTCTATGCGGCCGCATCAGCCATGATCGTGCAGGAGACTATGCATGATGTGACTGCGAACAACCTGGCAAACGTCAGCTCATCGGGATTCCGGAAACGCATCCCCGTCAACAAATCCTTCCCCGAAGTGCTTATGGACCGTGTGGAAAAAATGTCCGAGGACGGTTCTGTAAAGCTCGTGTCCGCCCCCTTCCAGCTTGGATTCAGGGGGAAATTTATCATCGGCGATCTCAGCCTGGCCAATGTTATGTCCGAAACCTACATGAGCACCGAAGAGGGGGCCCTCCAGGTAACAGATGCGCCCCTCGACGCAGCGATCATCGGCGAAGGCTATTTCACAGTCCAGGACGGAGCAGGGAACACCTTCTACACCCGTTCGGGACACTTCCGGCGCAGCGCGGAGGGGCAGCTCGTCACCCACGATGGAATGCTCGTCCTTGGGGACGGAGGTCCCGTGGAGTTCGGCGAGGCCGTACAAGTTTCCATCGGAGAGGGAGGGCAGATCATCGCTGACGGTGACGTCATCGATGTTCTCCAGGTTGTTGCCTTTCCCGATCCCACCTATCTGCGGCAGGCGGGACGTACAACAGTAGCCGCCAGCGAAAATTCCGGTGCCCCCGTCGCCCTCGAGGGCGAGGAGATACGGATCGAATCCGGGGCCCTGGAAATGTCCAACGTCAACGTGGTCGAGGAAATGGTGCGTATGGTGGAAGCCCACAGGGCCTATGAGGCGTCGTCGAAGACCCTCATGACCCATGATGAAATGACAGGCAAGCTGATCACGTCCTTCGGCAGGACCAGCTAGCGGGAGGGAGAAAAATACAATGCTCAGAGCCTTGTGGACAAGCGCAAGCGGAATGATCGCCCAGCAGACCAACCTGGACGTCACGACCAACAACCTGGCCAACGTGAACACAGCCGGATTCAAAAGAAAGCGGGCCGATTTCGCGGATCTTCTGTACCAGATAAACCGGGAGCCGGGAGCCCCTGTGGAGCCGGCATCCATGGTTCCCAACGGCGTTCAGGTGGGGCTTGGAACCAGGGTGGTGGGAACAGCCCGCATGATGGGGCAGGGCAACCTCCAGGTAACCGACCGTCCTCTCGATATTGCCATCGAGGGAGACGGTTTTTACCAGGTGCTTCTCCCGAACGGAGAACTGGCCTATTCACGGGCGGGCAACTGGAACGTGGACGCGGACGGGCAGATTGTCAATTCCGATGGCCTGCTCCTTGAGCCTGCCCTCGTCATCCCCGAGGAGGCCACGGAGATCATGGTCAGCCCCGAAGGGCTCGTCACTGTACGGATCGCCGGCCAGGAAGAAGCTGAAGAAGTGGGGCAGATCGAACTTGCCAGGTTCGTCAATCCCGGCGGCCTCAGGGCTGTGGGGAAGAACCTCTTCCTCGAGTCGCCGGCCAGCGGGGCTCCCATGGTCGGCCTCCCCGGAGAGGAAGGACTCGGCCAGCTCCACCAGGGGATCCTTGAGATGTCCAACGTCCAGGTTGTGGACGAGATGGTCTCCCTGATTATCGCCCAGAGGGCCTACGAGGCCAACTCCAAGGGAGTGCAGACTGCGGACGAACTGCTCCGCATCGCCAACGGGCTCAAGAGGTAGCCGCCGTCGTGGATGGAAGAAAACCTGAGAAGCGGGATGCAGTACGGTCCCGCATTTTTTTACCTCTTCTTTTCATTGTTATCCTGCAGCTATTTGCGGCCGCTCCCGCATCCGCCGCGGATCTTGTCCTGGAGATGGGTTCCTCTGCGGTTGTAACCTCCGACCCTTTCCTTCTTTCCGAAGCCGCCCTTCTCACCGGTGACCCGGAGCTCGTCCGGAAGGCGGGCGCGGTGACAGTCCCCTTTCCGGAAAACGGCATCCTTACAAGGGACGCCCTCCTGGGCGCCATGATGGAGCAGGGGATCGGGGGCATCCGCCTCAAGCTCATCATGCCGCCTCAAGTCTCACTCTCCTTCGATGAATCCCTCTCTCGTGTCATACGCCGTCTTTCAGGCTGGAAATGGCAGGTGGAGGCCGAGCCCCTTGGCCCCGTTCCCCCGGGTATTCCCGTAGCTCCCGAGTCCGTTGCGCCGGGATCCGGATCGGTCACCCTGAAGTACGATGACGGTTCCGGAGGCGAACGCTCCCTGGCGGTGAGGCTCACATGGAGCCGTCCCGCGGTGGTCGCCGCGAGGCCGGTGGAGCGGGGACGAACCATTGAAGCGGACGATGTGACCGTCAGGAACGTACGGGTGATGCGGTCCACCCCCCTCGCATCCTCCGTCGAAGAGGTTCTCGGACAAGTTGCCAGGAGGAATCTTTCCACGGGAGAACCCGTTGCCCTCAACTTATTGTCCTCTGTGCCGATAATTCAAAGAGGGGATCCCGTGATCATTTCGGTCAGAAAGGCGGGATTTCGGATCGAAGTCCGGGGAGAGGCCCTGGACGCCGGGTGCGAAGGAGATTCTCTCCGCGTCCGGAACCTGCAGAGCAGAAAGGTTATCCAGGCGGTGGCAGTTGCGCCGGGACGTGTGGAGGTGCACATAGAGTGAAAAAGACAATTCTTGCGGCAGCGGCGGTCTGCAGTATTCTTCTCGGGGCGGTTCCCTTTCAGGCCCAGGCCCGTTCCCTGTGGAACGACAGGTCGAACTGGGTAGCCGACAGGCGTCCCACCAGCGTAGGGGACATTGTCACCGTGGTAGTGAACGAGAGAACCAAGACCAAGGACCAGGGGAAGACGGACGTATCCAAGTCGAATAACAACAGCGTAGCCGATGGCGTGGGCATCTTCGACTTCATCAAGGCCTTCGGCTTCAGCTCGAAGAGCAACATGAAGGGCGACGGCTCCACGGAACGGACCCACACCGCCCAGACCCAGATCACCTGCCTCGTCACCGACATTCTTCCCAACGGAAATCTCATTATCGAGGGAACCAGGGATATCGCCACCCACGAAGAAACCCTCCAGCTTCAGGTGGTGGGGGTCATCCGGCCCCAGGACGTGGACAGCTACAACCAGATTTCGAGCGACAAGATCGCGAATGCGGAGATCGGCGTCAAGGGCAAGGGAGCGCTCACACGGCTCCAAAAACCAGGCATCCTGACGCAGATTCTGCAGACCATATTCTAGGAGGAGCGGGAAATGAAATCATTTCGCAGAACAGCGGCAGTGTTCCTTATCCTTCTCCTGGCGGCTTCCGCCTCTGCCGGGGCTGAAATTCATCCCTCCGTGCGGATCAAGGATCTCGCCGACGTTGAGGGAGTCCGGTCGAACCAGCTCGTCGGGGTGGGTATCGTTATGGGACTCCAGGGAACCGGCGACAAGGGGACCATGGCCACCCAGATGATACGGAACCTCATGAGCCAGTTCGGCGTCACGGTGAACGACAAGGCCGTGAAGAGCAAAAACGTGGCGGTGGTCACCATCACCGCCCAGCTTCCCCCCTTCGCCCGTCCCGGCCAGACCATCGACGTCACCGTGAGCACCATGGGAGACGCCAAGAGTCTCCAGGGAGGCACTCTCCTCCAGGTTCCCCTCAAGGGCGCCGACGGCGGAGTATACGCCGTCGCCCAGGGGCCCGTCATGGTTGGCGGATTTGCTGCGGGCGGTGCGGCGGCCTCGGTCTCGAAGAATGTGGTGACCGTAGGACGCGTTCCGGGAGGGGCTATCGTCGAGCGGGACGTCCAGACCGATTTTTCCATGGGCAGGCAGGTCAGCCTTCTTCTCAGAAACCCCGATTTCACAACGTCCGACAGAATGGCCAGGGCCATCAACAACGCCTTCGGAGCTGTCGCCGCCTCGGTTGATGCCGGACGGGTAGCCGTCAACATTCCTCCTCAGTACGCCGCATCCCCCGCTGCCTTCCTCGCAAGGATCGAGGGGCTCTCGCTCCGGCCTGACAGCGCGGCCAGGGTCGCGGTGAACGAACGGACGGGAACCGTGGTTATGGGCGGTGACGTGAAGATCAGCTCTGTCGCCGTTGCCCACGGGAACCTCACAGTGCAGGTTGCCGAAAACCCCGAAGTCGTGCAGCCGCAGCCCTTTGCCGGCGGGCGGACCGCTGTTCAGCCCCGAACGGACGTGCAGGCCCAGGAAAGTGCAGCCCAGCTCGTTGCCCTCGATTCGACGAGTACCGTGAAAGAGCTGGTGGACGCCCTGAACTCCGTTGGCGCCTCCCCGAGGGATGTCATTGCCATCCTCCAGGCCGTCAAAGAGGCCGGGGCTCTCCACGGAGAACTGGTGGTGATGTAGCCGTGTCCCTCTTCCATCCGCTCGCGGCTGCACCTCTCTCGTCCCGCCCGTCGGGAACGCAGGAGGAGGTCAAGTCAAAAAAAGAGCACGACAGGCTCCGGGAGGCATGCCAGCAGTTCGAGTCCATCCTCCTTTCCGAACTCTGGAAAAAAATGGCTTCAAACGCCAGGGCGTTTGGCGGGAGGAATGACCGGGACCGCCCCTTCGGCCCCCTTGAGGACCTTTCCGTTGAGATGTCATCGGAATATCTCGCCCGGAGCGGCGGCACGGGCATGTGGAAGATGCTCTACGACTCTCTCCTTCCTCACCTCGAAGCGAAGGAAAAGGAGAAAGGGAGTTTGTCCTAGGTGTGGTGGGAGGAAGGCTTGCGCTTCACATGCATCGGATGCGGAAGATGCTGCCGCGGCGAGCCTGGAGCCATCTATTTTACCCCGGACGAGGAAGCGGCCATGGCCGCCTTTCTCGCCACCGGCACTGAAGAGTTCAGGAGGCGTTTCGTCACCGGCAAGTGGCGTGCCCCCAGCCTGAAGGAAAAGCAGGGAGGAGCATGTGTCTTCCATGACGACACAACGAACAGGTGCCTCATATATCCTGTACGTCCCCTTCAGTGCAGCCTCTTCCCCTTCTGGCCCGTCCTCCTCGCTTCCAGTGAGGCCTGGGACGAGGCGGCCAGGACATGCCCCGGCATGAATTCCGGCGATCTTCACTCCGCGGAAGAAATCGGGCTGGCCATTCTCGCCTGTCCTTTCCCGGATCTTCTCTGAGAACCGGTGCGCCGTCGTCGTTCAGATCGAGCCGCTTTGGTCGTCATCCTGAGGCCGCATTCACGAGCCGCTTTGGTTATCATCCCGAGCGAATGCGAGGGATCTCGCAGTTGCCCTTGATTGTCATCCTGAGGCGCGTTTTTTGCGACGAAGGATCTGCTATTGATCCCAGGATTCAGAATCGAGATCTTTCGCTTCGCTCAGGATGACACAGCACACGTCCCCCAAGACCCCCATCTCACCCATTTCTCCTGAAAAATCAGTGAAATATCGTGGCCCATTGCGGATAACTCGTCTATAATAGACATGTCATCCGTATTTTTCTGTGCAGGAACACCTGCCGAAGACGGAAAACCGGCACACCGGGGAGAATTTGCATGCAGCTTCAGATCTGGTCCGACATGAACTGGAGACTCATTATTACCCTCATCGCCGTCAGCGGAATACTCGCGTACCTCGGCGACGTTCTCGGCATGCGCATCGGAAAAAAACGCATATCCCTCTTCGGCCTCAGGCCCCGGGACACCAGCAGGCTTATTACTGCCATCACAGGAGTGTTCATCTCCATTGCCATCCTCATCACCATGACGGTGATCTCGGAAAATGTCCGCACCGCCCTCTTCAGCATGAAATTCATCCAGGGTCAGCTCCAGTCCCTCACAAGAGAGCTCCAGGAGAGCAGGAACGAATCCCAGCTTATGTCAATCAACCTGCTGGACAGCGAAAAACGACTCAAGGAACAGGAAGAGAAGCTGCTCTCCGTTCAGAAAGAACTGGCCACTGCACAGCCCCTTCTCGAGGAAATCCGCCAGAGCCTCGCCACGACCCAGAATGAACGTGACCAGCTTGAAGAAGAAAAGAAAGCCCTCGCCGCCTCCGTGGAAGAGCTCAAGACTGAAGCCGAGGAACTCCGCAAGGGACTTATCCAGATCCGGAGCGGCCGCATAGCCGTCTTCGCCCAGGAGATACTTGGCCAGATGGCCGTGGAACCCATGAGCGGACGTGCCGAGGCGGAACAGATTTTTCAGGACCTGCGCAGCCAGGCGGAGTATGTCATCGCGGCCCGGACGGGCCTGAACCCTACAGAGATCGTCCTCGCGGTGGACATCGAGAAAGAGATGGAGAGCATCGCCGCCTGCACGGAACAGCAGGGCAGGAAATTCGTCCGAACCGTCGCGGTGGCGAACGCCGTCTTCGGGGAGGACATCAGGATTACCTACGAAGTCAGCGACAGCCTGCTCGTCTACCGGAAGGGTGAAGTCCTCTACGTACAGACCGTGGATCCCGGGGCAGTCGGAGAGAACGCCGAGGCCGAGCTCCATCTCATACTGCGCATGGTGAACAGAAAGGCCGTCCAGGACTCCATCAAACCGGACCCCGCCACCGGGAAGGTGGGCGCGCTGGATGCCACGGAGTTTTTTGAAGCGGTGGACATCATACACAAGGCGGAAGGGAAGCTCACAGTCGAAATTTCTGCGGCGGAAGACATATATACTGAAGGTCCCGTGCGGGTGGCCATCTCCATACGCCCGGCGGAGGATCACTGATTGCTGGAGGCGGAAAAATGCTTATCGTGGCATGCCAGGTTTGCGGAGAATCAAAGGTCATAGCGGGAACGCCCGACGGAGACGGCATGGCCAGGGCTACCTGGATCTGCCCGTGCTGCGGCACCGGGCAGGTGGTGCAGCTTCCCGTATCCGCGGATGCACGGAAGGCGGATCTGAGAACCATCGTGTGCGGCATGGCTCTTGCCGCAGGTCCCTCCGACGCGGACAGGTCATGAACGGCGGGTATTTTTTTTACGACAGCAAGCACGCTGTCTGCCCTGAGGAGCTGGCAAACCTCTACCGGTTCACCCGATGGGGGAAGAGCCGCTCCCTTGACGACATTGCCAGGATGCTTGAGGGTACGTCCATGTGCTTCAGCGTTCGCCACGAGGACCACCTCGTGGCGTTCTGCCGCATTCTCACGGATTTCGTCTACCGGGCTTCCCTCTGGGACATCATGGTCCACCCGGACCACCAGGGGAAGAAGGTGGGCACCTCCCTGCTCGATTACGCTCTCGGCCACCCTGCTGTCAAGCACATTCCCCTCATCATCACCTACACCAGCGAACTCGCTCCCTTTCTCACTCCCCAGGGTTTTTCTCCCAATGAGGGGGCGCTCATGCTGCTCCGGAGGCCCATTGAGTATTCCTGAGGCGGTCCTCCGCTTCGGCGCCCATCTCCTCTGGCCCGGCGCCTGTCCCTTCTGCGGCGCCCTCGGGGTGCCCGCATGCCTTGCATGCCTTCTTCCCCTTCTTTCTCCCCCCCTGCCGGCTGATCTCGGTTCCCTGCCCCTTGAGTCGGGAGGATCCCACGAGGGGGTCCTCAGGGATCTCGTCCTCGAGCTGAAATACGGCCGGAATCGTCCCCTCGGCGTTGTTATGGGACGGGCCCTGGGCAGAATCTTCCCGAAGCCCCCATGCGACGTCCTCGTGCCTGTACCCCTCCACAGGGACAGCGAAAGGGGCTATAACCAGTCGGTGGCACTGGCCGGAGGAATTTCGAAGGAATGGGACGTTCCCGTGGCTGATGTCCTGCAATGGAACGGGCTTCGGACGGCCCAGACCTCCCTGGAGGAAGGGGAACGCAGAAGTATGCCCCCCGATGCCCTGATTGCGCGGGGAAAGGGGATTTCCGGGCAGCGGGCGGTGCTCGTGGACGATGTGTCAACAACGGGAACCACCCTTCGCAGGGCAGCCCGCGCCGTCGCCGGTGCGGGAGGAAAAGCGGTTCTCGCCATTACCTGGACCGTTGCCCCTAAAGCCTGAAAGAATGTCGTCCGATAACCAATGTGAAGAGAAAAGTTTCTCCTGTACGGGGTGATAGACATGATTGAGAAGATTCCTGGAGTGTACGGACCGAAAGCAGTGAACAAGATCAACGTCAAAAAGAGCTGGCAGTCTGCCTCCGGTGAGGGGAGCAAGGACGGCGTGGAATTCAGTTCCTTCGCCGTGGAGCTCTCCAAGGTATCGGGGGAACTGAAGAAGATCCCCGATGTCCGTGAAGACCTCGTCGATGGGCTCAGAAAACAGATTGAGGAAGGGACCTATGCCCCCGACCTTGAAAAGATAGCCCGGAGCCTCATTGTCGCCGGTTTGCTCCACGGGGAGGAATAGCGGTGCCTTCTCCGGCTGCCCTGGGCACAGTGCTGGCCAGGCAGGCTGACACGCTGCGGGCACTGGCTGAAGTCACCGTACAGCAAAGAGAGGCGCTCCAGAACGGGCGCCTCGAATTATTACAGGACCTTTTCCGGGAGCTGCAGAACCTCGGATTTTCGGCCGAAGCCCTGGAGAACCAGCGGCAGAAAATGGCAGCCGAACTTGCAGGCCAGCTCGGCTGCGAACCGAAGATCTCCGCAATCTGTGAACGCCTCAAGGGTGACGACAGTCTCTCTCTGAAAGAAAAGGCGGCCGAACTGGAACTTTCAGTCAGGAAGGTCCAGTCCGAGATGCAGATTCTCTCGGGTCTTGTCGATGAAAACCAGCGTCTGGGCGGCATGATGATCGCCGAGTGGAGACGCCTTCAGGGAATGTACCCCTCCCGGCCGGGAGTGGACTTTAGGGGATAGGAGGCCAAACGGTCATGCTGAACAACTTCTACGGCCTTGAAATGGGACGCCGTGCCATGGACTACTTCCGCCGCGGGATGGAAACGGCGGGACACAACATCTCCAACGCCGACGTGGAGGGATACTCCCGCCAGCGGGTTGATGCGGCCACCACCGACCCTTTCACGAACCCCGGCCTCAACCGGCCGAACATCCCGGGACAGATAGGCACGGGAGTCCAGATTGAATCCATCGTCCGCCTTCGGGACGCCTTCCTCGATGTCCAATACAGGGAAGAGATGAGCGTCAAGGGATACTGGGACCAGATCCAGAACGCCCTCTCCACTGTGGAGGTCTATGTCAACGAGCCTGCGGGAGAAGGGCTGAAGACTTCCCTGGACACCTACTGGTCGAGCCTCCAGGAACTCAGCAAGAGACCGGATGACTCCGCCGTCAGGGAGGACATGGTGGAGAAAACCAAGAACCTCACCGTCTACCTTGACCAGCTCGTACGGAACTACGACGAATACCGTTCCGCACTCAACAGGGACGTCAAGCTCATGGTGGACGAGGCCAATACGCTTATCAACCAGATTGCGGGCATAAACACCACCATAAAACAGGTACAGGGTGTCGGCGGCAACCCCAACGACCTCCTGGACAAGCGGGACCTCCTGGTGGACAAGCTCTCCGAGCTTATCAACATCACCGTGAACCCTCCCTGCCTTGAAGGTGACGGTGAATTCAAAATAGACCTGGGCGGCAAGCTCCTCGTCCAGGGTGAACAGACGCGGCATCTCGTTGCCGTCCCCGTGGCGGGAAACACGGGTTTCTTCGATGTTCAGGTTGAGGACAACCTCTTCGACCATGTCTCCGATCCGTCAGTGCTCTTCGCGACCATAGAACAGGGCGCGCCGGAGTCGCTGCACACGGTGAACGTCCAGCGTCTCGCCTCGGAGTCCGCGTGGACTGTGGGCTACGGAGAATCAACCTGCCCGGACAGGATCAAGCCGGAAACCATAACTGAAGCCCTTAACCTGAGAGGGGTTTTCTCCCTCCAGGTGGGAAGCCAGGGAACCAGGGCCGCCTCCTCCGTATTGACCGGAGGCACGGTTCTCCCTGCGGGCATCCCGGGAGAGAGCCACTCCTTCCGTGTTTCCGCAGGATCCTTCGAGCGGGAAGTCAGCGTGGCGTGGAACGACGCCACATCGGCATGGGATCTCTCCGACGGCGTCAACACCGCGTCGTCCGCCGGCGCAAACCTCACCCTGACGGATCTGCAGGGCTTCCTCACCACCAGTTTCGGAGGCGAAATAGATGTCACCCTGAACGCCGCCGGAACCCAAATGACCCTTTCCAGCCCTCTGAACCACCTTCTCTCCGTGGCGGACATCAAGGGAAGCATCGTGTCGGCCCTCGGCATGGAAAACTCCGCCCCCGTAATCTCCGTGGAGGTGGTGGAGGAGGATACTCTCGAGACAATAAAAAACAAGATCAACAGCATGTTCTCCGCGGAGGACGGCCTCTCGCGCCCGGAACACTGGCTTCACGCTTCCATCGAACTTGACGGTGCGACAAATACCTACTTCCTCTCCCTCGAGAGCAACGTTGCCGGTGAAGCCCACAGGATCAACGTCCTGGGCGACGAAAACGGCAGCCTCCAGATCGCCAAGCGCCTCGGGTTCCTCAACGGCGACGGAAGCACCAACTACAGGGAGTACGCCCGGGACGCAGCCTTCACTTTCGACGGAAAGCTCTACCTTTCCGAAAGCAACATGGTGCGGAACGCACGGCGTGTTCCCGTCCTCAACGACTACTCCGCGGGAACGCTGGAAGAAGTGTCGTCCGGCATACGGCTTGAGCTCAGGGCCGTGGGAGAGACTGACATCACCGTGAGGCACCACGTCAAGGGAGGGGCCATCATGGGAGCTCTCGAAGCGCGGGACGACATCATCCTCGACTTCCTCGACGTGCTCGATGAAATGGCCTACGGGCTTGTCAGTGAAATGAACGCCCTTCACTACGGCGGCCATGGCGTGGGGGAGAGCGAATCCACCACCGGCGTCGCCTACTTCAACCCCATAACGGTCAAATACGGCGCGAGCCGCCTGCTCGAAATCAACAGGGAGATAGATGAAGACCGCAGTCTCATCGCCGCCGCATCAGGCGACGGAACCGGCTTTTCCAACGGATCCGGAGACGGAAGCAACGCCCTCAGCATGGCCCAGCTCAAGCAGACGAAGGTCCTTCAGAGCAGAAGCGCGGATTTCAACGAGTTTTACGAATCCTTCATCGCGAGCCTCGGCGCCCAGGGAGACCGGGCGAACACCATGCAGAAAAACCAGAACACTCTCATCAGCCAGATCAACAACCAGCGCCAGTCCGTCATGGGAGTCAACATCGACGAAGAGATGATGGATATCATCAAATTCCAGCAGGCCTTCAACGCCATGGCACGGTATATCACCACCGTTGACGAGATGCTCGACCGCATCATCAACGGAATGGGCCTCGTGGGCCGCTAGGGGAGGGAGAGCCATGCAGCGCGTCAGCAACCCCATGATCCAGAACCTGATGCTGTCGGACATGCACAATAACCTGTCCCGGCTGATGGACTACCAGCATCAGCTCGCTACGGGCAAAAAGCACTCCCGCCCGTCCGACAACCCAATAGACGTGGTCCGGGAACTTTCCCTCCAGACTGCCATTCTGGAGAACGGCCAGTATATCCGCAACCAGGACGACGCCATTTCCTGGCTCTCCAACACTGATACGGCCCTTAACCAGATGATGGACATCTCCCACCGCATACGGGAGCTCACCATATACGCAGGAAACGGAGCACTCGGGGCAGGGGAAACGGAAGCCATCGCCGCGGAAATCGATGAACTTCAGGAAGAGCTCCGCAACACGGCAAACTACTCCGTTGAGGGAAGATACCTCCTTTCCGGCCTCTCCACGGGAGTGCGTCCCTTCGAACGGGATGCGTCCGGAAACGTGATCTACGAGGGGAATACCGGCAAGGTCAGCTACGAAATGGAAAAAGGCGTCATCGGCGACGTATCCTTCCACGGGAGGGAAGTATTCCCTGTGGAGTACACCTCCAACACCCTCACGAGCGCCGAGGTTCCTCTCGACTTCACCTGGACGGGCAGGGACGAAATCCTCCAGATAGCCGTGGGAAGCCGGAGCGTCAAGGTTCGGCTCTCGGAGGACTGGACTGACGAAAACATCAACGGCATTGACGATCTGACCGACTACAACAGGTTCCGCGACGCGGGGGAACTCACCGGTCTCACCCTCGACCGCATCGCCGAACTGATCAACGAAAGCCTGAACATGGGCGACGCAAGCCGCCTGCTCTCCGTCTCGGTGGAAAAGGACATGTCCGCCGGGACCCAGCAGCTCGTCTTCCAGAGCCACACGGGAGAACCCATCCAGGTGACGGGGTGGCCCGACACTGACCGGGTTCAGGAAGCCCAGACCATTCTCGGCCTGGACGCCTCGGCGTGGACTCCCGCCGACGGAACGATCAGGGTTGTTTTTCAGGAAGGCGAGGACGTCACCTTCACCATCGACGGAACGGACACCCTTGACACCATTGCCGACAAGCTCACCACGGTCCTGGGCGTGGCCGCCCGGGTCTCAGCCTCCGGCGACAGGCTGGCCGTCACGGCCGCCGCCCCCGGAACGCAGTTCAGCATGGAGCTTACCGGGGCCGCACGGGAACTCTTCTCCGCCTCCACAGAGGACACTGTCACTGTGGCGTCCTCTCCCGTTGAGCGCCCCGTCGACCACAGCCACATTGACTTTGCCTCCCTCCTCGGCATGGAGACGGCCGTCAAGAGCAGACAGTTCAGCGACGGCGAGCTCATTGCCATAGGAAACGACCTCCACCTCCGGTTTGAAAGCGGCGGCAACAGGGCCGAACTCAAAATAAACGGCGGCGTCAGCCTGACCATAGACGAACTGGCTGAGCGCATCCGCCAGGTGGCGGGCGACTGGCTCGAAGTGGTGGTGCAGGAAGACCACACGGAAGCCGGCCTCGGCACCTCCGGCAGCCTCGAGGAACTGACGAAGCGCCTTATCCTCCGGCCGTCGGCGAACGAGCCCCTGGCGGTCTTCGACAGGAACACCGCGGGATACGCCGTCGACCTGGGATTTTCAACGGCGATCCAGAGCAGGAACGACACGGGCCTGGACACCGTCTTCCCCTCCATTCCCTGCGTGGACCCCAACATGGCGGCCCTCGTCCGGGTGACCGTGGGCGGTGAGGACTTCACGGTGAAGCTCTATCCCGACGACGTCATCTCATCCACACCGCCGAAGGTGGACCAGGAAAAGGTCATGGAGCAGATCGTGTCACAGGTCAACAGCGCAGCGGGCGAAGACCTTCTTGGCTACACCGTCCTCGACGGATCGACAGGCCAGGTTTCCCTCTACGCAAAAAGCGGAGAATCCCTCCGTATAGTGGACCTTCCCATCTCCGACCCTTCCTTCTCGCCGTCCTTCACGGCGGGCATCGCACTGCAGATGGGCATATCATCAGGAATAACGAGCGTTCCCATACCCGACAACAGCACTTCGGGCGCAGGGACCATCCGCATCGAATCCCTCGGCAGGACCGTGGACGTTGCCGTCTCGGCGGGGGATACCCCGAAACTCATCGCCGACAAGATCCGAATCGCCGCAGGAAGCTGGCTCGACGTGAACTACTTCGACCCCGAACTCCCCACGGCGGGGTCAGGCGCCATGATCAACATAGCAGCGAAGGACGGGGCGGCAGTCTCCCTGTACGACGTGGAAGGTGATGCCGCGTCGGCGGTGCTCCTGATGGACAACGCAATCAGGGGCGACGCGGATGTTTCCGCATGGGCCCCGGCGGCCGGGGATGAACTCTCCATAACAGTGGACGGGTACTCCCACACCATAGACCTGAACGCCATTTTCGACAGCAACGACTCCGGCGCAATCGACATCGAGGACGTTGCCGCGGCGATCAACTCCAGGTTCCAGGGGCAGGACGTGAAAGCCCGGCTCGTCGACGACGGCGGAGCCAGGTACCTGGTCCTCACTTCGCCCCGCGGATATTCGGTCGAAGTCGGCGGCAGCGCCCAGCCCGCTCTTACCGGCACCGTCACAACCATCCCCTCGAGAGCGGGGGCTCCTTCCGCCCGGTACAACCAGAATATCGTGGTCAGGACAGCCTCGGACAGCAGGAAGACCGACTTCTTCGGCGTCATGGACAACCTGGTCAACTCCGTAAAGGCCGAAGACCGGGAAGGACTGAGCAACATCATGCTCGGCCAGATCGACCAGTTCATCGATACCCTGCTCAAGTGCCGCACCTCCCAGGGCGCGCTGCTTAAAAGGTACGAGAACAACCAGGCCCGGTTCAAGCAGAACAACATCTACATTACCGACCTTTACAGCAAGGTCTCGGACATCGACCTGGCGGAAACCAGCACCAAGTTCGCCATGGCCCAGTCAGTCTACCAGTCCAGCCTGGCCGTCATCGCAAAAATCGTCCAGCCCACCCTGGTGGACTTTTTGAGGTAGAATAGTCTGGTCCTCCAGAGGACGCTTCCGGGGTTGTCATCCTGAGGGCGCCTCCGGATTTGTCATCCTGAGGGCGTTTTTTGCCCGAAGGATCTCGGTTTAGGTTCTGTGGGAGCACACGAAGGGGAAGGATCTTGGCCTTAGGTTGTCATCCCGAACGAAGTGAGGGATCTCGATTCTGCTTTTTGACTCAGCCTCCGCCCTGTCATCCTGAGGAGCGCAGCGACGTGAGGATCTCGCTTTTGTTTTTGCACTCCCCTGCACCAGAAAATATATAACAAAAGATTTCGTACTCCGGAGGTGCCTTTCGTGCCCGAAAAAATAGAAACCACCCGCTTCGGCCGGTTCACCGTCAACGACGAAGACCTGATCCATTTCCCCAAGGGGATACCCGGGTTTGAAACCCACAAAAAATGGGCCCTGGCCGGGGAGGACGACAGCCCCATCAAGTGGCTGCAGAGCCTCTCCGACGGCGACGTGGCCCTGCCCGTGGTCGTCCCCCAGACGGTGAAGTCCAACTACAACGCCCGCCTTCCCGAAGGGGAGATCGCCCTACTTGAAACCACGGACGTGGCCGACCTGGCCCTCCTGATCGTCCTCTCCATCCCTCCGGCGGCGCCGTGGGACATGACGGCCAACCTCCGGGCGCCCGTGGTGATCAACCACAAAAAGCGCATCGCCTGCCAGGTCATCGCCCAGAACGAAGAGTACGATGTCCGCACTCCCGTCCTCAGCGACACCATGAGGGAATCCATGCGCATGAAAGCGGCCTCCGAAACCACCGCCGACGCCGCACCCGGAGCGTAGCATCATGCTCGTGCTCAGCCGCAAGCCCGGCGAGGCCATCCGCATAGGGGACGACATCGAGATTTCCGTCATCGAAGTCCGGGGAGACACGGTGCGCATCGGCATCAACGCCCCCCGGAACGTGCCCGTCTTCCGTATGGAACTCCTTGCCGAAGTGGCCAAAACGAATCTCGAATCCGTCAAGGCGGCCCCCCAAGCCATGGACGTGCTCAAAACCCTCCTCCGCAGGGAGGACGATTCAAACGGAGGAGACCCGAAATGAAAGACATCCCCGCACTCCTGGAACAGAATCTCCGGACCCTGGAGAAATCCCAGCCGAAGCTGGCAGCCCGCCTCCGGCAGTACGTGGATGAATTACCCGCCCTCCGGGAGCCGGTCTTCCGGGAGACTCCCGCCGGACGGTGGGTCGAAGGTCTTACGGAAAAACCTCTTTTCGAGAAGAAAAGCCTTCTGGAAAAGCGGAGCAAAGCCGCTCCTTCGGCGGTGTACCTGGTCTTCGGCACCGGATGCGCGCCCTATCTCTTTCATGTTCTCCGTTCCCTGCCCCGGGAAGCCCTCTCCGTGGTGGTCATAGAGTCGTCCCTGGACCTGCTGCTCCTCACCCTCTCACAAACGTCGGTGTTCCAGGCCCTGCCCCAGGGGGCCCGGATCAGCTTCCTCGTCGGTAAGGACAAGATGCTCATTGATGAAGCTTTTGCCTGGAACATCGAACCAATTGGAGTTTTTCCTGTGAGTAAGGCAGAAACTTTTTCCCATGATGGAGAAGAAAGCTGGGGCATTTTTGCGGAACTAAAAGATTTTTTGAAGAAAGAGATCATCTACCGGCTCACCATGCTCGGGAACTCCCCTGAGGACACTCTTCTCGGCCTACGCCATGCGGCGCTGAACACGCCCCGGATACTCAGGTCGGCAAGAATTGCCGACCTGATGGGAAATTACGGCGGCAAGCCCTTTGTATGCGTTGCCGCCGGTCCGTCCCTCGAAAAAAACGTCCACCTTCTGAAGGACATACAGGACAACTGTGTTATCGTCGCGTGCGATACAGTTCTT